>DATLTW010000074.1:0-95598 GCA_035533495.1 Acidimicrobiales bacterium | reverse complement strand
GGGGGTGAATTGCAGTTCGTCGCGTCGTCGAGTGAGTCGATGCGGGTGCTTGAGCTCTTTCAGATACAGGCGGACGAAGGACCTTGTGTGGACTGCTATCGAAGTGGGGAGGCCATCGTCAACTACGACCTGACCGAGCACGATGAACGGTGGCCGCACTTTACGCCTCGCGCACTGGCCCACGGTTTCCGCGCGGTACACAGCCTTCCGATGCGACTTCGCGGGCGAACGATTGGTGCGCTCAATCTCTTTCGAACGCACCAGGGCCCATTGGGCGTCGCCGACGTGGCCGCTGCCCAAGGACTCGCCGACGTAGCCACTATTGCGATTCTTCAGCACCAGTCGTCGCTGGACTCGCGAGCGCTCAACGAACAGTTGAGCAACGCTCTCAACAGTCGAATCATCATTGAACAGGCGAAGGGCATGATAAGCCAGGCGACGAACTGTGACATGGACCAAGCCTTCGGGCGACTTCGCGCCCACGCGCGAAACCACAATGAAGGTCTGACGGGGGTGGCCACCCGGATCGTCGAAGGGAAGTTGGCCACCAACGAGGTCGACTTCCCTCTCCCGCCCAGGTTGAAGAAGTAGCGCCGTGGCGGAGCCGGTCGGTGCTGAGCGGACGTGCAACGGCTCCCTCGGTGAAGTAAGTATTTGGACAAAATTCTCTGTCCAGGTGGTACTGTCCTCCTAGGACGTCAAGACCCCGCCTCCTAAGTGCCAGACATTGTGTCGGGCGATGGAGTGGAGGGGTTGAAATGGGTCTTCCCAGATTGGTGCCACGTGGATTTTGCGCGGTGGGCCATGAGGTAGTTCATCTCCAAGGTCAATCCAGTTCGGCGCGCGAAAACCCAAGACATTGCTGATGAGGTTGAACCACGCCGATCAGAGGGTCTTCGCTTACTTTGGCGCCCCTGCGGGACGAGGATAAGTCACGTTGGCCGCAGGAAAATCGACGAACCCGAGAGGCAACGGTCTCTCCCTAAATGAAGGGCGAATAACTAATGAGTATGAAAGATAAGGCAAAGAATTTGGCGCAAATCTCCAAGGGAAAAATGAAGGAAGCGACGGGTCGCGCCACGGGTAATGACCATCTTGAGGACGAAGGGGTCGTCGACCAGACGAAGGGCCATCTCAAACAGGCGGGGGAGAAGGTCAAAGATGCTTTCAAGAAGCGATAGTTCCCCCGGTGGCTCTGAAGAGAGCTTCGACTCGCTGGTGAAATCGCCAATGAGTCCCAGCGTCGATTTCGGTCAGGAGTTCACGACGATTCAAGACGACGTCGAGCGGTTGATCGAGATTGCCGCGCAACTGTTTTCGGCTATCGAACGCCAAATTCATGACATTGAGTCGGATCTGCGGCCAGCTTTGGGTGAGGAGATTTGGATGAGCGAGCGGACGATCTTCAAAGAACGGCTCATTCAATCCGCGCAGCATTTGGATCACTCCCTCCAGGAAATTACGAAGCACCTAGGGCACGGGGCTCACGCTTCGACTACCGGCGCGAACAGTCCACTAGAACTTGTTCGCTGAAGAGGTTCGAGGTGTGGTCATGGCGATGAAGCGATTTGTTCGAAAACGGTCGCTCGAGGATCGACAGTTGCGATCACTGGCTAGAGCCGACCAGATTCGTGCGGATTTTTGCCGCGTCGACGGTCGTGCGGCGCTCGTTGGAGTCTTCGAAGTTGGGCGACACCCAAGCACTACCACGAGCCCGGCTGCCGATTATCTCTTTGAGAATCGGGGCCCGCTGAGGACAATTCGTTACTGGCGCCGCGTCACGTCTCGTTGGTATTCGCGAGTCGCCGGCGCCGAGTGACGCGAAAATCTCTGAGAGTCGGTGTGGCGTCAGAATGATTATGTCAATGAGTCAGGCGAGTTGGTATCGGAGGGCCCTAGGAGTGGGCGGTTATTTCTGGTCGGGGTCAGTTTCTCGCAACGATTCGTGATGAGCCACCTGGCTCTCTTCGCGTTCAATTAATTCTGCGTCTTCGGCCCCTTCGAGGTGAACGAGTAAGTCATCGGCTTGGGGTGAGGATCGAATCAACTCGTCGAGTTTCAGTTGCAGGACGATCTGCTGGCGGCTTTGAGTGTGCTGAATCACGAACAACATGACGAGGGTGATCGACTCCGCCACGGTCGAGAATCCAACCTGCCACTTTCCGGGGAATCTATTGATGGCCAAAACGATCAGATAGACGAGTAGGACAAAAGCGACCACGAGCGCCGCACTCGCCCGTGAGGTAATGTCGCCAAGCCAATGAAGCACCCGACTTATGCGCTGAGGAATGGCCGAACGCTCCATGAGTTCTCCGATCAGTCCAAGCACTCTCGGACAGGTCGAGTCTACGATTCTTGATTGATTTTTGGCGTCGCGCACAGCGCTTTTCTGGCCGGCGTTCTGGGGCCGAAGGGGTCGATCACGTCACGGCGAGGCAAGGAAGCATCGCCGGTGCCATCTCAAGAACTGCCCTATAGTGTCTCTTAAGTGGAGGGAAATCTCCTCCGGTTTTAAGGCGCCAGGTTCGGGCCGGACGATCTAGACGATTGTCGCCCGTGCGGACACGACGACTTCATGTTCAGTGGAGGACTTATTGTGTCCGTGGAAAAATTGACGGCGCCAGGGAAATCATCACCCGCGCCACGGGAGTCGACGGCGGGCACTCGCGTACGGGCAGTGCCAAAATGGCTTGTCGCTGAAGCAATCGCCGCCGCCCTCGTCCCAGTCACGCTCACCATCAAAAAGAATCCGATGACCGGGCTCGCCACCGATCGAGCGGCGAAATGAAAGAGTCCTCGAAGCCGTGGTTGCGGATGTTTTCAAGTCGAACTCGAATCGGCGACGTTGCTTCCGATGACCCTGGGAACGACGCTCTTAGCAATGATCGACCGGTCCGGAGTGCACCAAGTAGGAGCGTGCTCACTCCATGGGCTCAAAGCACGGTGCGCAACAGCGTGCAAGAGGCGAGTGACTCACTCGCGTCGCGACGGAAGGCCTTTTGAGCCGTCGAAACTTCTCACACAGCCTCGGACGGTTCCCCCTCCGAGGCTGTGTGAAGTTCCTCCCATCCATTGAGTCAGTGCCGGTTCGTGGGGAAGCGCGAGACGCGAGCTCTCAATTCATGAGATCTCGCAGTGTTCCGAAAGTGACGCGACATCATTGATCGGCGATCTCGAGGGCCAATAGGGGCGCCGACGCCTTATTGAGGCACTCTTCGTACTCAACGGCACCGCGACTGTCCGCGACGACGCCCCCACCAGCCTGGACCGTGGCGAGTCCGTCTCGCAGTGAGACGGTGCGGATGGTGATCGCGAAGTCAGCGTTGCCCGAGAGGG
This sequence comes from Acidimicrobiales bacterium, assembly GCA_035533495.1. Taxonomy (GTDB): domain Bacteria; phylum Actinomycetota; class Acidimicrobiia; order Acidimicrobiales; family RAAP-2; genus RAAP-2. Next base: position 92,262 of record DATLTW010000074.1, on the reverse strand, counting down.
AAAAGTACCCCACGGCCCCCCCGTACGGCCCTCGATAGACCGGCTCAAACTCGTCGATCAGTTCCATCGCGCGAACTTTTGGCGCACCGGTCAAGGTGCCAGCGGGAAAGAGCGCGTTGAAGGCATCAAAGGCGTCCAGATCCGCTCGCAGTTCGCCGTCCACGTGACTCACGAGGTGCATGAGATGAGAAAACCGCTCCACGTGGGCCAGTTGTTCGACTCGCACCGTGCCCGGCGTCGCGACGCGCCCGACGTCGTTTCGTCCGAGATCAACCAACATGACGTGTTCGGCTATCTCCTTTTCGTCGACGAGGATCTCGGCTTCGAGAGCGAGATCCTCGGCGTCGTTCGATCCTCGCGGTCTCGAGCCGGCGATGGGCCTCGTACTGACCACTCGTTCGTGCACCCGCAGCAACATCTCGGGGGAGGCACCCACGATCTGGCTCTCTCCTGAATCGAGCAAGTACATATAGGGCGAGGGATTGAGGGCTCGCAGCACGCGGTACAAGGTGAGAGGGTTCACCTGGCTGGGGCGTGTGAACTGTTGGCTCGGTACCACTTGAAAGACGTCGCCAGTGACGATGTATCCCTTGGCTCGCTCAACGATCTGTTCGTATTGGTCAGCACTGAAGTTGGACAGACTTCGCGCGATTGCTCGAATATCGATGGTCGATCGCTGGAGAGGGGCGGTCGCGATGAGCCGCTCGGTCGCGGGGTCACTGGCGGGGGGTGGCTCTAGCAAGGCCGCGACTAATTGGTCGAGCCGTTCTCGAGCTAAGCGGTAGACCTCGCTCGGATCGCTCTGTTCGACCAGTGCCAGCACCACAATCGTCGTCGTGTGGCGCAGGTGGTCGCAGATGAGTATCACCTCGGCAAAGGAGAAGTCGACGTCGGGCCACGTCGGTGAACTGGCCCGCCCCGGCAGGCGCTCGAGGCGACGGACGTAGTCGTAAGTCACAAACCCGACGGCTCCGCCGATGAAATCGGGCAGTTCACTGGTGAGGTAGGTACGGTAACGGGATAAGCGCGCGCGCAGCTCCGCGAGAGGAGCGAGTTCACTGACATGGGCTTCGGTTCCCTCGACCACCGTCTGAGCGTGACGCGTCGTAAGGCGCCAGCGTCGATCGAGACCGATGAACGAGTAGCGACCGGTGGCTTCGCCCAGGGCGGCGCTCTCCAACAGAAATATCGCCCGCTCACTTAGTCGTTGATAGAGCGAGACGGGGGTCTCGCGGTCAAGCTGCAAGGTGACGTGAAGGGGCACCACGTTGTAGCCCTGCTCAACGAGTTCGAGAAATCGCGAGAGCTCGAGGGGTTCCATGGGGAAAGGCTAGTGACTGCCCGCCGTAGGATTGTCCTCAATGTCCGAGCCACTCGCAATTCTCGTCATCGATAATTACGACTCCTTCGTCTACAACTTGGTGCAGTACTTGTCGGAACTAGGCGCGACGGTGAGCGTTCGACGAAACGACGAGATCAGCGCCAGCGGCGTCGAGGCTTTGCACGTCGATGGTGTCCTGATTTCACCCGGTCCCGGTCACCCGCGCGCGGCCGGCAACTGCGTGGCGATCGTTCGAGGCTGCGCCGAAACCGGCGTGCCGTTGCTGGGGGTCTGTCTGGGGCATCAGGCTCTCGCCGAGGCGTTCGGGGGAGACGTCGTGGCCGCACCGGAGTTATTGCACGGACGCGCGAGTCTGGTCGAGCACGACGGGCTGGGTGTGTTCTTGGGTGTGGCGAATCCGCTCGTCGTGGGTCGTTATCACTCCCTGGTCGTGGACGACGCGATACCCGATGGATTTTTGGTCAGCGCGCGTTCGAACGGTCTGATCATGGGGATGCGACACTGCTCGCTCGCGCTCGAAGGGGTGCAGTTTCACCCAGAGTCTGTGCTGACGCAAGATGGGTACTTGATGTTGGCGAACTGGCTGGTGCACTGTGGCGGCTCGGACGTGCTCGAGAAGGCGGCGGTGCTGGGACGTCGGGCGGACGAAGTGCGTTCGGCCCTGCCGCGCCCGCGAGCCGAGTGAGGACCAGCAGCGTTCGTTAGTTGAATCGCCGGCCGACGCCCACGCGCGTCTCCACCACTTCGCCGTCAACGAACTCCACGCGATAGGCGGCCGGGCCCTCTTCGACGCATACGGTGGTGTCGGCCACGACGTACGTCGCCTCAATTCCCTCGTACCAGAGACCCACGTGATCGTCGGTGGCGTAGGCCAAAGGTGGCAGGACGCCGTCTTTGAGGAGTTGGTGCAAGAGGGGACGACGTTGTGCTTCGGAGTCGTAGTGCACGCCGTTGGCGTAGGGCACGAGACCCAGCCCGTTCGTGACCGGTTGGAGCGTGGGGCCAAAGGAGTCCGTGGTTCCCCCGAGGTGCCAGCAGAGACTGCCCGCCGACACACCGCCCAGGATCACGCCGCGTTGCCACGCTTCGCGCATCGCGTCGTCCACGCCGTGAAGGCGCCACAGCGCCAGAAGGTTCACCACTGAGCCACCGCCGACCCAGACGAAGTCACTGCCACAGAGGCGTTCGGTCGGGTCGGCCGAGGGTTGCGGGAAGAGTTTGAGCTCGGTCACATCACAGCCCGCCGCGTTAAAGGCCTCGTAGGACATGGCGTAGTAGAGGCTGGGATCGCCACTGGCGGTTTCCACGAGACAGACCCGGGGACGATCCTTGTTCGTTTTGGCCAAGGCGTCGAGCACCATCATGCCGAGGCGCACCGACATCTGTACCGGACCGGCAACCCACCCCCCGGACGTGGCCAGTATTCGAGGTGTGGTCATGACTCTGTTTTACTCGACGTCGCGATAGTGTTCGCGCCGTCGCGAGAGCCTGCGTAGTATTCGATGAACGCGCCCAACTTCGAAGGAGAGCTATGGCTAACGCTGAAGTGGACCTCGACGCCTTAATCGATGAGTTCGTGGCGTCGTTTCCTCCCGCGACGACCGATCCCGTTATCTTCTTGGGTGAGCAGTTCGATCGGGGACTGGCCTGGGCACATTTCCCCCGGGGCAATGGGGGACTGGGACTGACGCCGAGCGACCAGTTGCAGGCCCTTCGCCGCTTGACTCGACTCGGCGCCCCCAACGCCATCGGTCGCAACGTGATTGGCTACGGCATGGTGGCGCCCACCCTCGTCACGCACGGCACCGAGGAGCAAAAACAGCGCTTCTTGCGACCGCTGTTCACGGGCGAAGAGATCTGGTGTCAACTCTTCTCGGAACCGGGCGCGGGATCGGACGTGGCCACGCTCGCCACCCGGGCGGAACTCGACGGTGACGAGTGGATCGTGACCGGCCAAAAGGTGTGGACCACGCTCGCGCACCTGTCGGCCTACGGGCTATTGATCGCGCGGACGAATCCCGATGTCCCCAAGCACAAGGGCATCACGGCATTCCTCGTGGACATGCGCGCGCCGGGCGTGGAGGTGTTGCCGCTCTATCAGGCGACCGGCGAGGCCGAGTTTAACGAGTGCTACTTCAATGAGGCGCGCATCCCCGACACCCGACGTCTGGGCGGCGTCGGCGAGGGCTGGGGCGTGTCCATTACCACATTGATGAACGAGCGAGTGTCCATTGGTGGCACGGTGCCGCCGCGCAGTTCGGGCCTCATTGGCGAAGCCCTGAAGATCTGGCGACAACGTTGGGCCACTCGCCGCGACGCGCACGCGATCGCCGTACGAAGCGATTTGATGCGCGCCTGGGTGCGTAACGAGGTGGGGCGTCTCACCAATTGGCGGGCCAATGATTTGCGTCGGGCCGGCACGCCCGGACCCGAGGGATCGGTGGCCAAGCTGGCCTTCGCTGAAGAGAATCAGCGCACGAGCGAACTTTGCGTGAACCTGCTGGGCGCCGAGGGCATGCTCTACGGCTCGAACTATCCCCAAATTCGTCCCACGGAGTCGGCCATGACCGGTGGCGACATGCGAAAGGCTTTCATTCGAATGCGCGCCAACTCCATCGAGGGTGGCACCAGCGAAGTCATGCGCAACATCATTGGCGAGCGCGTCCTCGGACTTCCGGGTGAGCCGCGCAACGATAAGGACGTCGCGTGGAAGGATGTTCCGCGCGGCTAGGGGCCGGTTAGACGCTCAGTCGAAACTTGGTCCGTCGGTTCGCGTTCGTTTGAGTTCATAAAACCCCGGAGTGCTCGCCACCAAGAGCACGCCGTCAAAGAGCTTGCCGGCGGCTTCACCTTTGGGAGCGGGCGTCACGACGGGACCGAAGATGGCGACCTTGCCCACGTGAATGACCGGAGTACCGACTTCGTAACCCACGGGATCCATGCCCTTATGGTGACTCGCGCGCAGAGCCTCGTCGAACTCGGTACTGGTCGCGGCCTGGGCGAGATCGGCCTCGAGTCCAACGTCGTGGAGTGCGTCGGTGATCAACTGGTCGAAGGCTTTCTCACCCCTTACGTGGTAGCGCGTGCCCATGGCGCTGTAGAGCGGTTCGACGACTTCGTGACCGTGGCGCGACTCGGCGGCGATGAGCACTCGGACCGGTCCCCACGCCTTTTGCAGCAGCTCGACGTACTTTTCGGATAGGTCACGACCTTCGTTCAGCACGGCCAGACTCATGACGTGAAAGTTAACCTCAAAGTCGCGGACTTGGGCGGCCTCTAAGAGCCACCGCGAGGTCACCCACGCCCAGGGACACACGGGGTCCACCCAGAGATCTACCGGTTCGCTCATCGTGGTTCCCTACTTGGTCGCGTGCGCCTTCAACACAGTAATGACGGCGTTGGTGACGCCGACCACCGTGGGTAGGTCGAGCATCTCGTCGATCGCGTGTGCGTTGGACTGCGGGCCGCCAACGCCGGTCGCTACGAACTGCACTCCGGGGTACCGTTTGGCCAGAGAGGCGAGAAAGGGAATTGAACCGCCTTCGCCGGTAAATCCCACCGAGCGCCCAAAGGCGTCGAGCGACGCCTGTTCGAGGGCCGGCGCAAGCCAAGGGGCCAGTTCGGGCGCGACCCATCCGTCCGCGGGGTGCAGCGTCACACTTACGAGGGCGTTCGACGGCACGTCAGAGGTGAGTAGTCGTTGCACGGCCGCGCCAGCCGCCACGGCGTCAGCGCTCGGCGGGAGTCGAAACGAGAGCACGGCTGTCGTAAAGGGGCGAAGCACGTTGCCCGCGATGTCGGGAGTCGGTATGCCGCCCATGCCAATCACCGACAGCGTCGGGTACCAGGTGCGACGTAAGAGGCGCTCTTCGGCGCTGGCGCCCATCAACGTCACGCCGGGCAGTGTCGGCAGCTCGCGGGCGATGACGTCACCGAACTCTTCGGCGATATCGTGCGCCGACTTGAGGTGCGCCGCGGGAATCTCCACGTGCATCTCGTCGACGAGGATGTCGCCGCTGCGGGCGTCTTCGAGGCGATCGAGCAGTTGACGAAGTACGCGAAATGATGAGGGCACGATGCCGCTCACCGAACCGCTGTGCTGACCTTGGGCGAGTACTTCAACCGTCACTTCGACATTGAGGACGCCACGCAACGAACTCGTCACCCATAGCCGGTCGTAGGTGAGGGCACCCGAATCGAGACAGATGAGCAGTTCGACCGTGCCCAGTTGCTCGCCCAAGGCGTCGAGGTAGGCCTCGAGGTCGGGGCTGCCGCTCTCTTCGCTCCCCTCGATCAACACGACGCAACGGGCGTGCGCTAGGCCGTTGGCTTCCATCGCTTCGATGGCGCTGAGTGCTGAGAAGAGGGCGTAGCCGTCGTCCGAGACCCCCCTCGCGTAAAGACGATTCCCGCGACGAACTGGGTTGAATGGAGCCAGACCTTCGGACCAATCACCGAGGGGCGGTTGCTTGTCGAGATGCCCGTAGAGCACGACCGTGCCGCCGTCGCCAGCGGTGGATTCGACGGTCACGAGAAGTGTCGGGGTCCGTCCCTGGAGACGGTGAATCTTGACCTCAAAGTTGGCCAGTTGGCGCTTCCGGGCCCACGCCGCGAGAAGTTGGGCGGCCTCTTCTAAGTACCCGTGATCTTCCCAGTCGGCGTCGAACCCTGGGGAAAGAGCCGGAATCGCAGCGAATTCGCTCAAGGTTTCGAGGGCGTTGTTTTCGAAGTCACGGAGTGAAAGTAGGGCCACGATTGCGAGGTTACTTTGCGCGCGACAGGCCCACGGCCTCCCAGCAGTACCACGCCACATCCGAACGTACCCCGGTGAAGGCGTCGCCTTCTTTTCCCAGTTCGCCCTCGCTCACGAGTTCGTCGAGATTGTGCACGATCGACCAACCGTTGCGCACCCCAAAGTCGCCCGCCGGCCACACGTCGTGGCGCGCCAGAGTGTGCATTAGGTACATCTGCGCGGTCCAGGGCCCAACGCCGCGAACGGCCACCACGTCGACGAGGACCTCGTGGTCGCTCATCCGACCGTGTCGGGCCAATTGCACGCGTCCGTCGAGGGTTCGCTCGGCCAGATCGAGCATGGCGGCCGCCTTCGCATTCGAAAGTCCCACGGCCCGCAATCTCTCGTGACCGGCACTCGTGATCGATTCGGCGCTGACGTGGCCGTCACAGAGATCGATGACTCTTTGATGAATGGTGTTTGCGGCCTTGCCCGCGAGGAGCTGGTACGTGATCGAACGGGCCAATGTGGGAAAGCGTTGCGCGACCGGAGCGCTGCGCCGAGGCGGCGGAGATCCGATTTCCTTGATGAGTTTCTTGAAAGCTCGATCTCGTTTAATAATTGAGGCGGCTATCTCGTCGGGTGATAGCGGCGTGGGCACCCGTTGACTATTGCAGAGAATTCTTGGCGGGCAGGTAGACGCCGTCGGGCACGTTCGTGGCGTTGGCGACGACGTCGAGCAGGAGAGCGTGGATGGCGCGAACCGGTGCGGCCGGGAAGCCGAACTGTCGCGTCGCCAATACCACGCGACGCTTGGCAATGTCTTTGATCGGGAGAGCGACGAAGTTGGCCCGAAGGTGAGGCGACAACATGGTGGCCGGCAGAATGGACGGGCCGTGTCCGTCGAACGTCATCGACGCGATGGTTCGTATTCCGTCAAGTTCAATCAGGGGATGCAACTCAATGCCAGCCTGGTGAGCTGCCTCGTCGATCTCTCGGCGAATGGGCGTGCCACGCATCGGGAGCAGAATCTCGTATTGGGCGAGCGTGGAAAAGGGGAGAGGACCCATCAGCTGAGCGAGCGGGTGATCTCGCGCGGCGATGACCACGAGATCTTCGGTAAAGAGATCAACTTCGGTCAGTTCTTCGGCTCGAACGGGCCACGCGAGTACCGCGAGGTCGAGTTGGCCGTTGACGAGGCGCGGTTCGATTGCCGAATTGGTCCCCTCGCTTATTTGAAGGGTGATATGCGAGTAGCGCTTTCGCAGATTCTCCAGTAGTAGGGGCACGATCCAACGGCCCGCCGTGCCGATCATCCCAAGGGTCACTTGACCGTAGATATCCGCGTTGAGTTCCGAAACGTCTGACGCAATAGCTCGTAGTTCGACGAGTATTCGTTGCGCGCGTCCCACGACGATGGTGCCGGACTCGGTTAAGTTGCCCGTGGCGCGATCGACTAGCTCGGTACCAAGTTCGCGTTCCAAGCGAGCCACCCGATTCGAAATATTGGACTGGACCGTGCCCAGGGCCTCGGCGGCGTGAGAGAAGGTCCCGTGATCGGCGATGCTGACCAGGGCCTCTAGCTGGCGTATCTCCACCTATCTACTATATAGATGCAAAGTATCTCTCCTATTCACTTGCTAGATATAAAGTGGACCGCCATACTGATAACAGCCTGCTTTACTCGAACCCCCCTTGAGTAATCCTAGGGTTTTGTAAAAGGACCAACCGCCCCCCGGTTGGTCCTTTTGCCGTTTAGGGATTGTTAGCGTTGCGTTAATGCCAAGTGGGTCCTCTTTTCGCGATGACATCGCAAGAAGGGCTGTTGGCACGGTCAACTTCCTCTCTCGGCTCACTTCTCGGGGCTCGGGAACCGTCGTTGGGGGCCGAGTGGGACTCGCTCTGGCGCCCGAACTGTTGGCCGATCTCGCGCATCGTCGAGACGTGATCCTGGTGAGCGGAACGAATGGCAAGACGACCACATCGGCCATGATTGCCGCGGGCTGGGGCGGCGCCGTGGCGACGAACGACACTGGCTCGAACATGCCCGCTGGGCTCGTCGCCGCGCTGGTGGCGTCAAAGAGTCATTCGGCGGTACTTGAAGTTGACGAATCATGGTTGCCGGACGTCACCCAGGCGACCGGCGCGCGCACGATCACACTGTTGAATCTCTCCCGCGACCAGCTCGATCGCGCGAACGAAGTGCGCCGGATCGCTGATCGTTGGCGCGTACTGCTCGCCAACGCGAGGGAGTCCCAGGTGATCGCGAACGCCAACGATCCGCTGGTCGTATACGCCGCGGAACTCGCTACCAGCGTGGCCTGGTGCGACGTACCAACGCCGTGGACGACGGACGCCGTTTCGTGCCCTCACTGTACCCAACCACTTCACTTCACCGAGTCGTCGTGGTGGTGCGACTGTGGTTTCGCCAAGCCGAACAACATAGCCACGACGCTTCGCGACAACCTGGTCGTGCGAGGTACGCCACTTGCGCTCGACTTGAAGCTGCCCGGCGCGTTCAACCAAGCCAACGCCGCCATGGCACTGACCGCGCTCTCGCTGGTGGGCGTCGACCTAGCGCTGGCCGTGGCGAGAGTCAACGCACTGACGAGCGTGGCGGGACGGTATAGCGTTCGACGTTGGCGAAGCCATCGTTTTCGTCTACTGCTCGCGAAGAACCCGGCCGGCTTCGCGGCCATGCTTTTGACACTCGAGCGCGACGGATCGAACGTGTGGGTGGCGATCAACGCGCGCGTCGCCGACGGACATGATCCTTCGTGGCTCTACGACGTGCCTTTTGAACTGTTGCGGGGCCACCGAGTCTTCTGCTTCGGTGATCGCCGACTCGACCTGGCGACGCGTCTCGAGTACGCGAACGTGGACTACGTCGTGGTGAATGACGACTCGTCCATCCCAGTGTCGGCTGTTCCGGTCGCGCTACTGGCCAACTACACCGCCTTTCAAGAGTGGCGAACAAGGTCGCGCGCGTGCTGACCATCGGCCTCATTTACCCCGAACTGCTGGGAACTTACGGGGACGGGGGCAACGCTCTGGTCTTGGCCGAGCGCGCGCGACGCCGCAACGTCAATGCTGAAATCATCAACGTGGGCATCGACGACGAAGTGCCCGGCGCGTCGATCTATCTCCTGGGTGGGGGAGAAGATGGTCCACAACGTTTAGGGGCTGATTTACTGCGCCGATCATCGTTCTCTTCGAGGGTCCGAGACGGGGGTTACGTCTTGGCGGTCTGTGCGGGACTACAGATTCTCGGCACCAGCTTTGCCGTCGAAGGCGACGACGAATTCGAAGGACTGGGCCTCGTGGACATTAAGACACACCGCGGGGAGAGTCGCTCGGTCGGTGATCTCCTTGTTCGGCGGAACGGACGTCTCCTCGTCGGCTTTGAGAACCACGGGGGACGTACGACATTGGGTCCAGGCGTCGAGGCGCTCGGCACGGTGGAGCGAGGTCGCGGCAATGACGGCGCCGTCGACGGTTTTGCGACGTCCACCCTTTGGGCGAGCTACGCGCACGGCCCGGTGTTGGCGATGAATCCCTGGTTCGCCGACGAGGTGCTCGAGCGGGTTCTCGGTCTCGAGCTTGAACCCCTGGCAACGGTGGCCGATCAACTCTACGAGGAGCGCCGAGCGCTGCTCGCACGCTAATGGTCGTCGACGATTGTCCCGTAAGTCGGGTCGCCGCTCACCTCACGGCCGAGAGCGGACACCGCGTGTTGAATTCGAACGTTGAAGCGTCGCATGTTCTCGCCCTCGTCGCAATGCATCGACGATCCAAAGGCCACGATGACGTGATGACGACGCTGACTGGGTGAGTCGACGTACTGGGGCGCCTTGGCGTACTTGGGTCCTTTGAGCATTCCGGCTTCGTGAAGATAGGTCGGGATGACCATCGCCTTCGAACGCTCCGCCAGGTACGCCGCGCCGCCCTTGAACTCATGCAGGTTGCCGTCAGGCGTGCGACCGCCCTCGGGGTAGATCACGAGATTCCAGTCGTCTTCGACGAGTTCGAGCGCCAGTTGGGCGCTGCGCCGATTGACCCTTAGCCGGTCGACGGGGATCGCGTTGTAGACCAGCACGGTTTTGAAGGCGTCACGGGCGTTCATGAAAAAGCTGTCCATCGCCGCGGCGACGATCGTGCGCCGGCGAACCTCGACCGGCAGCGCCGACAGGAGAATGATGGTGTCGGCGTTACTCGAGTGGTTGGCGACGAAGATGAAGGGTCCTTTACCCACAATGTTCGTGACGCCCCGAACCTCGAGCGTCGTGAGGTAGCGGACGTAGGGTCCCATGAGGTAGCTGTGGATGACGTTTCGCGCGAAACGCGCGCTGTAGCCACGGCCCCACTTCGTTGGATAGTCCATGCCTAATCTGGTCATGATTCAGCGGCGGCGAGGAGGCTTTTTCGGGGTGTATCGCTTTGAGGCCGCCGGTGGCGCGGCGGGTTTTGGCGTGGCTCGTGCGGCCTCGGTCTTGGCAGTCGATCTGCTCACGCGATCCGCGCGTTTGGCTTGTCCGGTCTCCTTGGCCACCCGGTTTGAACCAAAGAAACTCGCGTCACCATATTTCTGGAGTCGATACGCCCGCACGATCAGCCACGCACCTAAGAAGAAAAAGACGAGTCCGGTGCTGACCCCAAGGCCCAAGCCCAAGAAGATGGAGAAACAGGCCACGCCGGCGCGTTTGCGGCGAAGGGCGAAGTACAGAATGCAAAGGGCCACGACGGTGATGAAGAGGAATCGCACCTCCCACTCGCTGCGCGAGGTGTGGGTCACTTTTTCACAGAGCGAGGTCACCTTCACGAAGTGATAACCGTTCGTACAGGTGTTGGTCTTGGAGGGGGTCAGCGTGACGATGGTGGCGGCGTTGCGCACCCATTCGACCACCGTCGCGAGAGCGAAAATCAAGGCGGTGCCCGCGCCCACGAGGCTGATCTTTCGCTCAAAACTATCGAGGCCGAGGACCATCTCTCGGGGGGCCACCGAGGGACGTCGGGCCCGACGTAGTCGCGACGTTAGCGGGGACGTCGAGTCAGGGTTTTCTGGCACGGCTGAAGGCTACAACGCGAGGCAAATGTCGTCATCTTTGTAAGCCGGTAACATGAGTCTCCCGGGCGCTTAGCTCAGTTGGTTAGAGCGCAGCCTTCACACGGCTGAGGTCGCAGGTTCGAGTCCTGCAGCGCCCACTGCAGCGCCCACTGCAGTGATCACTCGTTGTCAGTATTACAGGTTCATCGGATTTCCGCGGGGTGCGCTAATTCGGAAAACGATACCCCCTAAGATTTCGAAGGTGACGCCCAATGCGCGTACCCTCGACGAGCAACTGACGAGTTTCGAGCTCTTCGTTGGTTTTGCGCACCAGCTCGGTGCACCGCAGGTGCAAGCGGCAGACGCCACTATCAGCGACGGTGGCTAGAGAGTGGAGCTTTTCTTCTCGCACAGTGACTTTCCGGATGCACGTTTCGGTTACCGCGCCAAGGCACCTGGCGAAGACGTCCACGAGAAGCTCTGGCTCGCCGAAGAACTGGCTACCGGCGCACTCCACCGAATCATGCGCGACACCACTCCGCCAGCCGATGCCGCGGGGATCACGTGGCTCCGACTGGACGAGCAGTTGCTACGAGCTGACTCCTAAGCCCGAGCCGCGATAATAAGGCGTACGGCGCCAGCACTTCGATGAGCCAAAAATGCCATCCAAGTCTGTTCGTCTAGGAATTTGGCGTTGGATAATCATCTCATACCATTCATCTGGTATACTGATGGGATGAGAACAACCATTGATAAGGCAGGCCGCCTGGTTGTACCGAAGGCGCTGCGGGACCGACTAGGACTTCATTCCGGCGAAGTTGAGATAACGGCCGACGGCGCGTCACTTCGCGTCGAGCCGGTCTTCGACGATTCGCTCGTTGAGAAAGGCGGTCGCCTCGTCATCCCTGCTTCCAATGCCACCATCACCGATGAGTTTGTTCGGGAGTTGAGGGATGCCGATCAAAAGTAGTGGTGTGGACGCTCTAGTGGACACGAGTGTGGCAATCGCCATTGTTGTGGAGGATCATGAGCACCACGCAGCCACACTGCGTGCCATTGGCAACCGCAGTTTGGGTCTGGCGGGTCATGCCGCATTCGAGACATTCTCGGTCCTGACGCGTCTGCCCCCGCCTGCTCGGCGATCACCGGAGGCGGCAGTTCGGCTAATAAGCGCGAATTTCCCATCGATCAAGTACCTGACAACGTTGGCCACCGAAGGACTTTTGCCAAAATTCGCGAGCCTGGGAATCGCCGGTGGATCGGTGTACGATGCGCTCATTGGAGCCGCAGCAGCCGAGAGTGGTCTGGTCCTTCTCACCCGAGATGCACGAGCTCTTCCCGTGTACAGGGCGCTCCAAGTCGACGTCGAAGTGATTCGAGATTAGTTTCGAAGACATTCGTGGACATAGGTGTGATTCCCAGTCGTTTGGAGATTCCGTTAATTCATCTCTTGAGGTCGTATTAGCGAACCAAATCGTTGCATCGTTCTTTGGCGCTTCACAGATCCTCGTGCGGTGGAGCTAACACTTCGGTCGATTGCTTGCAGTGTTATCTTGCCTCACAAAATGCTCCACAAATCGCGTCGCGTGCAGATTTCTCACGTCGTCTCGCGTTGTCATTGTTCCTCGTCAAGTGCTATGCCGTCGTGTCGCATCGTCTGGTGCAAAGGTTCTTAACACTTTCACACGGCTGAGGTCGCAGGTTCGAGTCCTGCAGCGCCCACGCACCGTTGTCAGATTTACAACGCTCTCCTTCGCTTGGCGCAGTCAGTTCACCCCGCCTCTTGAAGTTTCCAACGTGGTGGACGAGCAACTGATCGAATTCGCAACTGTTTTAGTGCGGTCGCCCTTGTGCCTAGTTGATCGATGAGATATAACTGGCGAGCACTACGGCGGCCTGGGCCGGAGCCTGCAGCGGCCACCAGTGACCCATGCCCTCGAGTGTCTCGTGATGCGCACCGAGGCCCGCCGCCACCTCGATCGACATGGATTCGTCGCCGAAGGGGTCCGCACTCGGCCAGAGCACCATACCTGGAGCCGCCGTGGGGCCCCATTTGTCGCGCCAATGGGCGTAAGGGTTGGGAAGCGCGGAGCGATAGAGATCGAGGATGCACGATCCCATGGTCTCATCTACGGCGCCGGCCATCGCCACGGCATCATCGTGGTTGACACCCAAGGTCTCGAAGCGCGCAGCCCGTATCTCGACCGAAGTGGCGCGTTGGTCGGCCAGTAGCGACTCGCCCGCCCCGGGGGTCTGCCAGAACCTCGCGAGATCGTGCCACACGTAATCAGGGTGCATGACGTTTGCGACGTCCGCGCTCCAGCTGGCCAACTGGTCGCCGTACGCGGTGGCGACGCGGTAGGTCAGGGCCGCACCCCAGTCGTGGCCCACCAGATGAACGGGCTCGACGATCCGGTCGAGTTCTTCGACCAACCAGCTGACGTAGTCGTCCTTCGTGGCACCGAAGCCCTCGGGGCGCTCACAACCAAATCCGGGCATGGTCAGTGCGAGCGACTCCATGCCGATCGCCGCCCGCACGCCGTCCCACAGTCGAGCGGTTTCGGGGACTCCGTGGACGAAAACAATCACCAGCAGAGTCTGACACCCACCGATAGTCTCTGTCGCAAGGTGATTTCGGGGGAGTATTCATGACTCGGGTTGTGGTGGTGGGAGGTGGCCCCACGGGCCTGTCAGCGGCGATGCTCCTCGCCGCGCGTGGCATGGACGTCGTCGTGCTCGATCGAGACAACCCTCCTCCCGTTGACGTGGAGCAAGCGTGGGACCTGTGGGAGAGGCGGAGCGTGGCCCAGTTCCACCAAGTCCATCTCCTTCTGCCTGGCGCGAGGGCGCTTCTCGAAGACCAACTGCCGAGCGTGATCGATCAACTGGTCGCGGCTGGCGTGGGGCAGTTCAACGTTGCCGAGCAGCTGGCTCGAAATCTGCCGGGTGGGGCCGGTGGCGTCGACTTCTCAAGGTTCTTCACTCGCTCGACGTGTCGTCGCCCGGTGTTGGAGTTCGGTTTCGCGGCCGCGGCAAGGGCGTGCCCCGACGTCGAGATTCGCTACAACTGTCCGGTGACCGAACTGGTCCTCGGTCCCGAAGTGGTACGCGATGTGCCACACGTAATTGGCGTCAAGACCGAGTCAGGTGAGGTGGTGACCGCGGATCTTGTGCTTGACGTGGCTGGACGTCGCAGCCCGTTCTCATCTTTGATTGAGGCGGCGGGGGGACTTAGGCCGCCTGAGCATTCCGAGGAGTACGGTTTCGTGTACAACACGCGATACTTCCAGGGGCTGAACCAGCCCGAGTACCGTGCCCCACTTTTGTCGCCGATGGGATCGATCTCGGTGCTCACCGTGCCGGGCGATCGCGACCATTGGAGTGTGACGATCTATCACTCGCCGAAGGACAAGCCGATGCGAAAGGTGCGTGACCCCGATGTCTTCGACAAGGTGGTGCGCTCGATGCCCCACCACGCGCATTGGATTGACGGCGAGGCGGTGACCGAGGTCAACTCGATGGTCAGTACCGCGAACACCACTCGTCAGTTCGTGGTCGACGGTCGCCCTTGCGCCACTGGTCTGTTGCCCATCGGGGACGCCTGGGGCTTCACGAATCCGTCAATCGGTCGGGGCATATTTCTAGGACTGAATCACGCCGTCGCACTTAGCGACGTGGTGGTGGCGAACGTGGGCCATCCGAAGGAGCTCGCGACGGCGTGGGATGAGACGACGAGGCGAGAGGCGGTGCCGTGGCACGACGCCACGGTGCAATTCGACCGGGTCCGGGGCCCCGAGGTCGAAGCGCTGCGGTTGGGTGAACCCGATCCTCACGACCCCTCCGATTCTTCAGTGGCTGTTGCACGGGCCTTCTCCTCGGCGGCGCACTACGACCCTCAGGTCCTCGCCTGGAGTTCAGAACTCGGTTCGTGTCTGACGCAGCCCAGTGAGTTGTTCGCACGCCCTGGCGTCATCGAACGGGTGCTAGAGGTCGCTGGACAGAATCCGACTTACGTGATTCCGGGCCCGGACCGCGCACAACTTGAGGCCCTGCTCGTCTAGTTGTCCACTTTGAACGCGCACAGTTTGTTCGATTTATTCGATCGGATCGGCGAGCGGCAGAGAAAGGTTTGAAAGCTGTCCGCTAGGGCCCGCGCATCGTTGTCAGTCGTACAACGTATTTCCATTTGACGAATAGTTTCACGTTTTCGCTTGCGCCAATGTCTTCAGCGTGTTTGATCAGTCCGGTAAGGAGACGGGAATGGTTTGAAAGCCGGCCGCTACGGTCCACTCCGACCTTATGACACAGGTCGCTGGTACGATTTGGATTATGAAGTTCACTGTCGCAGTCACTCACGAAGCACCTTGGTATGTCGCGAGGTGCCTCGACGTCGACGTCGTCAGTCAAGGCGAGACTGTTGAAGGCGCTGTTGCGAATCTCGAAGAAGCACTCGGTTTGTACTTCGAAGGGGAGGATCTTCCCGACTCGCTTGAGCCACCGATCATTACCACTGTCCTGATTCCTGCGTGAGTCCCGCGCTACCTGTTGTTTCCGGCCAAGAGGTCGTCACGGCACTTGGGAAGATTGGCTTCGAACAAGTCGGTCAGCGAGGTAGCCACGTGAAACTTCGTGATCAAGAAGGCAGAACGGTTATTGTCCCGATTCACCGGGAACTCGCTCGAGGGACACTCTCGGCAATTCTTCGACAGTCCGGGATTACCGTGAGCCAATTCATCGATTTGTTGTAGGCAGCGCTGTCTTTGGGATTCTCCCTGGATATGACCCTGGAGAGGATTATCGGCGTCGACTCAAGCACGATCGCGGCCACTCAGTCGAGACAGAACTCGTTGCCCTCGATGTCCTGCATCACGAGGCACGATTCGTTGATGCCATCGGCATGCAGTAGTCGTACGCGTGCCGCGCCGAGTTCGACCAATCGTGCGCATTCGGCTTTCAACGCGGCCAGGCGCTCTTCACCCACGAGCCCGATCGCCACCCGCACGTCAAGGTGCAGCCGATTCTTGACGACCTTGCCTTCTGGAACGCGCTGGAAGTACAGTCGCGGACCAACACCTGAGGGATCAATGCACGCGAACGCTGAACCCCGATGCTCAGGCGGCAGTGCACGCTCGAAATCGTCCCACGTAGCAAATCCCTCCGGCGGCGGCGGTACGACGTACCCCAGCACCTCGCACCAGAATAGAGCGACGCGCTCGGGTTCTGCGCAGTCGAAGGCAACTTGGATCTGCTTGACCGACGCCATCGGTCCACCTTCGAGGCGCGACCTAGGCATCGCCGCCGGGTCACGGTCTCGCGTGACATGGGTTGGTGACCCGCTCGGGGCCGGATTCACCTATGTCTGCGGTCGTACTGCCTCACAAAATGCTCCACAAATCGCGTCGTGTGATGTTTTCCATTGTCGCGCCGTAAGGTCTTCGTTCCCGGACACGTGGTGTCGGGCCGGACGACGTCGCCTCATTGAAAGTATCGGAGCACTTTCGCAGGGTTGAGGTCGCAGGTTCGAGTTCTGCAGCGCCCACCGAGCACGGAGCCGGATCCTTATCTCTCGACGCTACGTCGAGGATCTGGACCCGGAGTCGACTACTGAGTCGCTACGTATTTCTGAATCGCCTCGACGTGTAGGTAGTGCGATCCGGTCTTCGAGCACGCCACGAAGGGATAGGGGATCAAACTCGTCGCGGTCTGTCCCGGGGGATTGACGCGTAGCCCCACGGCGGTGACAGGTGGGCACTTTGTCGCTGAGTAGTTGCCCACGTCAGTCAACTGAAGAATCGCCGTCACGGAGTTGTGCGAGTTCGATGCTGCTAGACCTGTCGCGCTACGCGCGCTGGCGAGCGTGAACAGTCTGGCCGGGTGAACCGCGTCGTGTGCGACGGCGCTGCCGAGCGGGGTGTTCGGAAACGAAATTCCCAACACTCCGGGATAGCCCTCAAGGGCGCATGAGTGTGACGGGATATTGGTGAAATTGACGTGGTAGTAGTCGCTACCAGCGGCGCCGCTCGCCGTGGTGTTGAGCCACACCACGAGGTCCGACGTCGCGCACGTCGGCGTCGTTGAAGCGGACGAGATCGTGGGACTCGAGAGACCCCAGATACCGAGAGTCGCGACGATGGTTAACGCGGCGGAGCAACTCACGACCTTGCTCCAACGAGTCTCCTTTACAGGATCGAATCGTGCATGCAAGTTCCCATCCGGAGGATCTTGGGGGACACTTCACTATCGAAACTACCTCGGAGTTCTTTGAGGACCCGATTTCTTCCTGAGTAAACCCTGAGTATTGACGTGTTGGGGAAGTGAAAGCGTCGTTTACTGGCACTCCCCAGACCAGGACAGTTAAACCAATCCGCGAAGATCCTTTCTAGACGGTTGATGTCGGGAATTCGACGAGTCGGAATCGCTAAATAGCTATCTAGGGGGCTGTATGGGTCGAACCCGTAATTATCCACTGGTGCAAGAACAGTGAAAAGAACCCAGAAGAAAATAGGCAACTTGTATCAGGTATTGGGTCGCTGCTTTTACATTAATGCAAAATCTTGCGCTAATATTGACCAAGTGCGCGTGAAAGCGAAGATCCTATGAGCAAAATCCTGGACTATCCCCTTCTCACGAATCACGGGAACGCGCTCTTGCTCATCGCGAACAATCAAAGAATTCGCATCCGCGAAATAGCTGCGTCTCTCGAAGTCAGCGAACGAACGGCGCAGGGCATCGTGGCCGACCTGGTGGAGAACGAGTATCTCGTTCGTCGCCATGAGGGGCGTCGAAACGTTTACGAAATGAAAGCGAACCGTCTCCTGGGCTTACCGATGGGCCAGGACGTCAAGGTGGAGTCGTTCTTCGAGTCGCTCTCTGGGGTCGAAGGCAACTCGTCAGACACTCACAGTGACTTGACGTTTGACCAATCGGGAATCGCCACCATCGTCATCGGTCTTGATGGAACCTTGCAGCACGTCAATCGGGCCGCCTGTCAACTCTTTGGCCAACCCGCCAGCGCCATCCTGGGACATCAGTGGACTGACTACACCCATCCCGGCGACGTAGAAAAATGGCAAGTAGTTATTGGTCAGGTTGTAGCGGGGGAAGATGGTTTCGTCGACCAACAGCGCTTTGTTCGCTTCGACGGCACTTTCGTGTGGACGTCTGCGTACGTCTCAATCGTTCGAGGCGACGACGGAGAGCCGTTGCACTACGTCGCCCAAATGCCAGATCTCACCGATCAAAAGAAAATCGACGAGCAGCGTGATTTCCAAGGTCTGCACGACCCGCTCACCGGCGTCGCCAATCGAACGTTGCTGATCAGCCGCTTGGAGAACGGACTAAGCCGTACGCGACGCCAGGGTACGTCCCTGGGCGTGGTTGCCTTGAATCTCGACCACTTCAAACTAATTAACTCGTCGCTCGGGCACGATTTTGGCGATGAGCTCCTTCGCCAAGTCGCGCAACGTCTCATAGCCGTGATACGCCCGGCAGATTCCCTGGCGCGCGTAGGCGCCGATGAGTTCATCATCGTGAGTGATGACTGCACCGGATCGGAGACCGGGACGCTCGCTCGTTTGGTCCTCGAATCGATTCGAGAGCCGTTCCAACTCATGGGTCACCAACTTCTGGTCACGGCGAGCCTGGGCGTCAATATGGCTACGAATGAATCGACGGCCACCGGGTTGCTGCGTGACGCGGAGGTCGCCGTCTCTCGCGGCAAGGAACAAGACGGCAACCGAATTGAGTACTTTGATGAATCGCTGCGATGGAAGTCCGAGAGGCGAGCCGTCTTAATGGTCGGACTGCGTCGAGCATTGGAGCGAGGCGAGCTCACCGTCTACTACCAGCCAATCGTCGACCTGTCGACGGGCTTCATGGCGTCGGCCGAAGCGCTGCTTCGTTGGAATCATCCCGAATTGGGGCCCGTGACGCCGGCGGAATTCATTCCCTGCGCTGAAGAGATGGGCCTCATCGATGAGATCGGGGCGTGGGTCGTTGAGCAAGCGTGCACGCAATTGGCGCAATGGCACGCGGGCGGCCACGACGTGACCGTGGCGGTGAACGTCTCCGTGCTCCAGATGATGGCGGCGGACATCGTCCAAGTCACGCAAAAAACCTTGGAGCGTACGAAATTTTCGGGAGCGGGACTCTGTTTTGAGTTGACGGAGAGTGTCTTGATGGACGACGTCAACTACTTCGGCAGGACTTTCGCAGAGCTCAAGGCGCTCGGTGTGCGGCTCTCGATCGACGACTTCGGCACGGGATTCTCGTCGTTGGGGCGTTTGAAGAGTTACCCCATTGATGAGTTGAAGGTGGATCAGGGATTCGTCAAGGGACTCGGCACCGACGCCTCGGACACGGCGCTCGTCGAGGCCATTGTGGCCATGGCGCACGCGCTCAAACTGTCGGTGACCGCAGAGGGAATCGAAAATGAAAGTCAACTGGCGCAGCTTCGCGCGTTGGGTTGTCAGCGCGGTCAGGGTTATTTTTTGGCTCGACCGATGACCGCCGCGGCCATCAATCAGTTGATCGAGTCGCGACAACGTTGGGAAATGGTTTAAGTCGCGAGAGAGTCCGTCGTGCAGATCCATCTCACGTTCGACCAGGGGGAGTCGTTTAAAGAGGGCCCACTAGCGTTACTTCGACCATGAGACTCAGCCACAAGATTCCAGTGACGCCGTGGCGAGCCGCTACCCCCTGGACCATTCGTCCTCGAATGGCCCCGCCGCTGATCCTTGGTCTCTCGCTCTTTGGTCTCGGCGAAGGACTGTTGGTCCAATCCCAGTGGGGGGCGACCCCGTGGACGGTGTTCGCCCAAGGCGTCGCAAAGCACACGCACTGGTCGCTCGGCTGGTCGACGGCCGTCATCAGCCTCGCGGTGTTGGCCGCGTGGTTTCCCCTTAGAGAGCGACCGGGTTTTGGCACGATCGCGAACTTGATCATCATTGCCTATGTCTTGGATCTCGTCTCGACGAATCTCGCCGTGCCCCACGCCTACTGGCTCAAGTCCGTCTACGTGGTCGGCGCCGTTATGGTCATTGGGATTGGTAGCGCGCTCTATCTGACGACCGGACTCGGACCCGGTCCACGCGACGGTCTCATGACGAGTCTGCATCGGCACTGGGGCGTCAGCGTGGTCTACATCCGCCTCACGCTGGAAGTGACGGTACTCGTCGTTGGCTGGTTGATGGGGGGAACCGTCGGCGTGGGAACCGCCCTTTTTGCGGCGACCATTGGCTTTAGCATCGGCGCCAGTTTGCGCGTGACCGAATCGCTCGTCTCGTGGTTTTCGTCGTGATCAGCGGCGGGCAGTTCGCGACGTTCGTGGTGGCCTCGATGGCGATCATCATCGTGCCCGGGCCGAGCGTGCTCTTTACGTTGGCGCGCGGCGTCGCCTGGGGCCGAGGCGTTGCGGTGCTGACCGTGCTCGGCAACAGCATTGGCACCTTGGTCCTCTCGGTGATTGTCGCCGTGGGTTTGGGCCCCCTCCTGGCGCACTCCAAGACCTTCACCGTCGTCTTGGAGCTCGTCGGAGGCGCGTATCTGCTCTGGCTCGGCTACGACGCGCTGCGCCAACGTCACGAGCACGCTCGAGCCATGGTCCAGCGTGAGAATCAGCGACCGAAGAACGTCCACGTCATTCGCCAGGGATTCACCGTCGGAATACTGAATCCCAAGTCGCTGGTCTTTTTCGCGGCGGTCTTTCCTCACTTTGTCAATCGCTCCAAGGGGAACGTCACGTCGCAGCTACTGCTCTTTGGTGTGCTCTTTAGCGTCATGGCTTTTTGCAGCGACGCAACTTGGGGTGTCATCGCCGGCACCGCGAGGCAGTGGCTCTCGGGATCTCCGGCGCGCCTGGTGGTGTTGCGAACAGTTGGTGCGTGCGTGATGATGACCCTGGGCGTAATCATTCTGCTCAGTGCCGCGACCTCGTAACGTCGGCTACGGCCACGTTTTCAGTGGGACGTCGCCCAAGCCGCACTCGCGAACTCATCATCGTTCCGCGCGCCGTGGGCGTGGGTCTTCCTACACTGCCTAGACGGGAGAGTTGACATGAGTATGCACGGCGCCGGCGGGCGAATGGGAATGCGTTCGATGCAGCGCGACCGCAAGATCCTCGAGCACCGGCTCAAAAAGGGCACGCTGCCTCGTATCTTGAAGTTCGCGGCGCACTACCGCCCGGCGTTGATATTTTTCTTGACCGTCGTCATCGTCGATGCCATCATCTCTTCCGTCTCGCCACTCTTGTTGCGCGAGATCATCGACGTGGGGATAAAAAACCATCGAGCCGACCTGGTCGTCGGGCTCGCGGTACTCACGGCGATTCTCGCCATCTTTGATGCGGGACTCCAGCTGATTGAACGACGGATCTCGGCGATAATTGGCGAAGGTCTGATTTACGATCTGCGTGCTGAGGTCTTCCGTCATATTCAAGAGATGCCCATTGCGTTCTTCTCGAGAACGCAAACCGGCGCGCTGATCAGTCGTCTCAATAATGACGTCATCGGAGCGCAACAGGCTTTCACCGACCTCTTTTCCAACGTCGTGGGCAACGTGATTCTCGTGGTCATCATTCTCGTGGTGATGTTTCTCCTGAGCTGGCCGATCACCCTCGTGGCGTTGATTCTCGTCCCGGTCTTCCTCCTACCGGCGCGCCGGGTCGGACGGCGTTTGGGCACCCTCTTTCAGCGCGGCATGGAGTTGAACGCGGAGATGAATATGGTCATGTCGGAGCGTTTCAACGTGGCCGGCGCGATGCTCGTGAAGCTCTTTGGTCGTCCCCAGGAAGAGCGCGAGGGATTCGAGCACCGAGCTGCGCAGGTGCGGGACATTGGCATCCATCAGGCCATGTATCAGCGCTATTTCTTCATCTCGTTGTCGTTGACCGCGTCGCTGGCCACAGCCTTCGCTTACGGTTTTGGTGGAGTGGAGGCCGTGCACGGCGTGTTGCTCGTCGGTACGGTCGTCGCGCTCACTGCGTACCTCGGGCGACTGTACGGGCCCCTCACGCAGCTCTCCAATCTCAATATCGATTACATGTCGGCCATGGTGAGCTTCGAGCGGCTCTTTGAGGTGCTCGACCTCGAACCGATGATCAAGGAGAGCCCGGACGCTCGGCCAATTCCGCCGGGCCCGGCGAAGTTGACGTTCTCCCACGTTGATTTTTCCTACCCGGGTGCGGACGAAGTCTCGCTGGCTTCACTCGAGGCCGTGGCGCGACTCGAGGACACTCCGCGTACCGCGGTACTGCACGACGTCAGTTTCGTGGTTGAACCGGGCACGATGACGGCTCTCGTGGGCCCGAGCGGCGCCGGCAAGACGACGATATCCATGTTGGTCTCTCGCCTCTATGACGTCAACGGCGGAGCAGTGTCGATCAATGGCGTGGACGTGCGCGATGCGACGACGGCGTCGCTCAACGCGACCGTGGGCGTGGTCACCCAAGACGCCCACCTCTTTCATGACTCTCTTCGCGCCAATCTGCTGTTCGCCAAACCCGACGCCACCGACGATGAAGTCGCGCGGGCGCTGGCCGCGGCCCAGATCGCAGACCTCGTGGCGACCTTACCCCTGGGCCTGAGCACCGTGGTTGGGGAACGGGGTTATCGACTCTCGGGCGGCGAGAAGCAGCGCGTCGCGCTGGCGCGACTACTGCTGAAGTCCCCCCACCTCGTCGTGCTCGACGAGGCGACGGCGCACCTCGACGCCGAGAGTGAGGCGGCGGTGCAAAGAGCGCTCGATGAAACGATGAGCCAACGCACGTCGCTGGTCATCGCGCACCGGCTCTCGACGATTCGAAACGCCGATCAGATCCTTGTGATCGACGAAGGACGTGTCGTCGCCAGCGGCACGCACGCGCAGTTACACGCTCGCGACGGCCTCTACCGCGATCTTTACGAGACTCAGTTCGCGGGTCAAGAGGACTAACCCATCGCGTAGGCGCCGCCGTCGACGTGGATGACCGATGCGGTCGTGGCGCGCAGCAATGGCGACAACAGCGCGACCGCGGTGTCGGCGACGGCGCTGGCATCGTGCACGTCCCAGCCCAAGGGTGCCCGCTCGCCCCACGAGTCCTCAAAGAGCGAAAAACCCGGGATTGATTTGGCGGCCACCGTGCGGATAGGCCCCGCGGCGAGCATGTTGACTCGGATCTTGTCCTTGCCCACTTCGCGCGCTAGGTAACGGCCCAGCGATTCGAGGGCCGCCTTCATCACGCCCATCCAGTCGTACATCGGATAGGCCCGGGATCCGTCAAAGTCCAACGCGACGACCGACGCGCCACCGAGGGCCGTGCTCTTTTGTAAGAGCGGACGGAAAGCACCCACGAGGGCCGCCAGGGAGTAGGTCGACACGTGCATCGCGGTGGCCACGTCTTCGTAGGGCGCCGTGAACATGCCGCTTCCAAGGCAGCTGGGCGGCGCGTAGCCAATGGCGTGCACCAGTCCATCGAGGCGCCCGAATCGAGCTTCAATCTCGCTAACCGCCGCGGTAATCTGCTCGGGACTGGTGACGTCGAGTTCGATGACTTCGCCGACGTCACCTAATTTTTTCGCGGTGCGCCGCGTGATGGATGTACCGCGTCCGGCGCCCGAGAGAGCGATCGTGGCCCCTTCTGCCAGCGCTCGGCGGGCGATGCCAAAGGCGAGGGAGTCGTCGGTCAAGACGCCGGTGACCAGAATGCGGTGATCGCTGAGGAGTGCCATGTTGTTAGCGTACTTCTAGGCTTTCTAAGCAATGAGGACGACGATGACGACAGTGGGCATTTTGGGAGGTACCGGACCGGCCGGACGTGGCGTGGCGATTCGTCTCGCGAGCGCGGGCTTTGACGTGATGCTCGGCTCTCGCGACGCGGCGCGCGCCGAGATGACGGCCACCACACTCTTGCCGCGCGGTAACGGCGTCGTGCGCGGCGCATCCAACGAGGTGGCCGCAGACTGTGAACTCGTCATCGTCGCCACGCCCTGGGACGCCGCGGTCGCCACCGTCAGCGCGCTTAGAGATTCGCTCGCTCACAAGACCGTGATTTCGATGGTCAACGCACTCGTAAGAGAAGCAACCGAGGTGCTTCCGCTGTATCCTTCGCGCGGCTCGATGGCCGCTCAGTTGGCCTTCGCCTTGCCCGAGAGCACGATCGTGGCCGCGTTTCACCATCTTCCGGCAAAACAGATGCAAGATCTGGACAGCCAACTCGACGCCGACGTGATCCTGTGCTCCGACGACGCCAAGGCGTGTCAAGAGGTCGCCGCGATTGTGGAATCGATGCCTGGTCTGCACGCGGTAGTAGCGGGTTCGATGTCTCTGGCCAGCGCCGTCGAGGCCTTCACGGCGGTGTGCATCTCGATCAACCTTCGCCAGAAGTCGTACAGCTACGTAAAGCTCTCTGGGCTCAAGCACTGATGCAGCTCTACGACAGTGCGCGTCGGAGCGTGTTTCCCCTCGAGGCCGGCCCGCTCGTAACGCTCTATAGCTGTGGCATCACGCCCTACGAATCGGCGCACCTCGGTCACGCCTTCGTCTATCTCACCTTTGACGTCTTAACGCGCCGTCTGCTCGATGGGGGCCATGAAGTGCGCTGCGTGCGCAACGTCACCGACGTCGACGACGACATCTTGCGCAAGGCCCGTGAGCTCGGGGTCAACTACCTCGACCTCGCCGCGCAAGAGATGGTCTCCTTCGAGCGCGACATGAAACTCATCAATCTCCTGGCGGTCTACGCCGAACCTCGCGCCACGGGCGCGATCCCCGAAATACTTACCTTGATCGGTCAAACCTTCGACCTTGGATACGCCTACGAAGTCGAAGGGAGCGTCTACTTTGAGGTGTCGAAGTTTCCCCGCTTTGGTCAGATCAGCCACCAGCCACGAGAAGTGATGCTCGAACTGGCGGCCGCGAACGGGGGGCGACCGGGCGATCCGAACAAACGTGACCCGCTTGATTTTGTACTCTGGCAGCCATCACTCGAGGACGAGCCGGCGTGGGAGTCCCGCTGGGGAGCGGGCCGTCCCGGCTGGCACATCGAGTGTTCCGCTTTAGCCCTACGCGAACTCGGCGAAACGGTCGACGTGCACGGCGGCGGGCGAGACCTCGCGTTTCCCCATCACGAGTGCGAAGCGGCCCAGTGCGAAGCGGTCACCGGCGCGCCGTTCGTCAAGCACTGGATGCACACCGGGCTGGTGGCGCTCAACGGCGTGAAGATGAGTAAATCACTGGGCAATCTCATCTTCGTGCACGAGTTGGTGCAACGCTCTGAACCGGCGGCGGTGCGACTCTCGCTCCTTGATCAGTACTACCGCGACGACTGGGAGTGGCGGGACGAGTTGTTGCTACACGCTCAGTCAAGACTGGCGACGTGGCGCTCGACATTGACGACCGGGCGCCTTTCGTCCGTGCTCGACGACGTGCGCGACGCGCTCGATGACGACCTCAACACGCCCGAAGCGCTTCGCGCGATAGACGCCGCAGCGCACGCCGGATCGAGTGTGGCTTCGGCGGCGTCGTTGCTCGGCATTACGCTGTAAGCGAAGAAAGGCCGCGATGTCCGATCTCAGCATTGAGTTACCTGACGCAAGTGTTCGAACCCTGCCAGAGGGGTCGACCGCCCTCGACCTCGCGAAGGCCATCGGACCCCGGCTCGCCAAAGACGCCCTGGCCGCGCGGGTCAATGATCAGTTGACCGATCTCTCGACGTCGCTCCACAGCGGGGACCGCGTGGCGATTGTGACTCCGGCCAGTGACGACGGTCGCGAAGTGTTGCGCCACTCCTCGGCGCACGTCTTGGCCCAAGCCGTCACGCGTCTGTGGCCTGGCGCGCATTACGCCATCGGTCCGGCGATTCGAGACGGCTTCTACTACGACTTCGAACTACCGGACGCGCAGCATTTCAGTGACGACGATCTCATTCGCGTCGAGTCGGAGATGCGGGCGATTGTCGAAGAGGATCAACCCTTCACTCGCAGCGAGTACTCGATCGACGAAGGCTTGGCGCTCTTTAAGGATCAGCCATTCAAGATTGAGATCATTGAGGCGGTAGCGAGAGGCGCCAGTGGGGAGGACCTTGACGAAACCGCTGGCGGCGACACGATCTCGGTCTATTCGAACGCCGTTCCTTTTGTGGATCTCTGTCGTGGACCCCACGTGCCCCGTACGTCGCGACTGGGCTACTTCGAGTTGACGAGGGTCGCGGGCGCGTACTGGCGCGGCGACGAGACTCAACCTCAACTGCAGCGAATCTATGGAACCGCGTGGGAGTCTAGGGAGGCATTGGCCGCGCACCTGGCCCAGCTGGCCGAGGCCGAGAAACGCGATCATCGCCGCCTCGGTCAGGAACTCGACCTCTTTTCGTTCCCCAGTGAGATCGGGCCGGGACTCGCGGTCTTTCATCCCAAGGGCGGTATCATTCGACGCGTCCTCGAGGAGTATTCGCGTCAACGCCACGAGGTGTCGGGCTATGAGCTCGTGTACTCCCCGCACATCTCCAAGGCCGAGCTTTTCGAGACCTCCGGTCACCTCGCGTGGTTCGCCGAGAGCATGTACCCGCCGATGGTGCTTGATGATGGCCAGCACTATTACCTGAAACCCATGAACTGCCCGTTTCACCTCTTGATCTTCAAGGCGCGCCAGCGCAGTTATCGTGAACTGCCGTTGCGGATGTTCGAATTTGGCTCGGTGTACCGCTACGAGAAGTCGGGCGTCGTGCAGGGGCTGACGCGCGTGAGGGGAATGACCCAAGACGACGCGCATATCTTTTGTACGCGCGAACAGATGGCTGAGGAGTTGGCGAGCCTCCTGGCCTTCGTACTCGACTTACTGCGCGACTTTGGACTCACGGAGTTCTACTTAGAGCTCTCGACGCGCCCGCCGATGAAGGCGTCCGGTACGGAGGAAGAGTGGGCCGAGGCCGAAGCCACCCTCGCCGCCGTGGCCAAGGCCGAGGGACTCGATCTGGCGCTCGACGTCGGGGGTGGCGCGTTCTACGGCCCGAAGATCTCGGTGCAGGCGCGAGACGCGATCGGCCGCACGCATCAGATTTCGACGATTCAACTGGACTTCCAGCAGCCGAAGAATTTCGACGCTACGTACGTCGCGCCCGACAACTCGCGTCAACGCCCGATCATGATTCACTGTGCGCTCTTTGGCTCGGTGGAGCGCTTCATGGCGATTCTGATCGAGCACTACGCCGGGAACTTACCGACGTGGCTCAGTCCCGAACAGGTGCGCGTGCTGGGTGTTCGTGACGACCATGACGACTACGCCGTCGCGGTGGCCGCGCAGCTTCGCCAAGCGGGAGTTCGCGTCAGCGTCGAAGCGGCGAGTGAACCACTGGGCGCCCGTATTCGAAGGGCCAAGCTCGAAAAGATTCCCTACGTGGTGGTCGTGGGCGACGAGGACGTCGCCAATGGCACGCTTGGGGTCAACGCGCGCGGATCCAACGACCCCGAACGCGGCGTGAGCGTGAGTGCGTTCTCTCTACGCCTGCTTGATGAGATACGCGTGCACGCCTCACCCGAGACGCCCACGTGGGCCTAGAGCGTTTCTCGGCCGCGTGGCGCGAGGGCTACGTCACGAGCGTCAGTGCCGAGGAGAACGCGCGCGAGGGCGTCGAATGCGTCTTTTGCGTCCTGGGTACCGAGCCGGTTGATGAGTCGACGGGCGTTTTGCGCCAAAGTCAATATAGTTACGTGGTCTTGAACGCCTTCCCGTACGGCTCGGGCCATCTCTTGGTCGTGCCGCGACGTCACGTGGACTCGCTCGAAGAGCTCGAGATCGAGGAGTACTCCGACCTCTTTCTCCTGATGCGTGATGCGGTCACGGCGCTCAAGCGGGCCTACGAACCTGACGGCATGAACCTCGGGCTCAATCTCGGTCACGCCGCGGGCGCGGGCATTCCCAAGCACCTGCACGCGCACGCGCTGCCACGTTGGAATGGCGACACCAACTTCATGACGACGATCGGTGAAACGCGCGTTTTGCCTGAGTCTCTACAAGTCACGTGGCAGAAGGTGCACGCCCATCTCTAAGTCCCCTAGATGTTGGCGCCTCCGGTAGACTCGGCGTCATGAGCCAAGAGGGTCGATGTTCGACGGCAAGTTCCGCCAGTCGGTAGACGCGACGACCGCGCCGATTGGGCGCTGGCTCGTTCGGATAGGTTTTTCAGCCGATGTGCTCACGGCCTCGGGATTGGTGTTCGCCGGCGCGACGGCCTGGGCTATCGCGATCGGCATGCATTTTTGGGCGATTGTCCTCTTGACGTTGACGGGTTTTCACGACATCTTTGACGGCGCGGTCGCCAAAGCGTCCCAGCGCGCGAGCCAGCGCGGCAGTTTCTTTGACTCGGTCTCGGACCGCGTGGCCGACGCCATTATCCTCGGCGGCGTCGCGTACTACCTGACGGCGCGTCATCACGGCCAGCTCGTCTTGTTGCCCTTCGCGATTCTGACCACGACCTTCATGATCTCCTATCAACGTTCCAAGGCCGAGAGTCTCGGGTTAGACGCCAAGGGCGGTTTGATGGAGCGCGCCGAGCGGATGATCCTCTTGGGCGTGGGACTCATCGCGACCCCCATCTTCATCCCCGTGCTCTGGCTCATGTTGGCCCTGACGGCGATGACCGCGGGCGGACGTTTTTGGCGCGTGTGGCGGGTGGCGGCGCGTCCGGTGCCCTCGCCGTCGTCGACACTTCGTGCCCGCCAGCACAGTCGGCGTCTTCGCCGGGGTCTTAGTCGCGCCTCGCGTCACTAGTGGCCGGCACGGCGCGCCTGGCGCTCTTTAAGTCCGTGGGCGCCGTCATGGAGTTTTTGCCTGAACGGGTGGACGTCGCGGTGGCGAGCGCCTTCGCTGGATTGCTCGGACGGCGCAGTCGAAAGGCGCAGGCGGGTCTCACGATGAACCTCGACCACGTCCTGTTCCCGGGAGGCTGCGCCCAGGACGCGTCGTTGCTCGAACACTTCGTCGCGCGCGGTTTTCGCAGTTACGGCCAATACTGGGCCGAGGGCGCCAAGCTTCCGGCCCTGGCCAAGGCGACGGTCGACGAGCGCTTCACGATCGCCGAGGGACTCGAACACCTCCGCCGGGGAAAAGAGCGCGGGCGGGGCGTCATCATTGCCCTGCCCCACGTTGGCTCGTGGGAGTGGGGTGGTGCTTTCTTGGACTCTTTGGGCCTGGGCATGACGGCCGTCGCCGAAGAGTTGAACCCACCCGAACTCTTCGAATGGTTTAAGGAGAAGCGAGAGTCCATCGGCATTCGCATCGAAGCGTTGAACGAACATGTCGGCTCGGTGCTCTTAAGGACCCTTCGCGAGGGCGGCGTGGTGGGACTGCTCTGTGATCGTGATCTCCAAGGCAACGGCGTGGAAGTCGAATTCTTCGGTGAGCGTGTGACCATGCCGGCCGGACCGGCAACCTTGGCGTTGCGAACCGGCGCCACGCTGGTCGCGGCAGCCTGTTACGCCGGACCGGGCCACGATCACTTTGCGGTGGTGACGCCGCCCGTGGAAGTCGAGCGCACCGCGAGGCTGCGCGAGGACGTGACTCGGGTAACCCAACTGATCGCCACCGAGTTAGAAGGTCTCATTCGCCGCGCGCCCGAACAGTGGCACGTGTTGCAACCTCGTTTCACTTCATCGTGAACGTCCAGCGTGTTGCTCTCGTGTCGCCGTACGCGCTAAGTGTCTATGGCGGGGTTCAAGAACAGGTCCTGGCGATGAGTCGCGTACTATGCGCTCGCGGTTGCGACGTACTTATCGTTGCACCCGACGCTTCTGACGAGGCGATCTACGACACCCCGGCGAAGGTCCTTCGCCTAGGCAAACGTTGGTCGATGCCGGCCAATGGCTCGCGGGCCCCGTTGACGTTTTCGCCCGCGGCGGCGAGGAGAACCAAGTCCGCCGTCGACGCCTTTAAGCCTGACGTGGTGCACTTTCACGAGCCCTTCGCGCCACTGCTCGGTTGGGCCACCTTGCGAAGTCACCGTCACCCCGCGCTCGGTACGTTCCATCGCAGCGGTCGCGGTCCGGCACTGACCCTGACCGGGCCGTTGCTGCACCGATTGGCAGATGGGCTGGACGACGCCGTGTCGGTGAGTGAGAGTGCGGCGAGCACCCTACGACACGCCTGCGCACTGGAGAGCGTGGTGTTCTTCAATGGCATCGAGACCGATCGATTCGTGGCCACACCTCGAGCGCGGGGCACTGAGACCGTTCTCTTCTTTGTGGGCCGGCTCGAGGAACGCAAGGGCGTGGCGGTCGCGATCGAAGCGGTGCGCGAGCACAACGCCCACGGCGCGACACCGTGGCAACTGGTCATCGCGGGGGAGGGCTCTCAACGCCGCCGCCTCGAAGCGCTCGCGGCGCACGATAACAAGATCGTCTTTGTGGGACTCGTGAACGACGCGACCAAGCGTGCGTGGCTTCGCCGAGCGGACGCGCTGATCGCGCCGTCGACGCGGGGCGAGAGTTTCGGCCTCGTGCTCCTCGAGGGAATGGCGAGTGAGACCCTCGTCGTGGCCAGTGACATCGAGGGCTACCGCGACGCGGTCGGTGGGCACGCGACGCTCTTTCGTCCCGCGAGTGCGGCGTCTTTAAAAGAGGCCATCGCAAGTGCGCTGGCCTCACGAAGCGACACCAGCGCCGCGGCGGCGCGACAGTACGCCGAGCGGTGGTCAATGGCGTCGTTGATGGACGCCTACGACGTGCGCTACGACGTAGCCATTCGGCGATTTCAAGCGACCAGGTAACCTGACAGGGTGGCAACCAAGCAGCGTTCACGTTCTCGTCGCTCGAATTTCTCGCGCGATCGCGGTCCGCGCTTTGTGGCACCGGTGCTCGATCCCACGTGGCAGAACCCGTACGCCCCTTCGGCGAGCGAACGCCATCACAATCAACGTGTCGTGCGACGCTTCGCGTTCAAACGGCGTCTGCCCCAGACGCTCGTCGTGGGTGCCGTGGCCCTCGCACTTATCGCCGGCGTGGTGGTGGTGCCGTGGCTGCCCGCGCTGGGCGTGCTGGTCGCCCTGGTGTACGCCTGGGACCTACGTCGGGTGATCGCGAGTTACTCACGTCACGGTCAAAGCCTGGGTAGTTTGCTACTCGCGCAGTTCTCACCGGGCGGCGACGCCGCCGAACGGGTGCGTCTCGTAACGGTCCTGGACCGTTTGGCCGCGACCTTTGGCGTCGACGGCGTGAGTGCCTTTATCGTGCGCGACCCGGGCTACAACGCCGCTCTCGTGCCGAATGGAAACAGTTTCTCGCTACTGGTGACGAGCGCGCTCATCCAGGACTTTGAACTGATCGAACTCGAAGGCGTGGTGGCGCACTGCCTGGCTCGTCAGCGACTCGGCCTCGTAGATCGCGAGAGTTTGGCCGCGGTGATCTCGCTCAGTGACGAACAGCGAAAGACCCTGGCCGGAGTGGGCAAGACTTACCGGGCCGACGAAGTCGCCGCGGCCAGTATCCGCTACCCGCTCGGCCTCGCCGGGGCACTGCGTCGGTGCGCCCGCCAATCGCTGGGCGAGGACTCCTTCTTTGGCACTTCGACGTACGCCCAGTGGCGATGGGTCTTTTTCAATCAGTGGAGTGATCGTCGTGAGGGCGACCTCGGCGACCTCGACGACGTCGAACTTCGAGCGCGCGCCCTCGAAGAGTGGTAGGGCTCGGCCATTAGGCTGGGGCCATGAGTCCTTCGAAAAATCCCGCCCTCACCGGGACGGCGCTGGTGAAGCGCGGACTGGCCGACATGTTGCGCGGTGGAGTGATCATGGACGTCGTCAACCCCGAGCAGGCCAAGATCGCCGAAGACGCCGGTGCCGTCGCGGTCATGGCCCTGGAGCGTGTACCGGCCGATATTCGCCGCGACGGAGGGGTCGCTCGAATGAGCGACCCCTTGATGATTCAAGAGATCCAGGCCGCCGTGACCATTCCAGTCATGGCCAAGGCGCGCATTGGCCACTTCGCCGAAGCCCAGATCCTCCAAGCACTCGACGTCGACTACATCGACGAGTCCGAGGTCCTCACGCCGGCCGACGAAGAGCACCACATCGACAAGTGGGCCTTTACCATCCCCTTCGTGTGCGGCGCGACGAACCTGGGTGAGGCGCTGCGTCGAATCGGTGAAGGCGCGTGTTTGATTCGTTCCAAGGGCGAAGCGGGGACCGGCAACGTCGTCGAAGCGGTACGGCACCTGCGAACGATAAACACTCAAATGCGACGACTGCACAGTGCCGACGCGAACGAGCTGTTCGCCCTGGCCAAGGATCTCCAAGCGCCGCTGCCCCTGGTCCAAGAGGTCGCCCAGAGTGGCAAGTTGCCCGTCCCGCTCTTTTGCGCGGGGGGCATCTCGACGCCGGCCGACGCCTCCCTCGTCTTGCAACTCGGCGCTGAAGCGGTCTTTGTCGGTTCGGGCATCTTTAAGAGTGAGGACCCTACTCGCATGGCGCGCGCCATCGTCGAAGCGACCACCCACTTCCAAGACGCCGGAGTCGTGGCCAAGGTCTCTACCGGTCTCGGATCGGCCATGAAGGGCTGGGAGACGTCGTCGCTCGAGCAGCGACTCGCCGAACGCGGCTGGTAGTGAAGCGCGTTGGCGTACTGGCCCTCCAGGGTGACGTGGGCGAGCACGTCACGGTGCTCGAGTCGCTCGAGAGTGTCGTAGTAAAGGTACGAACGATCGAACAGCTCGAGAGCGTCGACGCGCTGGTCTTGCCCGGTGGGGAGTCCACGACGATCGCGCACCTGCTGGTGACCTCGGGTCTGCGCGACATCCTGGGCGAGAAGCTCCGTGCGGGTTTCCCAGTCTTTGGCACGTGCGCGGGGTTGATCCTCTTGAGCTCTGAGGTATTGGACGGCCGCGCTGACCAGTGGAGCTACGGCGCCTTGGCGGTGTCGCTGCGCCGCAACGGCTACGGCCGCCAGATCGCGAGTTTCGAGTCGCCCCTTGAAGTCAAGGGGATCGGATCCATGTGGGGGGTCTTCATCCGTGCACCGCGGATCGTGTCGTGGGAGAACGGCGTGGAAGTGCTCGCCACGCTCGATCACGGTGACGGTCGAGGCGAGCATCCGGTTCTGGTGCGTCAAGAGAACGTCTGGGGCGCCGCGTTTCATCCCGAGTTGGCCGGTGACCCACGACTTCATCGGCTCTTCGTCGACTCCCTCTAAATTTCGCTACGATAGCCAAGCCCTCAGGACAGGAGGAACAATGTCCGGCCACTCCAAGTGGGCAACGACCAAGCACCGCAAGGGCGCCAAGGACTCGGCCCGCGCCAAGGTCTTCGCCAAACTGATTCGCCAAGTCGAGGTCGCCGCGCGTGAGGGCGGCGGGGACGCCAATACCAACGCCGCGCTGCGCACGATGTACCAAAAGGCCCGCGAGGCGTCGGTGCCTCTGGACACGATCGAGCGCGCCATCAAGCGCGGCACCGGTGAGCTCGAGGGCGTTCGCTACGAATCCACCAGTTACGAAGGCTACGGACCAAGCGGCGTCGCGGTCATCGTTGAGACCCTGAGTGATAATCGAAATCGTACGAGTTCTGAGATTAAACACCTCTTCGGGCGAAATGGGGGAGCGATCGCCGAGCCCGGCGCCGTGGCGTGGCAGTTTGAACGTAAGGGCGTGCTCGAGGTGCAGGGTCCTTTGGACGAGGATCAACTCCTCGAATGGATCATGGAGGCGGGCGCTGAGAACTATGAGGCCAACGGCCCGAACTACACGGTCACGACCGAGCCCCACGCCCTGGCGTCGGTGCGCGATGCCTTAGAACAGCAACGACTCAAGGTCCTAAGCGCCGAACTGACCCTGGTCGCCCAGAACACGGTTCCTGTCTCCGAGGAGGGCGAAGCGAAGAAGGTGTTGCGCCTGTTGGACGCGTTGGACGATCACGACGACGTGCAGAACGTCTACGCGAACTTCGATATTTCCGATAAGTTGCTGGCCGCGTATGAGGGCTAATTCCCAGTCGTAGGGCCCCTTGGCGAGTACTATCGAACGTATGTTCGTACTTGGGATCGACCCTGGCCTGACCCGTTGCGGGTACGGGCTGGTGGAGGGATCCTTTGAAGGGGTGGAGTCATTTCGAGCGGTTCGCGCTGGCACCATTGAGACCGATCCCAAGATGCCTGTCGAGCAACGGCTCCGCCAACTGCACGTCGAACTCGACCAACTTCTCAAAGAGACGGCTCCACACGCGGTCGCCGTGGAGCGGGTCTTTTACCAACGAAACGTCAAGACCGCGATCTCGGTCGCTCAGGCCAGTGGCGTCGCCATCGCCCTGGTCGGCGGCGAAGACGTCGTCGTGCGCCAATTCACCGCTCAGCAGGTCAAACTGGCGGTCACGGGCTACGGCGCGGCCAGCAAGTCACAAGTCCAGGGCATGGTCGCTCGGCTCTGTGGACTCAGTGAGATTCCCCGGCCGCCCGACGCCGCGGACGCGCTGGCACTGGGCATTGCCTACTTCATGATCGTGCGCGTGGAGCGTCGCTATCCTCTCGGGAGTCTCACGTGATCGGTTGGCTGAGTGGGCGAGTTCTTCGCCAGTTGCGAAATGGGGCCCTTCTGGTTGACGTCCAGGGCGTGGGGTACGAGGTCCACGTCGCCTCGAGTGAGCCGCTCCCCTTCGACGAGCTGGTCGAACTCTTTATCTTCACGGTGGTGCGCGAGGACGCCATCCATCTGTTCGGATTTCGTACCGCCGAGGAGCGTGAGTTCTTTGAACTCCTTATCGTTACCCCTGGCGTCGGTCCGTCAACGGCGCTGGGCGCCCTTCGAACGATGAGCGTGGCTGAACTGGCTCTGGCCATCGAGAGTGGCGACGCCAAGAAGGTGGCCACGATTCCCGGCATCGGGCCCAAAACGGCGAGTCGCATCGTGCTCGAACTAAAGGGCAAGGTGCCCCTGGACGGCTCCTATGAGGTCACGCCACCACTCGCGCACGTCAACGCAGCAGTCGACGACGCCCTGCGCTCACTTGGTTACACCAGCCACGAGGTGCGCGAGGCTCTGAACGACGTGGTCTTGCCCACGAACGAGTCCGAGGCCCTGCGCACCGCCCTTCAGCTGTTGAGACGATCGTGACCAAACGCGAACTCAACCTCGAGCAACTACGGGTGCAGGTGTCGTCGCCCGAAGCGATCGAGCAAGAGCGACGAACGGAGGTGTCGTTGCGCCCTCAGACGCTCGAGGACTTCGTCGGTCAGCGCGACTTGGTGGGTCACCTCCAAGTTGTGCTCGGATCGGCGAGGGCTCGTCACCAATGCGCCGATCACCTGCTCTTCGCCGGACCGCCCGGACTCGGTAAGACGTCGCTCGCGAGCATTGTGGCGAGCGAAATGGGCTCGGGTTTTCGCGTGACGTCGGGTCCGGTGCTCTCGCGCCCCGGTGACCTGGCCGCGCTCCTCACCGATCTACAAGACGGCGACGTGCTCTTCATCGATGAACTCCATCGACTCTCGCGCGCCGTGGAGGAGATCCTCTATCCCGCCATGGAAGAGCTTCGACTCGACGTCATGATCGGACGCGGTCCCTCAGCTCGGTCAATTCGTCTGGATCTGCCGAACTTCACGTTGGTGGGCGCGACCACCAGGACCGGTCTGGTGGCCGCGCCACTTCGCGACCGCTTCGGTTTCATCGGACAGCTCGACCTCTACGAAGTGGACGAGCTGTCCCTCATCGCCCAACGCTCCGCCGGACTGCTCAATATCGCACTCGAGCCTCAAGCGGGCCAGATCATCGCGTCGCGCAGTCGCGGTACGCCGCGCATCGCGAACCGACTCCTGCGAAGGGTGCGCGACTACGCCTCGGTGAAGGGCCACGAGAAAGTCGACGCGCAAGTGGCCCTGGACGCGCTCTCGTTGTTTGGGGTTGACGAGTTTGGGCTGGACAAGATCGATCGGCGAATCCTGACGCTGCTCTGTGAACAGTTCGCCGCGCAGCCCGTAGGACTGACAACCCTGGCGCACGCCTGTGGCGAGGAGCCCTTCACGATCGAAGACGCGTACGAGCCTTATCTCCTGCGAGCCGGGCTGTTAGTTCGCACTCCACGCGGGCGCGTGGCGACCGAGCGGGCGTACCAACACTTAGGCATCCAGCCACGTCACGGTGGCCTGTTCTAACCCTCAAGGTACCTAGCGACTAGAGTTTCCCTGTCCGTTAACGAAGGAATTCCTCATGTTGGTTGCCAGCTCCAGTTCGTCGTCGATTCTCATCATTTACGTTGTGGTCTTCGGCGGGCTCTATTTCTTTTACCTGCGTCCTCGCTCGAAGAAGCAAAAGGCCCAGCGTCAACAGTCCCGCAAAGTCGAAGTGGGCCAGCGCGCCCAGACCATCGGCGGCTTCGTGGGTACGGTCGTGAAGAACGAGAGCGATCTGGTGACTTTGCGCAGCGCTAGTGGCGTGGAGCTCGACTTCATCCCCTCGGCCATCGCGCGCCGCTTCGACCCAGTTGTTCCTGGGTCCAGCGATGATCACCCCACGGAAGGTGACGCCAAGTAATGCCACCACAGGTTGGCTCACGACGATCTTTGATCGTCAGTCTCATTCTCACCGTCGTGATTGCCTTTGGATCTCTGGCCGCGACGATGTCGCTCGGCTGGGGGCCCAAGCTCGGTCTGGACCTGGCGGGCGGTCTCTCGGTCGTCTACAAGCCCACGACCCCGGCGTCCATTGCCGACATGCAAGAGGTGGTGACGATCCTCTCGAATCGAGTCAACGGGCTCGGCGTCTCCGGCGCGCAGGTCAATCTCCAAGGCAAGGACGTCGTGGTGAGCGTGCCCGGGGTCCATGACGCGCGCAAGGTTCTCCAGCTCGTAGGTGAGACTGCCCAACTACTGTTTCGTCCCGTCATATGTCAAGCCGCGGTTGGCTCCAAGCTCGCGCCACTGGGTAAGAAAGCTCTACCCGCGTGTGGGGCCACTTACCAAATGACTGAGGCCAATCTGGCCGTCACGCCGGCGAACAACGTGGCGGGATTTACGAGCAACAACCTTCCGCCCGATCCCGCCTTCACCGATCTCGCCTCCACCCAGCCCAGTAGCGATCTGCCCAAAGACTCCGTTCTCTTGCCGCTCTTGGGCCAACCAAGTGTGCGCTACGTCTTGGGACCGTCAGAGCTGACGGGTCAATCCATCAAAAAGGCTGTGGCCCAACAGGACCAGACCGGCGCGTGGGTCGTCAACTACACCCTGACCTCCGCGGGTAGTCCACTCTGGGACAAAGTGGCCAGCCAGAACTTCCATCAGCTCCTCGCCATTGAACTCGACGGGGTGGTGCAGTCCGCGCCCATCATTCAGCCCACGCAGAGCACCTTTACTAGTTTCCAGGGCACCGGTCAGATCTCGGGATCGTTCAGCGAGGGCTCGGCGAAGAATCTGGCCCTCGCGATGAACTTCGGCGCGTTGCCCGTGCGGCTCCAGGCCCTCAATACTGTGACCGTCTCACCAACCTTGGGTCACTCGGCGCTGATCGCCGGTCTCGGCGCCGGCCTGGCCGGCCTGGCCTTAGTGCTGCTGTACACGATTCTCTACTACCGCGCGCTCGGACTCGTCATCGTCTTTGGACTCATTGTCACGGCGTCGCTCTTGTGGGCAATCATCTCGGCGCTCGGCCATACGGCTTTCGCGCCAAGTTTCGACCTGGCCGGTGTCACCGGATTAATTGTGTCGATCGGTATCACGGTGGACAGTTACGTGGTGTACTTCGAACGATTAAAGGACGAGGCTCGAGCGGGGCGATCGGTACGATCTTCCGTCGACCGCGGGTTTCGCTCGGCCTGGCGAACGGTATTGGCCGCGGACACGGTGAGCTTGCTCGCGGCGGTCCTGCTTTACATCATCGCGGTGGGCGACGTGAGAGGCTTCGCCTTCTTCCTCGGTCTGTCGACGATCATGGACGTCGTCATCACCTGGTACTTCACCCGTCCGCTCGTGATCTTGCTCGGTCGTAGAGGCTCGTCGAGCACCTCGGCACTGTCGATGGCGGCGGGAATGCAGGCGGGAGTCGCCAGTGAGTAGCGACACTGACATGACGACGCCTCCCGAGACGAAGGTCTACGGTCCTATTGGTCGTCTCTACCACGGGCTTACGACCGTTGACTTCGTCGGTCGACGCAAGATCTGGTTCACCGTCTCGGCGATCATCATCGTCGTTGGCATGGGTTCTCTAGCCATTCGCGGATTTAACCTCGGCATCGACTTCAAGGGCGGCAGCTCCTGGGAAGTGCTGGCTCCTCATACGTCCATCACCAACATGACCAATGCCGTTCAAAAAGCCGGTCTCACGAATCCGAGCGTGGAGAAGTTGGGTTCAGATACCTACCAGGTGACGGCCAACATCAACTCGCTCTCCCAGGCCCAACAGCTCACCGAGACGAATAACGTCGTCGCCGCCATGGCCAAGGTCGCTGGTACCACGAACAATCAGGTGTCCACGAGCAACGTTGGCCCCACGTGGGGTGGTCAGATCACCAATAAGGCGCTCGAGGCGCTCATTGTCTTCTTCATTGCGGTGGTGGCTTACATCAGTATTCGTTTCGAGCCCAAGATGGCCGTGGCCGCGTTCATCGCGATGGTGCACGACTTGCTCGTGACGGTGGGGGTGTTCTCGCTCTTTGGCTTCCAGATCACGCCCGACACGGTAATCGCGATTTTGACGATTCTCGGGTACTCGCTCTACGACACGGTTGTCGTCTTTGACCGAGTACGCGATAACACCCAGGGCGTCCTAAAGGGCGGGGACCTCACCTACAGCGACATGGTCAACCTCTCGATGAACCAGACGTTGGCGCGATCAATTAATACCTCGCTGGTGGCCATCTTGCCGGTACTCGCGGTATTGCTGATTGGCGCTGATCTCTTGGGCGCGACGACGCTACAGAACTACGGCTTGGCACTCTTTGTTGGACTTATGAGCGGGGCGTACTCTTCAATATTTATTGCGAGCCCGATACTTGCGTGGTTGAAAGAACGCGAACCGCGCTACCAAGAACTCGCCGCACGCGTCAACCAGCGCTCGGAACGTCAGACCTTGACCGCCTCGAGCGCGGCGCTCTTAGGGGCCGAGGGCAGCGTGAGGACCGTTCGTCCGACGCGCTCGGGCATCATGGGGGGGACCATTCAACCTCGCGCGCGAAAGCCCAAGCGCCGTTGACACGCCGGCGCCTGTCTCACGTCAATGGCCCTTGCCCTTGCCGTGACCGGGGCCAGGGTTACCCGGTGACGTAGGCGTCGTCGTCGCGCTGGGCGCGGCCACGCCGAGCGAAGCGGCCAGTGCCGAGAGATCACGCTGAAGGATCGCACCCTCACTTAAACTGATCTGCCCGCCCTGGATGGCGTTGGCGAGCACGTTCGCCGCTCGTTGCAGATCGTTTTCGGCTCGCGTTAAGTTTCCTGCCCCTTGGTCGATGAGTGCCTGGTTGGCGTCTTGAGAGATGCTCTGTTGCGAAGCGGGGTCGATCGCGCCGGCGGCCTGAGCTGATGCTAAGTCACTGACCAAACGCGCGAGTGCGCTCGAGCTGGAGATGATGGTGCTTGACGTGGTGGTCGTCGACGCCAGGGTCGTCGTGGGTGGCTTGGAGGGGTTCGACCCGAGCAAGAAGATCAAGGCGACGGCCGCCGCCGCCGCGATGACGGCACCTGACATGAGCCACGCTGGCCGCAAGCGTCGAGTGCCGAGGTGTCGCGGCGCCGTGGTGGCGCCCCGTGAGGGCGTGTCAATGACGGTGTCGTCGCCGCTTGGCGTGAGGGCGGCGCCCACGCCTGGCATGAGTACCGTGAGGTCCTCGGGTGAGACAGCCGACAAGCGTTCGGTTTCGTCGCTGTTGGACGCCCGCCAGGGCGTGGCGAACACCGAGGTCGACAAAAGTGTGGCGACCTGGGCGCCGCTCAAGCGCTGCTCCGGTCGAAAGTCGAGCATCCCGCCCAGGACCAGCTTCCACGGCACGGGTAGATCCTTTGGCACCGGTACTGGACCGGCCATTCGGCTCGCGACGATCTCACTCGGCGAGCCTTGATAAACGCGTCGCCCCGTCAGGCACTCGAGCAGCACGATGCCCAGCGACCAGATGTCGGCGCTGGGACCGACTTGGCCGCCTTCGAGTTGTTCTGGTGCCATGTAGACGACGGTCCCCAACGCGGTGCCCACCGCGGTCAGTGTCGTCGCGTCATGGAGTTGGGCGACGCCGAAGTCCCCGATCCAGGCTTCGCCCGTGGACGACTGCAGGATGTTCGACGGCTTCACATCACGGTGGACGATTCCGCGTTCGTGCACGTACGCCAAGGCGTCGGCCAATCTCGCGCCGAGGGCGCCCGTCGCTGGAGCGCTGAGCGGACCTTTTTTGAGCGACTCGGCGAGCGTCGGTCCGTCCACGAACTCCATCACCAAATACGCGTCATCACCGGCAAGACCGGTGTCTAGCAGTCGGATGAGTCCCGGGTGTTCGAAACTCTCAAGGGCCCGGGCCTCTTGCGTTAGGCGCCGAACGAATTCGGGGTCACCTGAGCGCACGATCTTCAGCGCCACGGTGGAGCCGTTTCGTTCGTCGAGCGCTTCATAGACATCGGACATGCCGCCTCGGCCGAGTAATCGGACGAGGCGGTAGTGCCCGCCGAGGACGTCAGCGATTGAAGTCATGGGTGCTTTTCAAGATAGTCAAGCGTATCGCTGCATCGATTGATGGTTCGAGGCGGACGCGGTCCTCTCGATTGGCGACGGTCACGTGGTTGTTCGAACGTACTGTAGCGTCGCACGTCAACGCACGACTTCACACCGAATCATCATGGCGGCGCCCTTCGTGGCGCGGCGTCACCACGATTGGTGAGCCCTTCGAACCGTCGTCGACAGCCGTAGCGCGCCCTAACATGCGCGAACGCGCCGGTAGACTGACGCCATGGTTAGTCTCACTTCACGCTCCACCGCCGACCCGGCGCTGCTGAGTTCGATTGAGCGCCTGATCGCGCGTTTTGGCGAGCACCACGTCGACGGCGACGCGGACCTGATTCGTCGCGCCGGAATAGCCGCCATTAACGCCCACGAGGGTCAGCTACGCCGAACCGGCGAACCTTACGTCACCCACCCCATCGCGGTGGCCGGGATTACGGCCGATCTGGGTCTCGACGAGACCACAATCGCGGCGGCCCTCTTGCACGACGCGGTGGAAGATACCGGAATCACCACGAAGTGGCTGGCGAAGGAGTTCGGCGCCCAGGTGGCGGCCGTGGTTGACGGGGTCACCAAGCTGGATCGACTCGAGTTTGACTCCAAAGAGGCCCAGCAGGCCGCCACGATCCGCAAGATGTTCATCGCCATGGCCCAGGATTGGCGCGTGCTTTTGATCAAGCTGGCCGATCGACTTCACAACATGCGCACCATCTCGGTGATGCCGATGCATCGCCAACGCGCCATCGCGCAAGAGACACTCGACGTCTACGCGCCCTTGGCTCACCGACTCGGGGTGCAACAGGTGAAGTGGCAGCTGGAGGATCTAAGTTTTGCCACGCTGCACCCGAAGCGGTACGCCGAGATCGAGCAGATGGTCGCCGCGCGCCAGCCCGAACGTGAGGCCTACCTCAGTGAAGTGATGTCGACGCTCTCGGCCAAGCTC
Organism: Acidimicrobiales bacterium; assembly: GCA_035533495.1. Taxonomy (GTDB): domain Bacteria; phylum Actinomycetota; class Acidimicrobiia; order Acidimicrobiales; family RAAP-2; genus RAAP-2. The sequence continues at coordinate 50,564 of DATLTW010000074.1, read as the reverse complement.
GACGAGTTCGGCATCAAGGCGGACGTGCGCGGTCGACCGAAGCACTTTTGGAGCATCTACGAAAAGATGGTGGTGGGTGGCAAGGAGTTCGACGAGATTTTCGACCTCGTGGGACTGCGGCTCATCGTCGAAGACGAGCGCGACTGCTGGGCGGCGTTGGGGGCCATTCACGCGCTGTGGTCGCCGGTCCAAGGTCGCTTCAAGGACTTCATCAACTCGCCAAAGTTCAACCTCTATCAGTCGTTGCACACTACGGTCATCGGTCCGCGTGGCAAATCAGTCGAAGTGCAGGTGCGCACCCAAGAGATGCACCGTCGCGCCGAGTTCGGCGTGGCCGCACACTGGAGCTACAAAGAAGGCGCCTCGGCCAAGGAAGTGGCCTGGATGCAGCGATTGGCCGACGTCGAAGAGGAGGAGAACGACCCCATCGCCTTCCTCGAAGCGTTAAAGCTCGACCTCGGCCAGGACGAGGTGTATATCTTCACCCCCAAGGGTCGGGTCATTCCCCTCATTGAAGGGGCGACCCCCATCGACTTCGCCTACGCGGTGCACACCGAGGTCGGACACCACTGCGTGGGCGCCAAGGTGAATGGCCGCTTGGTGCCACTGGATACTGTGCTGCGATCGGCCGACGTCGTTGAGATTGTCACGAGCAAGAACGACAGCGCCAGTCCGTCACGCGATTGGCTCAACATCGCCCAATCGTCCAGGGCCAAGTCCAAGATTCGCCAGTGGTTCCAACGCGAGCGCCGCGACGACGCCATCGAAGGGGGACGTGAGGAACTGACCAAGGCCCTGCGCCGTGAGGGATTGCCCATCGCGACGTCGCTCACTTCGAGCGCTCTGGACGCGGTTATCGCGTCGATGAACTTAGAGGACCACGACGCGCTGTTTATGGCGATCGATAGTGATCAGATCTCCGCCCTCGCGGTCGTGCAACGTCTGGACCGCGAGCTGCGAGGGGGCGACGCCGAACAGATGCCCACGACGGTTACCAAGGCGCCGCGGGCGTATCGCACTTCGCGCCGCACGGCGGGGGTCTACGTAGAAGGACTCGACGACGTCATGATTCACCTGGCTCGGTGCTGTTCGCCGGTGCCCGGTGACAGCATCATGGGCTTTATCACCCAGGGTCGGGGAGTGTCGGTGCACCGTGACGACTGTTCGAACGCCGTGGCGCTGGCCCAGCGCCTCGGCGAGCGAATTATTGACGTGGAGTGGGACGGCTCCGCGGGCGGTCAGTATCGGGCTGTCTTGGAGATTATGGCCTTTGACCGATCGCGTCTCTTGCTCGACGTGTCCAAAGTGGTCGCGGAGTATCACCTCAACATCATCTCGAGCAGTTCCACGACGTCGGGGGCGCGGATCGTGCGCATGATCTTTGACGTCGAACTCGCCGACCCGGCGCACCTCTCGAGCCTTCTGATGGCGCTGAAGGAAGTTGATGGCGTCTTTGACGCCTTTCGCTCATTGCCGGGTCAGAACAAGACCTCATGAGTGAGCCGAGCGTTCCCTTTCGGGCCCCGGTCGGCACGCACGACGTGCTCGGACCCGAATCGACGCTGTGGGAAGGTCTTCTCGCCGCGTTCGCCCAGCGTGCGTACCGTTATGGCTTCTCTTTAGTGATAAATCCGCTCTTTGAAGACGTGGGGGTCTTTCTTCGAGGCATCGGCGAGCAGAGCGACGTCTTTACCAAGGAGATGTACGTCTTTGAGGATCGCGGCGAGCGGCGCTACGCGCTGCGCCCCGAGGGCACCGCGTCGGTGGTGCGCGCCTTTGTCCAGCACCAGCCGACCACGCCGTGGAAAGCCTGGTACGCCACGCCGGCCTTTCGCTACGAACGGCCCCAAGCCGGACGGTACCGCCAGCACTATCAACTCGGCGTCGAAGTACTCGGCACCGACGACCCGGCCGTGGACGTGGAGGTCATCGCGTTGGCGAACGGTTTTTTCCGAGACGTCGGGCTGCGACGGGTGCGCCTGCTCGTCAACTCCATGGGCCACGACGTGTGTCGGAGCGCGTACGTGCTTCAACTGAGCGAGTACCTGGCCGCCCACGAAGACCAACTCTGTGAAGAGCACCGTACGATCTGGCGCCAGAACCCGCTACGCGTACTGGACTGCAAGCGAGACCCCTGCGTCGAGGTCACCGCCAACGGACCACTGCTGATCGATCATCTCTGTGCGGACTGTCGAAGGCACTTTGACCACGTACTCGCGGGACTTTCGTCACTGGGCATCGAGAGCACCCTCGATCCTCGACTGGTACGCGGCTTTGACTACTACACGCGCACGACCTTTGAGTTCGTCGCCGACGCGCTCGAAGGCGCCCAAAACGCGATAGGCGGGGGCGGGCGTTACGACAAACTGGCGCAAGAATTGGGTGGCAAACCCACCAGCGGTATCGGCTTTGGCGGTGGCGTCGAGCGGATCTTGCTCGCGCGCCACGCTGAAGGCGTCACGAGCGAACTCCTTAATCGCACGCTCGACGTCTTTGTCATCGATACATCTGGCCAGGACGTCGCGACGGTTCTGGTCGAGCGGTTGCGCGAAGCCGGCTTTGCGACGGAGCGCGCGTACGACCAGCGTTCGATGAAGGCCCAGATGAAGGTGGCCGACAAGTCGGGCGCGCGTCTGGCGCTGCTCCTGGGCCCCGAGGAGTTCCAGACCGGTGAGGTTACGATTAGGGACCTTCGAAGCGAGGACTTTGCGCAGGCGCAGTTGCGCGTGGTCCAAAGCGACATCGTCTCGACGGTCACTAACCTGCTGAAGAAGTGAAGTGACGATGCCCGACGACCTCGAAGCCACCAGCATGCGCGACCTGCTCTGCGGCTCGATCAGTGAGAATCACGTGGGCGAACGCGTCAGCGTCTGTGGCTGGGTCGCCAAGCGACGCGAGCACGGGGAGCACCTGGCCTTCCTCGACATTCGTGACCGTTCGGGCGTGGTTCAGGTGGTCGTTGCGGGCACGGTTGAAGTCAAGAGTGAGTACGTCGTTCGCGTCACCGGCACCGTCACACCCCGCCCCGAAGGCACGGTCAACCAGCATTTGTCGACCGGGGCGGTGGAGTTGAGCGACTGTCAAATCGAAGTACTCTCGCTGGCCGAGGTGCCGCCGTTTCAACTCGACGACCGGGTGGACATTGAAGAACAGGTGCGCCTTCGCTATCGCTACCTGGACCTTCGTCGCGACAAGATGCAGCACAACCTACGTCTTCGCGCCAAGGTGAACGGGGCCCTGCGGCGGTCCATGGACGCCCAGGGCTTCTGTGAAGTAGAAACCCCGTTGCTCTGGGCGCCGACGCCCGAAGGTTCACGTGAGTTCGTGGTGCCCTCGCGTCTGAAACCCGGTGAGTTCTACGTCTTGCCCCAGAGCCCCCAGATCGCGAAGCAGCTCTTGATGGTGGGGGGCTTTGACCGCTACTACCAGATCGCGCGGTGTCTGCGCGACGAAGACCTAAGGGCCGATCGACAGTTTGAGTTCGTCCAACTCGACCTCGAAGCGAGCTTCGTGTCCCAAGACGACATCATCGGTTTCGTGTCCTCGGCCGTCATGGACGCCGCCGAAGTGGCCACGGGCGTTCGTCCTGGCACCATTGCGAAAATGACCTGGGCGCAGGCGCAGGCACGTTACGGCACTGACAAGCCCGATCTGCGATTTGGCATGACCCTGTTCGATCTGTCCGAGGTGTTCGCCGCGAGCGACGTGAAGGCGTTCGCCGCGCCAACGGTGAAGGCGATGCGCGTGATCGATGGAGCGAGCTTTTCGCGGGCCCGGCTTGATCAGCTCGTCGACCAGGCGAAGCAACTGGGCGCGAAAGGGCTGGCGTGGTTTCGCGTGACGAGCGAGGGACTGGACTCACCACTGGCGCGCTTTCTCAGCGAGCGCGAGGCGGCGGCCCTGCGAAGCGTGGACGACGCACAGATCGGCGACTTGGTGCTCGTGGTTGCCGACGAGTACGCGCCGGCGTGCCGGGTGCTTGGGGCGCTGCGCGTGAGCCTCGGCTCGCCATCGGTGGGTGAAGGTCCCCACCAGTACGTGTGGGTGACCGAGTTTCCGTTGTTCGAGGGTTTCGACGAAGAGGGCAGCCTTCAGGCGGCGCACCATCCCTTTACGATGCCCCATCCCGAAGATCTCGAACTCATTGAGAGCGATCCCTTGAAGGTTCGCTCCGAGGCGTACGACCTGGTTTTGAACGGATGGGAGCTCGGCAGTGGATCGGTGCGAATCCATCGCGCCGACATCCAGTCACGAATCTTTCGAGCTCTAGGCATCAGCGACGACGACGCGCAGAGCCGCTTTGGCTTTTTGCTCGGCGCCTTTAAGTACGGCGCGCCACCCCACGCCGGCTTCGCCTTCGGGATCGACCGGCTCGTGGCGATCTTCGCCGGCGAGGAGAACATCCGTGAGGTCATCGCGTTCCCCAAGACCCAGTCGGGGGCTGATCTCATGACGGGCGCGCCCAAGGCCCTCACCGCGCGGCATTTGGACGAGCTGCGCTTGCGTTTCACCAAAAAAGGTTCGTGAGCTACGTCACTCTTTGACGACGCCGTCAACGAGCGCCTGCGCGAGTCGGCGCCGCTGGCCGAGCTGCTGCGGCCTCGGACACTCGACGAGGTCGTGGGCCAAGACCATTTGGTGGGCGTTGACGGACCCCTGCGGCGATTGGCCGAGGCCCGCCAACTGACGTCGATGATCCTCTGGGGTCCGGCGGGTACGGGCAAGACCACCTTGGCTCGGATTCTGGCCTCTTCGGCGAACTACGTCATCGAAAGCCTCTCGGCGGTGTCGAGCGGCGTCAAGGACGTTCGTGAAGCGTTGACGCGCGCTCGCGAACGCTTAGGCGAACGGGGTCAGCGAACGGTGCTCTTCATCGACGAGGTGCACCGTTTCAACAAGGCCCAACAGGATCTCTTGTTGCCCGCGACCGAGACCGGCGAGGTGGTCCTCATCGGCGCCACGACCGAGAACCCGTACTTTGAGGTCAATGCCGCTCTGATGAGTCGGTCCACGCTGTGGCGACTTCACCCACTCGGTGAGGAAGATCTCGTCACCTTGGTGCACCGCGGCCTTGAGCTTCGAGGGGCGACGATCACCGACGAAGCGCTGCGGGCCGTGACTTCGTCAGCGGAGGGTGACGCGCGCAGTGCCCTCACGACGCTCGACACCGCCATCGTGCTCGTGAACATCGAAGACCCGGGGGAGCCCGTCGACGTGGGTCACGTCGCGCGAGCTCGAGACGGGCGTCTTTATCACCAATCCGCCGATACGCACTACGACCAAATCAGCGCCTTCATCAAGTCAGTGCGAGGATCAGATCCCGACGGCGCGCTCTACTGGCTGGTGACACTGCTGGAGAGCGGTGAGAGCGCGCGCTTTCTCGCACGGCGTCTCGTCATTCTGGCCAGTGAAGACGTCGGACTCGCCGAGCCTCTCGGTCTACTCGTGGCCGAGGCGGCGGCCAGGGCCGTGGAGTTCGTCGGGTTGCCCGAGGCGCGCCTCACCCTGGCGCACGCCACGCTCACCCTCGCGCTCATGCCCAAGAGCAATTCAGTGACGCGCGCGCTCGGCGCGGTGACCGCTGCGGTGCAGTCCGGCGGGTCGGCACCGGTGCCTAATCATCTGCGCGACGCGTCGTATCGCAGCGCCGCGCTGCTCGGCTTTGGCACCGAGTACCGCTACGCGCACGACTATCCCGAAGGTTGGGTCGACCAGCAGTATCTGCCCGACGAACTAAAGGCGGCGGTGTTTTTCGATCCGTCGCACTACGGACGTGAGGGCGCGCTCGTTGAGCAGTGGCGCGCGCGAACGAACCGCTCTCACCAGGGCGAACCACCCGCGCCAGTAGAGTGACTCTCGTGGAAGCCGCCGAACTTCGTTCGATTTTCTTGAACTATTTCGCCGCGAACGGCCACGTCGTCGTGCCCTCGGCGAGCCTGATCCCCTACGACCCGTCGCTGTTGTTCACCGTGGCGGGCATGGTGCCTTTTAAGGCCTATTACACCGGCGAAGAGGTCCCCCCCTACGCGCGCGCGGTCTCGGTGCAGAAGTGCTTTCGCGCGCTGGACATTGACATCATTGGCACGACGCAGCGTCACCTCACGTTTTTTGAGATGCTCGGTAACTTTTCCTTCGGCGACTACTTCAAAGAAGGCGCCATCTCCTACGCCTGGCAGCTCGTCACCGAGGACTTCGGTCTCGACCCGCAACGCCTTTGGGTGACGGTGCACGACTCTGACGATCAGGCCGCTGAACTGTGGCGAGACCTCATTGGCATTGCGCCTGAGCGGATACAGCGAATGGGCGAGGACAACTTCTGGAGCATGGGCGAGGTCGGTCCGTGCGGACCGTCGTCGGAGATCTTCTTCGACAAGGGCCCGGCTTTTGGCGACGACGGGGGACCGGCCACGGGCGACGAAGATCGATTCGTCGAATTCTGGAACTTGGTGTTCACCCAGTACGAAAAGGGGCCGGACGGGTCGCTTACGGAACTGCCCAAGAAGAACATCGACACCGGCGCGGGTTTTGAGCGAACGTTGGCGATCCTCAACGGTGTCGAGACGGTCTTTGCCACCGATCTCTTCGCGCCGTTGCTCGACGCGGCGTCGCGCGCGCTCAATGTCCCCTATGGCCGTGACGAGACCTCGGACGTGGCGATTCGTCGAATCGCCGATCACGGACGCGCGATGACGATGCTGGTGGCCGATGGGGTACTGCCCTCGAACGAGGGGCGCGGCTACGTGTTGCGCCGGATCATCCGGCGCGCCGTGCTCGCCGCCCGGCGCGCCGGGGCCGAAGGCGCGATGGCCGCCTCGCTCGTCGACGCGACGATAGAAAAGATGGGTGGGGTCTATCCCACGCTCGTGCACGACCGTGACCTCATTGTTGAGGTCCTCGAGCGTGAAGAAGCGGGCTTCGCTCGAACTCTGCGAACCGGTCTCGCGCTGCTCGAAGACGCCCAGCGTCAGGTGCTGGCCCGCGGCTTGACCATCTTTCCTGGTGATGCGGCGTTTAAGTTGCACGACACGCACGGCTTCCCTATCGAGTTGACCGAAGAGATCGTCGCCGAGGTCGGACTGAGCGTGGAACGTCGGGCCTTTGACGAGGCGATGTCCCTCCAACGCGAACGGGCCCGCTCGAACGCCAAGTCGCTGCGCGTGGCCGACGACGCGGAGTACCGAGAACTGATCGAACGTCACGGGGCGACCGAGTTCGTCGGGCGCGACGTGAATCGTTACAGCGTCGAGACCGCCGTACTGGCCGTTCTGGCCGGCGAAGACGGCGAGAGCGAGTTGTTTCTCGATTCGACGCCGTTTTTCGCCGAGTCCGGTGGCCAAGTCGGCGACACCGGCACGGTGGTGACCGAAACGGGACGCTTTGAAGTCTTGGACACCCAAAACGTGGCCGGTGAGCTCGTCGCGCATCGGGGTCGACTAACGGGTGAGATCCTCCCGGGTCAAACCGCCATTGCGACGATTGAGCCCGAGCGCCGTGAGGCGACGAGGCGCAATCACACCGCCACGCACCTTTTGCACGGGGGGCTACGCACGGTACTGGGCGATCACGTTCGCCAGCAAGGTTCTTACGTGGGACCCGAGCGCCTGCGTTTCGATTTCTCGCACGGCGCCCCGTTGAGGAAAGAGGAGACCAAGGAAATACTGACCATGGTGAATACCGACGTCGTTCTCAACGAGCACGTGGACACCATCCAAACCACCAAACGCGAGGCCGAAACGATGGGCGCCGTGGCTTTTTTTGGCGACAAGTATGGCGACCGGGTGCGCGTAGTGCGCGCGGGTCGACACAGTCTCGAGTTCTGCGGGGGAACGCACGTGGCGCGTCTGGGCGATATTGGCCAGATTCAAGTGGTCAGTGAGTCCTCAATCGGTGCCAATACCCGTCGCCTGGAAGCGGTGAGCGGCCTGGGTGCTCATCGGCGAAGTTACGAGATGGAACAGGCGCTCGGATCGGTCGCGGCGTTGTTAAAGACGTCCCTTGAAGACGTGGTGCCCGCCCTCGAACGACTCTTCGAGCGCCAGCGCGACGTGGAAAAGCAGATCGGCTCGCTGCGCCAGGCCCAACTCGCCCAATTCGCCACCGAGCTCGACGCGATCAGTAGCGGCGATGTCGTCGTTGCTCGCGTGGACGGCTATCCCGGTGACCAGTTACGTTCCCTGGCCCAGGATCTGCAACACCGCGGTCGGCGGGTCGTGGTGTTGGTCGGCGTGTACGAGGACAAGGTGTCGTTGGCCGTGGCCACGGATGAGTCGCTCGACGCGTCGAACACCGTCAAGACGCTCGCCACGCACTTCGGGGGAGTGGGTGGGGGCTCGGCGCGTGTGGCGCTCGCTGGCGGACGCGATCCCAAGGGCATCGACGCGGTGTTAGCCGCCGCGAAGGCGCTCTAAGAACTGGATGGCCCGGCTTCTTGGCATCGATCCCGGTGCGGCGCGCTGTGGCATTGCGATCACTGATTCCGCCGAGACGATGGCCTTTCCGCGCACGGCCCTCGCGAACGACGAGGCTCTGATCACTTCGTTGCAACAGTTGATTGTCGACGAAGGGGTCGAGGCGGTAGTGGTCGGCCGGCCGGTGGCGCTGTCGGGCAACGAGACCTCGAGTACTAAGCAAGCGGACGAGCTGTTCCACGAATTGGTGGGGGCGCTCGGTGACCTTTCGGTGACGCAGTGGGACGAGCGCCTCACGACCTTCGAAGCGCACCGCTCACTTTCACGAGCGGGGCTAAAGGCCAAGCAGCATCGTGACCACGTGGACAGCGCCGCGGCGGTCATCATGCTGCAAAACTACGTCGATGGCCACCATGCTCACTAGGCCGATTCGACGAGTGCTGCTCGGCGTCACTGTCCTCGTCGTGCTGGTGGCGGGCTGGTTCATCTTGCAGATCGATCCAATCTTTGCCGGTAAGGGCAAGGAGGTCATCGTCACCGTGCACCCGGGCGATTCGTTGGCCACGATTGCCGGAGAGTTGCACGCGGACGGCGTCATTGCGTCGCCCTTCGCCTTCCGCTTGGAGAATCTCTTCCTCGGCACCCCACTGATTCGAGCCGGTACGTACGAGTTTCGCCAGGGCTCCTCCTTCGCCAGCGTTCGGGCAATTCTTGGTGCTGCGCCCAACGTCGTTGTGGTGACCGTCTCGCCGGGTCTGACATTGCACGAGGTGGCCCACAACCTCGTGAGCATCAAGGGCGCGAAGTTCGCCAACGCCTTTGTTGCCGACGCCACGACCAAGCAGACGCCGAGTACGTTCGATCAGGGCACCTCCCTCGAAGGACTCATTGGGGCCCGAAACTACGTCATCAAGCCCACGACGACACCGCGCGAGCTCGTGAAAGATATGGTGCGTAGTTTCCAAAAAGAGGCGGCGTCGGTCGGTCTCACGCCGTCCACGGTCGTGGGAGGACTTAACGCCTATCAGTTGATCGTGGCCGCTTCGATCGTCGAAAAAGAGGGCTACTACCCTCGCAATATGCCCCAAGTGGCCCGCGTGATCTTCAATCGATTGGCGCGAGGCGGCCCACTTCAGATGGACGCGACGGTGCTCTACTTCCTCGGACGCGACGGGGGAGCAGTCACGCACATCATGTTGGAGACGCCGACCCCCTACAACACTTATCTGAACACCGGCCTCACGCCGACGCCGATCTGTGCGGTGTCGACCTTCGCGCTCAAGGCCGTCCTGCACGCGCCTGCGGGACCGTGGCTCTACTTCACCGTGATCAATAAGCGAGGTGACGAGGCCTTTTCCACCACTTTCGCCCAGCAACTGAAGAACGAGAGACTCGCCGCCTCAAGGGGGGTGGGATGAACTGGCGAATCGGCGTGGTGGGTTCGCCCATTGAACACTCTCTTTCGCCACAATTACAGATGGCGGGCCTTAAACTCGCGGGCCTTGACGGTACGTCGACGCGCGTGGAGTTGGGTCTTGACGGCACCGATCAGTTGAGGGTGCTCGCGACGACGAAGTTCGACGCGTTGTCGGTGACGAGTCCGCTGAAAGTGGTGGCCAACGAAATCTGCGACGAACGAAGCGAAGTCGCCAAGCGCACGAAGTCAGTTAACTCGCTCGTCCAACGTGACGGGAAGCTTCTTGGCGAGAGTACTGATGGCCCTGGATTCGTTAACGCCTTGAGCAACGAAATGGGCTTCGCGCTTGAGAACATTCACGCCGTCATCCTGGGCGCCGGCGGCGCAGCCAGTGCGATTGTCGATGCCCTGGTGCACCAGGGCGTGGCCTCGGCGGTGGTGCTCGCTCGAAACGAGGCGAAGGTGGACGAACTCACTGGTCGCTACCAGAACGTCTCCTCTCGGTCGCTGGTGTACCGGCCGGTCGACTTGGTCGTGAATACCCTGCCCCTGGTGGGCCGGGGCGAAGAGGCCGCGGTTCTCCAGGGTGTGCATCACGAGACCGTCGCGGTTGACTTGTTGTACGAACCTCGAATGACGCCCTGGCGCCGGCTCTACATGGACGCGGGATGCCGCTCGATGAATGGGCTCGCGATGTTGGCTTACCAAGCGGCGCTGCAGATGCAGTGGTGGTGGGGCGTATCCTTAGAGGGCGCCAAACTGCTTGAGGTGCTGCAATGAGCGACGCGCTGAGCGCGCTGGTGAGCCGTTTTCGGGCGAAGGACTCCTTCGACTCGGGGCTGTTTCTGGGAATGATTGCCCTCGGTTTCATCGGCGTCATAATGATCTACAGCGCGACGCGTCAGGCGCTCGTCAATGCCGGGTACAACCCGCACTACTACCTCGAACGCCAGGGACTCTTCGTGCTACTGGGCGTCACGTGCATGTACATCCTCTCGCGCATCGACTATCGCCGATTTGATATGGCGGCGACGCCGTTGTACGTGGGTTCGCTCTTCGCCCTGGCGGGCGTCTTCGTGATCGGTCAAAGCGCCCTCGGCGCGCAACGCTGGTACAGTTTTGGTAGCTCAATTCAGATTCAACCCAGTGAGTTTACTGTGTTGATCTTGATATTGGCGATAGCGACGTTCTGCGCTCGCCGCCCGGAGGGGCTCACGATGTACGACGTGATGCGCCTGCTCGTCATGGCTGCCGTGCCGTTGGCGTTGATTGTCAAACAACCCGATATCGGCACGTCGGTGATTATCGTCTTGATCGTCTCGGCGATGATGGTGGTCGCCGGAGTACCGCCGCGTTTCATGACGTTGCTAGCGGTCTTGGGCTCGATGGGTCTGGCCGCGGCGATCTATCTCGACCTCCTGCAGAGATACCAGGTTGACCGTTTTGTGTCGTTCCTGAATCAAAACTCCACGAACCCCAATCTGGCGAGCCTCATTTACGAAGTCAATAACGCGAAGAGCGCCATTGGTTCAGGTGGCGTGCGTGGCGCGGGTCTGTTTCATGGGTTACAGACGGTGCTCGGTTACGTTCCCGAACAGCGTACGGACTTCATCTTTACCGCCATCGGCGAGCAGTTAGGTTTCGTCGGCTCGGTCCTCATCATCGTGCTCTTGGCCTTTGTCGGCTTTCGGATGTTCATGATTGCCAAGAACGCGAAGGACACTATGGGGCGACTGCTTTGCATCGGAGTCTTTATCTTCTTCGCCTTCAGCTGTTTTGAGAACATCGGGATGACGATGGGCATCATGCCCGTGACTGGCATTCCGCTCCCACTCTTGAGTTACGGTGGATCCTCGGCCCTGGTCTTCTTTGTCGCGGGCGGCGCGGTGCTCTCGGTCTCTCGGCGAGTCAGCAGTTAGGGTGGGTGCTCGATGAGTGACGAATCGCCCAGCGCGGAGGAGTCCACGCCGAAAGGGACTACTGAAGGCTCCTTCGAGGCTCCGATATCGCCCGACGTCGCCTTTCGCGTGATGCATCTCGATTCGGTCCTCTTCGACCTCACGGATCCTTCGCCGATGGCCCATCTTCTCGAGGCCGAGGCGCCGTTTCGCTATCTCGTCATCCCGCTGGCGCTCGGCGACGCGATTGCGCTCCAGCACGCCCACGGGGCGATAGTCAGCCGACGCCCGAGTACCCATGAGCTCATGACGACCATCTTGACGCGCCTGCAGGCCGAAGTGATCGCGGCGCGCATCGTTCGATACGACGGCGGAATTTTCTACGCTGAACTCGATGTGATGACTCCCCAGGGCCAAGAGGTCTTTGACTGTCGCACCAGTGACGCACTCTCGATGGCCCTGCGCCAACGTGTGCCGGCCCCCATCTTGTGTTCGGAGGATGTGCTGGAGTCCTACTTCGCTTAAGCGAGGTGGACGGCGAGCACTTCGCCGCCGCGTTTTTCGCTGTTGCCTTCGTCGGATATTCGCAGCAGAATCGCTACCACCAGATAGTTTGCGATGAGCGAGCTGCCGCCGTAAGCCATGAACGGCAAGGTGATGCCGGTGAAGGGCAGCAAGCGAAGGACGCCGGCCATGATGAAGATGGCCTGAAAACCGATCAAGGCGGTAAGACCGGTGGCGGTGAGACGAAGGAAGTCTGACGACGCGCGTTGTGCGATGCGAAAACCCTCGCCGACGAAAGCCGCGAAGAGGCAGAGCGTTAAGATGACGCCGAGGAAACCAAGCTCTTCCGCCACGGCGGCAAAGATCATGTCCGACGTGATGAACGGAACGGTGCCCGACTGGCCAAGGCCCAAGCCGGTCCCGGTGATTCCTCCGGCGGCGATGGAGAACCAGCCAAAGGCGAGTTGGTGCGAGTAGGTAAAGTTCGCGACCGACCACGGGTCGAGCCACTCGCTGATACGAGCTTGCACCTGATAGAACAGTTGGTCCGCCACGAACGCTCCACCGACGAGCAGCCCAAGACCGAGCAAGACGTACGACTTGAGCCCGGTCGTGACCCAGAGCAACGCAATAAAGAGACCGAAAATCAAGAGCGCGAATCCGAGGTCGTTCTCCGCGCCCACTATGGCGATTGAGAGACCCCAGGCGACGAAAATCGGAACGAGGACCTTTGGCGGCACGATCCTGCGCGGCCCGAGCCGTTGGGTGGGCGTCGAAAGGAGATCTCGGTTGGCCGCAAAGTACGACGCGAAGAAGAAGATCAGCAAAATCTTGGCGATCTCTACCGGTTGAAAGGAAAAGGGTCCGAAATAGATCCACAGGCGCGCGCCATTTACCGTCGTACCCACCCCGGGCACGAGTGGCGCGGCTAGCAACGCAAGTGCCGCCACGAGGGTCAAGTAGCGATAGCGATCGAGGTCTCGAACGTGGCGGACCACCTTGAGAGTCACGGCGAGGACCACCGCGCTCACGAGGAACCAGAGTGCCTGATTTCGGGCCTCCGTCGGATCCCAGCGGGCGATCTCGACGTAACCAATGCCGTTGAGCAACGTCGCGATGGGGAGGAGAATCTCCGAGGCGTTGGGGGCGTAGCGCGCGATCGCGAAGTGCATCAGCAATGAAATCAGCACAATGCCCGCGAAGAAAAAGAGAAAACTCGGGGGCATCTTGCCTTGTGCCCCCAAGAAGGCCAAGACGTAAAAGGCGGTGGTAATAATCCAGGCCACCGCCATCAAGCCCAGTTCGGTATAGCGGCGATTCCGTTTGCTATCAGGCGTTGTGGGCGCCTGGCCAGGTGCGTCGATGTTGACGTGTCTTGGCACGTTTCAACAGTAGTCGTACGATGGTGTAAAGCAATTGACTCTTCAGAGGAACCCGTTGTCTTGAGCACCGATCTGTCGTCGTTTGGACCCGAGAGGTTCTCCAGTCGCGAGATGTCACGGCTGGAGTTTGGCGCGCGCCTCTTAGACCTCGGCGATGACCAGAAGTTGCCCATCCTCGAGCGCTGCAAGTTCGTGGCGATCTTCGCCGACATGGTGGACGAGTTCTTTCAAGTTCGCGTCGTGAGCATAGAAGACAAGGTGGCCGCCGGCGTGCAGACGCCTTCGGTCGACGGCGTGCGACCACGCCAACAGCTCGCCGAGATCCGTGAGCGAGTGCTCGAACTTACGGAGCGCCAAGATCGCCTCATGCTCGACTCGATACTCCCCGAGCTCGCCAAGGGTGGCATCGCGATTGTGCCGTACCGCGACCTCGACGACGAGGCGAAAGAGATCCTCGCGAAATACTTTGATGAGAACGTCTATCCGGTGCTCACGCCGCTGGCTGTCGACCCCGGTCACCCCTTCCCGATGATCTCAAATCTTTCGCTCAATATCGCGGTCTCGGTGCGCGATGAGTTGACCGACGACGAACGCAGCGCGCGCGTGAAAGTGCCGAACTCACTGCCTCGATTTCTACGGGCCGGCCCCGAACGCTGGTGTCTACTCGAAGACCTCATCATTGCTCACCTGGGGCGCCTGTTTCCCGGCATGAGCATCGGTCAAGCTGATCTCTTTCGCGTGACCCGCAACGCGGACCTCACGTTGGAAGAGGATGAAGCGGATGATCTACTCGTGGCGCTCGAGGTGGAACTTCGTCGTCGTCGCTTTGGCAAGGCACTTCGCGTGGAGATCCAACGCGGGATGTCCGAGGAGTTTCTCAAACTCCTTATAGACCAGCTCGAACTTGACCCCGAGAACGTCTACGTCAATGACGCCATGCTCGGTCTCAGCGACTTGTGGAACCTCTATGAGATCGATCGACCCGACCTCAAGGGCGAGAGTTGGTCACCCCGCACGCCCAAGCGTCTACTGGACGGCGAACACGTCGGCGACGTGCTGGCGGCGATTCGCGAGGGCGACATTTTGCTGCACCACCCCTACGACTCCTTTACGGACTCGGTCGAGCCGTTCACGGCGCAAGCGGCCCTCGATCCCAAGGTGGTGGGGATAAAGCAGGCACTCTATCGAACGTCGGGCGATTCACCAATCGTCGCATCGTTAATTCATGCCGCCGAACGCGGGAAGCAGGTGGTCGCCTTGGTGGAGTTGAAGGCTCGCTTTGACGAGGCGGCCAATATCGAGTGGGCCAAGGCGTTAGAAGACGCGGGGGTGCACGTGGTCTACGGCATCGTCGGGCTAAAGACGCACTCGAAGATCACGTTGGTGTTGCGATCCGAGGGGGACACCACGGTGCGCTACGTGCACGTCGGCACCGGGAACTACAACGACAAGACCGCCCGGAACTACGAGGATTTTGGCCTGTTGACCAGTGATCCGGCAATCACCCACGACGTGGGCGAGCTCTTTAACTTCCTCACGGGCTTCGCACGCATTGGCAACTACGAAAAGCTCATCGTGAGCCCGCTGTTCACGAGGACGCGGGTCGTAGAGTTAATTAACGCTCAGCGCGACCGCGGTGCTTTAGGCAAGATCGCCATCAAGGTCAACGGGCTCACCGACCCCACGATCATTGATGCCCTCTACGAAGCGAGCGGCGCGGGCGTCGAGATACGTTTGGTAGTCCGGACGTTGTGTTGTCTTCGCCCCGGCGTGGCGGGTCTGTCGGCGAACATCAAAGTTCACTCGGTAGTGGGTGAGTTTCTCGAGCACTCGCGCATTTTCATCTTCGGAGGCGAGGGTGAGCCGGACTTCTCGGTCTACATCGGATCCGCTGATCTGATGGAGCGCAACCTCGATCGGCGTGTGGAGGTCATGGTGCCCATTGAAGACCCCTCGCTCCAACGTGAACTGCGCGAAGCCTTTGAGATCACGTGGCGTGATGACCTCTTCACCTGGGTATTAGGAACCGATCGACGGTGGCGGCGCCTTCAACCGGTGAATGAATTTTCGGCGCAGTGGGAGTTCAAACGTCTCACGATGGATCGCTCCCGCTCGCTTACCCAGGTGTAATTTCTGCCGGCCGGCGCCACTGCCAACTCGCGTACGCGGCTCCGCCGAGTGGAATCGGAATCCAGAAGTTGACGAGACGGTAGGCGAGTACGGCCAGAATCGCCTGGCTGTGCGGTACCCCAAAGCCAACGAGCGTGCCAATCAGAACGCCTTCGACGACGCCCAATCCGGCGGGTGTCAGGGGAATCGCCGCGAGCACGTTCGCGAGTCCGTACGCGACTAGGAGGTCGATTGGTGAGACGACCGCGCCAAAGGACCAGAGAAAGACCCAAAGACAGGTCGCGTCCAAGAGCCAGTTGAGCGTGGCCCACGTAAAGGCCCACCACAGCGTGCGCCGGTTGGCGATTAGGAGCGTAATTCGATCGGCCACCTTGGCCAAGAGTGCGGTGATGGCTTCGGGATTGAGCGAGGGGACGTGACGAGCGATGGCGCGCAACCACGCATCGGCGTGGCGCTGGCCCCGCGTGATTAAGAGAATCGTGCCAAAGAAGGCCATCAGCAAAAAGACCCCGGCCAGTGCGGCGAAACCGTACGCGGGGTTGAACCCGTTCAGCGGAATGGAAATGACCAGGGCTATCCAGAAAATGATGTTCAACACGACCGCCGAGCCGGCGCCCTGGGCCGCCAGTCCAAAAGCGTTGGTCTCTTTGGGTACGCCCAGTTCGTTGAATATCCGAAAGGAGAAGGCACCCGCGGGTGCCGTGCCCCCGGGAACCACGTGACTTATGGCCAGCGCGGCCATGTTCACCCGAAGGGTGATCAGACGGCTGGGCGCGTAAGGATACAACACCGTACGAGTCAGCTCAACGTAAGCGAGGATCGCGCTGACCTCCAACGCGACGCCAATCATGACTAAGAAGGGATTGACCGAGGCGAGCAACGGCAGTGAGTGATGAGCCGAGCCGATCTGGGGCAAAACAAAATATCCCAAGACGAAGATCAACGAGCCAAAGCTAAGAATCAATCGAATCTCGCGAGGGAGTGCGAAGCGCTTCTTTGGGGCAGCGTCGGGCATAGGGCTTCCTTAGGCGTGTCACGTTCCCAAGCTGATAGGGCGGAACACGACTGGCCAAGTCTAGGACAACTCGTAGTATTCCCTAATGCGCACGCTCGTGGTGCTTCCCACCTATAACGAAATTCTCAACGTGGAACTGATGCTTCGCACGTTGCGCGAGGTGGTGCCCGAGTGTGACGTGCTGGTCGTTGACGACAACAGTCCCGATGGCACCGCTGCGCGGGCTCGCCTCGTCGGTGAAGAACTAGGTCAGATCGAGGTGCTCGAAAGAGACGCCAAGAGTGGACTCGGCGGAGCCTACCGAGCGGGATTCGCGTGGGGCCTCGAACACCGCTACGACCACGTGGTCGAGATTGATTGCGACTTTTCCCATGATCCACTGGCCCTGCCCGCGCTCTTGGTGGAAGCGCGCCGTCACGACGTGGTCATTGGCTCGCGCTATGTTGAGGGCGGTCACATCCCGCGCTGGACCTGGTCGCGACGCCTGCTCTCGCGTGGGGGTAATCAGTACGCGTCGATCGTGCTCGGACTTCGCGTGGCTGACTCGACGTCGGGCTATCGCGTCTACTCCGCTTCTGCCTTAAAGAAGATGAGCTACGAGACCGTGACGGCCGATGGGTACGGTTTTCAAATTGAGATGACGTACCGGGCGCGCCGCAGTGGCGCGACCATCATCGAAGTTCCCATCTTCTTCACGGACCGTCAACGCGGTGAGTCGAAGATGTCCAAGGCGATTGTGATCGAAGCGTTGGCCCTCGTAACCAAGTGGGCTCTGGAGCGGCCATTTCAGCGCCACATTGGCTAGACGAGATCAACCAACACGGTCGAAAGTACCACGGCGAGTTTGTTCTTGGTCTCTTCGCGCTCGGCAATGGGGTCCGACTCACTGACGATGCCCGCGCCGGCCCACGCTTCGAACGCTTGTCCCGAAATTAAGACGCCCCGAAGTCCAATCCACCACTCGCCGTCGCCCTGAGCGTCGATCCAGCCGAGCGGTCCGGCGAAGTATCCACGATCACGTTGTTCGAGACGACAGATGAGTTCGTAAGCACTCTCTCGGGGGATGCCGCCAACCGCCGACGTGGGATGGAGCATTCTCAGCACGTCGAGCGCGTCGGGCGCGTGCGGGTCGTGACTGCGAGCGTTTATCCAGGTACCCAGGTGGGCCACCGTGCGCAGCGTCACGATGGAGGGTTCGGCGTCGGCACTGATGTCGTCGTAGACGTTGGCGAGGACGCGGACAATCTCATCGACCACGACGGCGTGCTCGTGGAGATTCTTGGTGCTGCCGAGCAGCCAGGTTTGGTAGTCGTCAGGGGCGACGTTCGGCGGCAAGGCGATCGTGCCGGCGAGCGGATTGCACTGAATCTCGGCGCCGCTGCGACGAACGAGCAGTTCAGGGCTGGCCCCCACGAATCGACGCCCGTCGGTGGTCGGAAGACTGTAGAGGGTACAGATTGGCTCTCGCAGGCGTAGGCGTTGGGCGATCGCGGCGGGGTCGATGGGTTCGGGGACCGATCCTAAGACGGCGCGCGCGAGCACGACTTTGTCGATCTCCTTACGTCGAAGGATTTCCACCGCCAGGGCGACGTTGTGGGCGTACTCCTCCGGGGTGGGCTGATAGGTGAGGGAGCGAAGACTCTGAGTCTCCTGGGTGGGCGCCAGGACCGACTCGAGGAGTTCACGCCACAGGTTCGAACCCTCGAGCGAACTCACCCACGCTTGGCCCGATCTCGTCTGCGTGACACAGAACTCTGGAATCTGGAGTTCACCAGGGGCGTTACGGTCAAAGGGCAGTGCCGCGAAGGCCACGACGCCGGTCCCCGCGGGGCCAGGGTCGCCGACGAGTTCGTGGCGGCGTAACGCGGTCATTGCGTTCGTCGGCGTCCCAAGGCCACCCGCGAGGTGCACCTGGTCGACCAGACGACCAAAGCCCACGCGAAGCACGTCGGGCGTTTCGACGAGCCACCCGTCACGCGCGCCCAATGTTCGAAGGGTGTCCGCCCGTAGCGGAGCGATGCTCGTACGTTGGAATCTCACGCGATCCTCGTCGCTAGGAACTGTTGGCTCAATCCGCCCATGACCCGTCGATTATTGACGGCGCTGAAGCCGGCGCGATTCAACATCGCGGTGATCTCGCTGGGCGAAGGCAAGTACGCCGTGGACGCCGGGAGATAGTGGTACGCCGCGCGGTCCGACACGAGCGAGCCGATGAACGGCACGACTTTACGGAACCAGATCCGAAAACCAATGCGCCAGAGTCCGGAATTGGGCTCGGCGACCTCGAGCAGCGAGAGGCGTCCGCCGGGGCGAAGCACTCGCGCCATCTCGTCGAACGATGCCTTCAGGTCCGTAAAGTTGCGCAGCGCGTAGCCACAGGTGACACCATCGAAGCTGGCGCGTCGAAAGGGCAATAACGAGGCGTCGGCCTGAACGCGCGCGGGGACGCCTCGGGCGGTGGTGAGCATGTTGAAACTTAAGTCGGTGGCCACGGCGCGCTGACCTTGGCGGCGGAGCTCGCGCGTGAAGTCCCCGGTGCCCGCGGCCACGTCGAGGACCACACTGTTTGGGGTGAGGCGAAGGTCGCTGACGGCGCGACGGCGCCATCTGGCGTCGAGGCCGAAAGTCATGAGCTTGTTCACAAGCTCATAGCGCGGAGCGATGGCGTCAAACATTTTGCGAACATGCTCAGTCTTTTCGACGCCCTGAGGGAGGGTGGAGCCGGTCAAGGTGTTATCGGTAGAGCCGGGAGATCACTTGCGCCACGCAGGCCGGTTTTGGCGCTCCCTTGATCTCCACAGTGACGTCCATCGCGATCTGTACGCCAGTGGCGACCTCTTCGGCCGAGGCCAACGTGGCGCCGGCGCGTATCTCTGACCCTACGGGTACCGGTGAGATAAAGCGAACCTTGTTCGTGCCGTAGTTCACGCCCATCGTGACGCCCTCGACTTTCAACATGCCGCCCAAGAGCACTGGAATCAGCGACAACGTGAGGTAGCCGTGCGCGATGGTGTGACCAAAGGGACCCTTGGCGGCGCGCTCGGGGTCAACGTGGATCCACTGGTGATCGCCGGTGGCGTCGGCGAAGAGGTTCACCTGTTCCTGGGTGACCGTTCGATAGTCGGAGTATCCCAGATGGGTGCCGACGAGAGCGCTCAATTCTTCGATGCTGTTGACGTTCGTTGCCATGGTGTACCTCCGAGCCAACTCTATCTTTCGCTACGAAGCCACCGTTTCGACGCGGGGGCCACTAATAGACTCTCAACGTGAGCTCCCCGGTTACTGAATCGCACCATCGCCAGATAAGCGGTGGTGGCTTTCGCGCCGCCCTCTTTGGTCTCTCCGATGGTCTCGTGACGAACGTGTCACTCATTCTTGGCTTCGCCGGCGCTAATCCGGGTCACGACATTGTGCGACTCGCGGGTCTGGCCGGCCTCGTCGCCGGTGCGTTTTCGATGGGCAGTGGCGAGTACCTCTCGATGCGCGCGCAAAAGGAACTCTACGAGCACGAGATTGACGTCGAGCGGCGAGCGTTGGCGGCCGAGCCCGAACTTGAGCGCTTGGAACTGCGCGATATCTTTCTCGGGCGAGGGATTGATTCGGAACTTGCCGAACGACTCTCCACGGATTTGATGAAGAATCCCGACCTGGCGCTGCGCACCCACACGCGCGAAGAGCTCGGGATCGATCCTTCGGCGACGGGATCGCCGTGGATGGCGTCTTCGTATTCGTTCCTCATGTTCTCGATCGGGGCGCTCATACCTCTACTGCCCTGGCTCGTGACCACCACGGGCAACGTCGTGTGGTGGTCGATCGGCGTCGCCGCGGCCGCCTCGCTCGGTGTTGGGGCGGCGGTCGGTCTTTACACGCACCGGGGCATACTCTTTTCCGCGTGCCGGTCGTTCTTCATCGCGGCCCTGGCTTCAGCGGTGACGTTTGGCGTCGGTGTCCTGGTAGGCGCCCATTAAGGACGCGTGAATCGAATCAGTCGGTCCTCTCGCTCAAGTCGAAAGCCCAGCGAGTCATAGAGCTTCTTGGCGGTGTCGTTGGACTCGTCCACGAACAGCACGGCGTCGGTGACGCCCTTTCGCCACAAGACGTTGAGACCTTGGGTGACCATCACGCGACCGAGATGGCGTCCTTGGAAGTCCGGGTGCACCGACGCGACGTAGATCTCGCCGAAGCGATCGGGGTGCAGTTCGTGCACCTTGGTCCAACACGACGCGGCGATCCGCCCGTCGATCTCCAAGAGCAGGAATCCCGAGGGGTCGAACCAGGGCTCGTGGGTGCGCGCGTCGAGATCGGCCAGACGCCAGGCTCCTTGCTCAGGGTGGTGGGCGAAGGCGGCGTTGTTCTGTTCGAGCCAGGCGTCCTCGTCGCGATGGGTCTCGAAATTGCGCAGTACCGCTCCTTCGGGCACCGCTTCGAGAGCGACCGGTAGCTTGACCCGTAGCAGTTGGAGCATGCGTATGACGTTGCCGTGATCGTAGGGGCTGGCCTGTGGGCCCCGGGTCCACCAGTCCACGACGTCGTGCGCGGCCAAGAGATCCTGGAGTAGTTCTTTGTCGAACTCGCCGCCGCACATCTCGACCGTGGCGTCCTCGTCCCCGTTGGACATGGCGTACTTGGCGAGGACGGCTCCTTCGTAGGAGAGCCAGTGCTGAGCTCGCCATCCGTGCACGACGGTACGCCGGCGTCCTTCATCGATCGCCTCACGTCCGAGGAGCGACTCCGTGCGGTTCAACAAGTTGAGAACATCGAGACGTTGTTGTGGTGATAAGGAGAGTACGTACCACCACGCAGAAGCCATAGCCGAACACTACCGGCGAGAGTTAGAGAGACCGACCGGCCACACGAGTGAGTCGGCGCAACAACGCGCCCACGGTGCGTTCCGCCTCGACGAGTTCGGCGAAGATCTCCGGGGGCATGGCGCTTCCCTCTGATTCGACGAGGAGGGTGATGCGCGTTGAGAGCTCCGTCATCGTTGAGGTGATGGTGTTTAGTTCGGTCTGCATGCTCATTGGTGGCCACCCTCGGTGCTTCGGCAAGTTTCGTTGCGTTGGCGAATACTGTAATAGTCAATGAGCGAACTGATCGACGACGTGGGCGCGAACGTGCTCGAGTGGTCCGCAATCGAGGCCCGGGGCGTTGAGTCCGAATCCTTTCTTCAGGGGCAACTGAGCCAGGACCTGACCGACGCGGGTGAACACGGCACGTGGGCGCTGCTGCTCGCGCCCGACAGCGTGATCGTCACGACGTGTTTCGTGACCCGCCGTGACGACGGCTTCGACGTCGTCGTCCCGCGCGAGTTAGCCGCCGACGCCACGGCGAGACTTCGGCGATTTCTGTTGCGAACCAAGTGCACGCTGACGAACCACGACGTGGGCGAGGGCCCCTTCGCGACGCTGGACGAGCAGATAGACGCCGCGTGGCCCGGACCAAATGAGTTCGCCGCGTCACTGACGCCCCACAGCTTTGGCCACGCCTTCGTTGGCGCCACCGTCTCGTTTCAAAAGGGCTGCTTCACCGGTCAAGAGCTCGTCGCTCGCCTCGACGCGAGAGGTTCGAGCGTGCCGTGGCGGTTCGTTCGCGTGAGCGGTCCGAGTCGAGAGCGGGTCGACGAGGTGTTGAGGTCCAAGGGCCCGGCCGGTCCGCAAGGCGTGACCAGTGGACGGTGGCGCCACGCGCGTTTCGTGGGCCTTGGCTTCGCGCACCGAACGCTGTTGAGCGCACCGAGTGACATGAATGGTGTCGACGTCACCATTGAAGAGGTTGACTGAGCGTCTTTGAAAGCCGTGAGTAACGTACAACCCATGGAGATGGAACGTGCGGCTCAACCCTGAGGGCCTCTTTATCAAGATTTCGGGCGTCACGTCCGAAGAGGACGCGCTCTTTTCGATTGGGCTGGGGGCCAGTGCGGTGGGCTTCGACTTCGCTTTGACGGCCCGTCAGATTTCGGTGAACGCGGCGCACGACATCGTGCGTCGACTGCCCCAGGGCGCCGTGTCGGTAGGGGTCTTTCGAAACGAACTCCCTCAGCGAATCGTGGAGATTGCCAATACCCTCGGACTCAGTGCGGTGCAAATTGACGGGCCCATCCCCACCGAGGAACTCAGCTACATTTCGGAGCGCGTGAATACGGTGTTGCGAATGGTGCCCGACGGAACCGAACGTCTCGCGCTTCTCGGCGGCGTGGATTATTTGGTGCTGCCCGAATCGGACGAACAAGAGGCGCTGGTGGACTCGCTCGAGCTCTTGTTGGACTCTGGCCAACGGGTGCCACTGATCGCTTCGGGGGGGCTGAGCGTGTCAAGCGTGGTGGACGTCGTGCAGAACTTTCCGGTCTTTGGCGTCGACGTGCGCGCCGGCGTCGAGAGCGCGCCGGGTGTGAAGGACCCCGTTTTACTCGGTCAGTTCATCGCCAACGCCCGTTGGGCGTACGACAACGCGTACGTCGAACGTCACTTTGACGAGTGGAGTCTCTAACTAGGCCACCACGCGTCGAAAGATGACGCTGCCGTTGTGGCCACCAAAGCCAAAGGAGTTTGACAACACGACGTCGACCTCGGCGGGTCGTGGCGCGCCGATCACGACGTCGAGGCCTATCGCGGGGTCGATCTCGGTGGTGCCGGCCGTGGGGGGGATGACTTGGTTTTGCAAGGTGAGCACCGAGACGACGCCCTCGAGCGCCCCGGCGGCGGCGAGCGAGTGACCGAGGTGTCCCTTGACCGACGTGACGGGCGGGGCGCTGTTGCCGAACACTTGACGCACCGCGACGGACTCGGACAAGTCGTTCAACTGGGTCGAGGTGCCGTGGGCGTTGATGTGCGACACGTCGCTCGCGCTGATCTCGGCGTCGGCGAGAGCCAACTCCATGCATCGGATCGCGCCACGGGCGACGGGATCGGGCGCGGTGATGTGATATGCGTCGGCCGTGGACGCGGCGCCGAGCACCTCGGCCAATATGGTGGCGCCCCGGGCCAGCGCGTGGTCCCACTCTTCAAGGATCAGAATGCCGGCGCCTTCGCCCATGACAAAGCCGTCACGATTGACGTCGAACGGTCGAGAGAGATTCGTCGTCGACAGCGCTGTCATATTGCGAAAGCCGGCTTCGGCGATCTGAACCATGACGGCCTCGGCGCCCCCGGCGATGGCCACCGGGCACCGACCCGAGGCCACCAAACGAGCGGCGTTACCGATGGCGTGGGTCCCGGCCGCGCACGCGGTGGTGACGGTCTCGCACGGTCCGCCGAGTCCAAAGCGCATCGACACCGCCGCGGTGGCCGCGTTGGGCATCATCATCGGTACCAAGAACGGTGACACTCGGTCCGGACCTTTTTGGCCCAGCACCACGTCTTGCTCTAACACCGTTTGGAGCCCACCGATGCCGGTGGTGACGATGCTGCCCGCGTCGTCGAGCGGTCCTTGCAATCCGCTCTGGCGCCACGCCTCGTCAGCGGCGACGAGCGCGTAGAGCGCGAAGGGGTCGAGCCGGCGAAGTTCCTTGGGCCCTCCGAGATGGGAAGTGTCGAAGGCACCGATTCGCATCGACGCGGGCGCGGTGGCCCTGGCGAGTGCACTCCACAACGTGGCGACGCCCTCGCCGACGCACGTAAGAGCGCCCAGGCCGGTGACTGCTACGCGGCGCCCGCGTACCGGCCCCGAGGGAGTGACCGCAACGAGCACTACAGCTTGGCGTAGATCAGCTCGAAGGCCTCGCCGACGGTCTTGATCTCCTTGAGTTCGTCTTCGGCGACTTCAATGTCGAAGGTCTCCTCGAGCGCCATCACGAGCTCGACGAGGTCAAGGCTGTCTGCGCCGAGGTCGTCGCCGAACGATGCTTCGAGGGTGACCTGAGCGGGGTCGACGGCCAAAACCTCGACGGTGTCCTCGGTGAATTTGGCGAAAGCCTGGTTGCGATCCATGGTGTTACCCCTTTAATCTGTCGTCCCATCGTACTCAATGACCTCTACGGGTGAGCACCGCTAGTGGCCGAGTGAGAGACCGCCGTCGACGGTGATGATCGCTCCGGTGATGTAGCGAGCGTGGTTACTGGCGAGGAACCCGACAACCCCAGCGATATCCGACGGCGCCCCGACGTGCCCGAGAGGAATCATTGCGGCCATACTTTCCCTCGCGTCGCCGAGTTCACTGGTCATCTCAGTGTCAATCAAGCCCGGCGCCACGACGTTCACCGTCACCGAGCGCGACGCCAGCTCTTTGGCGAGGGAGCGGGCCAGACCGACGAGTCCGGCTTTCGCGGCGGCGTAGTTGGCTTGACCGGGTACCCCCATGAAAGGCGAGACCGAACCGATGAAGATGATCGATCCCGAGCGCGCTCGCACCATTGAAGCCATCGCCGCGCGCGCGGTGAAAAACGCGCCGTCGAGATTCGTTGTTAGTACTTCGCGCCACTGTTCGTCGGACATCCGCAGCGCCAGGCCGTCGTGCGTCACGCCCGCGTTCACCACGACCACGTCGACGGGGCCGAACTCGTCGACGGACGCCTTGACCGCGAGATTCACGGCCGTGGAGTCGCCCACGTCCACCGTGAAGGACTTCGCGCAACCCGCGGGGGCGTTGGCCGATCGTGAAAGGGTGACGACGGTGTCGCCCTCAAGGATGAAGTGCTCGGCAATAGCTGCGCCGATACCGCGGCTGGCTCCGGTGACGATGACGTGTCGACTCATGGCGCAATCTCCTGTAACTCGTGAAGGGTGGCGGGGGCGAACTGCTGGTCAAAAGTGCGTATCCGCTTGGTGAGCCCGCTGAGCACTCCGCCAGGGGGCATCTCCACGCTAACGCGCACGCTCTCGGGCAGCCGTAACGTCGCGTCGAGGAACTCTACCGGTGAGGTCAGTTGACGACCCAGGAGTTCACACCACTCATTGGCCTCGGTATGCACCTGCGCGTCGACGTTCGAGATAAGCAGGGCTTCGGTCGATCTCCACGTCGCGTGGCCCAGGGCCTCATCAAACTCCACTTGAGCTGGGGCCATTAGCGGAGAGTGGAACGCGCCGCCCACATTGAGTGGCGTGGCTCGACGCCACCCAAGGTCACGATGGCGAAGTACGAGGTCGTCCAGTCGCGCCCTCATGCCGCTGACGACGATCTGTCCCGTGCCGTTGACGTTGGCGATCCACAGTTCATCGAGACTTTTCAGTGCTTCGAGCGCACCGTCGTCTGGACCCATCAGCGCGACCATCGAACCTTCGTGAGCATCGGCCGCTCGAGCCATGGCCGCACCACGCACGCCGATCAGTCGAGCTCCTTCTTCCAAGGAGAGCAGTCCTGAGGCGACCAGAGCGGAAAACTCTCCGAGGCTGTGTCCCAAAAGATATCGAGGGCGCACGCCCAGATCGACCAGTTCGTAGTAGCCAACGAGGGACAGGGCAAAGGTGGCGAGTTGCGCTCGATCCGTGCGCACGACTTCAACGTCACTGGCCGTGAGGAGCAGCGCCGCGACGTCCACCTTGGTGACCGCGCCGACGCGCTCAACCACGTCCCAGTGGCTCGACGTTCGCCAGGCCACACCCGCGCCACCGCCGATGGAGCCCTGACCGGGAAAGAGGGCGACGACGTCTTCGCGAAAGGCGAGCGTCGCCCCGTCAACCATGCTCCAACGGTAACAGTGCCCGGAGTGGGACTCGAACCCACACACCCTCTCGAGCAAAGGCTTTTGAGGCCTCCGCGTCTGCCAATTCCGCCATCCGGGCTGCGGCGACCACGGTAGCAGTAACCGTAAGGTTACAGAGGTGCACGCGACGCTCTATCGCCAAAACGTGGCTCTCGCGCGCTCGGTATCCGCGAGTGCGCAAGAACACGATCTTCGTTCTCGTCTCTTTCTTTGCCTCGACGACCAAGGATTTTCGGGTTACGGCGAGGTGGCGCCCCAACCCTTCGCGCTCAACGGTGACCCCGGTCTCGGCGAGGTTGTCGTGGCCGTCGCGGCGTCGCTCGCGCAACTCGCCGAAGTAGGGGCCCGCGAAGGCGTCTTGCCGTCCTGGGAACGGGCGGCCCGCTTCAGCGCCGCGACCCCGGCGAGCAACGTGGCCACGGCGCTGGTGGAGATGGCGTTACTCGACCGCGAGCTGCACTGGGCGTCGATGACGATTGACGAACTCTGGCCCGAGAGATTCAACACGCCGACGCAGGTTACCGTTTCGCTCCTGACCGACGTTGACTGGTTCGTCGATGAATCGGTAGCCCGAATTCGAGTGAAGAGCGCGCCCGGTCCGATCGGCGATCGCACGCTGGACTCTCTCTCTCGACTAGGGGTGCCGATTTTAGTGGACTACAACTGTTCAGCCACGTCGGACGAGGACGTGCTGGCCCAAGTTCAATTGATTCGCAGCGTCGCCACGATCTCTGCGGTGGAGCAACCTTTCGCCGCCGGCAACGTCATTGATCACGCCCGTCTCGCGTCTCGACTCGACGTGCCCCTTAGCATTGACGAGGGCGTTCGCTCGATACGCGACCTGACCCAGATCGTCAATTACCGCGCGGCGACGATGATCTGTGTGAAGCCAGCGCGCGTGGGTGGCCTTTCGAGCTCTCGGGCCCTGTTCACGAGGGCCAGCGAGCTGGGATTACGAGCGTATCTCGGTGGTTTTTTCGAATCGCCCTACGCTCGAGGGGTTCATCGCGCTCTGGCGCACTCGTGCGTGAGCGAGCCGAGCGATCTTCTCGACGTGGAAGTGCAACCGAATCAATACGGCGCGGAAGTCGAGATCATCGAGTCCCGTTTTGGCGTGGAACCGGCCGACGCGATGTTAAGTGACGCCGAGTGCCTTTCGGTGTTCTCGTAGGTCGCCGTAGAGTGTCAGTATGGGACCTCGCCTCGTGAAACGCCGTCTCGAGGACGTGCAACGCCAATTGGCCCAGGCGCGCGAGAGTTTGGCGGTACTCGAAGAACAGGTGGCCGTGTGGAATGACGCGCTGGACGACGCTCGAATTCGCGCCCTGGTCTCTGAGACGCCCCTGCAGTCCAAGGAGTACGAGGAACTCTCTCGTCACGTGATGGTGGCGAACGCCGAGATGAAGCGCCGTTCCTTTGACGTGCGTGAGCTGGTGGAGGCGAGGGACGAACTACTTCGAGTATGGACGCCCCAGGATGACCGTGGATAAGCGGGTCGTCATCGCCGACGACGAGTCGATAATCCGCCTCGACCTGAAAGAGATCTTGGAAGGCGACGGCTACCTGGTGGTGGGCGAGGCCGCGCGCGGCGACGACGCGCTTGCCATGATTAAAGAGCACACGCCCGACCTCGCGTTACTCGACATCAAGATGCCGGGTCTCGACGGGATTGAAGTGGCCCAGGAGTTGAAGGGCTCCAAGACCATCGTGGTCTTGCTGACCGCCTTTAGCCAGCGCACCCTCATCGAGAGCGCTCGCGACGCGGGCGTGGCGGCCTATTTGGTGAAGCCCTTTCGAAGCAGTGAGATACTGCCAAAGTTAGCGGCCATCTTGAATCCAGCCGCGAGTGAACCACCAGTGGTCACCGACGCACCGAGGGCGGACGACAAGATTGAGACTCGAGAGATCGTCCAGCGGGCCAAGGAGATGCTCATGAAAGAGCGTGGTCTGGACGAGCCGGCCGCTTTTGAAGTGATTCAACAGTCCGCCATGCGCGCGCGCACGAGAATGCGCGACGTGGCCCAGCAGATCCTCAAGGGCGAGTTCGTTGACTGACGCCACCGACGACCAACGGCCCCTCTTGCTGTTGGACGGTATGTCGCTGGCCTTCCGGGCGTTCTTTGCGCTGCCCACTGATATCGCGACCTCCTCGGGCCTCGTGACCAATGCCCTGCACGGGTTCGCGTCGATGCTGGTGTCGCTCGTGGGCACGCAACGTCCACGCGCGCTAGCGGTCGCTTTTGACTTGCCTGGTGGCACCTTTCGCGACGAGTTAACCGAGGACTACAAGGGCGGCCGGGCCGAGACGCCGCCAGAACTCGAACCCCAGTTCGAACTGATTCGAACGATGTGCGAGACGTTGCACATCCCGGTGCTGGGCGTCGTGAACTTCGAGGCGGACGACGTGTTGGCGACACTCGCGACCTCGGGACGAGAAGCGAAGATCCCCGTGGTCGTGGTCTCGGGTGACCGTGACACCTTTCAACTGGTGGAGGATCCCTTCATCAAGGTCCTCTATAACCGTCGCGGAGTGTCGGATTACTCGCTCTACGACGAGGCGGGCATCTTCGAACGCTGTGGTATCGAGGCGTCGCGCTATCCCTTACTGGCGGCGCTTCGTGGCGACACCTCGGACAACCTCCCCGGGGTACCCGGAGTCGGGGAGAAGACCGCGGCGAAGCTCTTCGCGCAGTATCGCGACTTCGACGACCTCTACGCCCACTTGGACACGCTCACGCCAAAGTTGAGGGAGAACCTCGCCACCTTCGAAGAGCGGGCGCGCAATAACGAGATGGTGATGCGTCTCGTTCGTGACGTGCCCCTCGACGTCGACCTGGAGGACCTCACCTTGGGCGGGTGGAGCCGCCAGGAAGTCAACGCCTTCTTCGAGCGTTACGAAATGAACTCCATGCGCGCTCGAGTCGCCAAACTTATTCAAGACGGCTTCCTCGGCGAGCCAGCCCAAGATGGCGAACGGCCGTCGCCCGCGACAGCGAAGCAAAAACCACTCACCGTGAAACGCGAGTCGACGCTGGCGCAAGTGCTCAAAGGCGCGCCGACCCCCGTGGTCGCGTTCAGTGAGCAACGCGTCGCCGTGCTGAACACGTCGTCGGGGGCTCTCGTGGTCGTTGAACTCGATGACTTTCTCAGCGGCATGGGCGAACTCGCCTTCGCGGGCCATGACGTCAAAGCTCTCTATCGCTTCGCCGACGAACGCGGCGTGACACTTTGCGATCCCGCGGACGATTCGTCGATCATGGCGTTCTTGGTCGACGCCATCAGCGGACACTACGACCTCGCCGACGTCGCGAATCGATTCCTCAACGAACCTATCGCTGACACCAGGCCGTCGCTCTTTAGTACCTCGAGCGACGAGAGCCTTGTCCACGACGTCCAACTCATCGCACAACTACGCGGTCCGCTACGAGCAGAGATAGATCGATGGGAACTCAGTCGGGTTTACGAAGAGATCGAACTGCCGCTGGTGGCCGTCCTGGGACGAATGGAAGCTCGCGGAATCCGTGTCGACGTCGAGATGCTACGAACGATCGCCGAGGAGTTCAGCACCGAAGCGCGCGAGCTCGACCGGGAGATTCAAGATGTGGCGGGACACGAGTTCAAGGTGAACTCGCCCCAACAACTCCAAACCGTGCTCTTTGACGAGTTGAGCCTGACTCGCGGCAAGAAGATCAAGTCAGGTTTTTCTACCGACGCGACCAGTCTCGAAGCGATCCAGGACGATCATCGAATCGTGCCGCTGATCCTGCGCTACCGAGAGGTGGAGAAGTTGCGTAGTACCTACGGTGCGCCACTGATTGACGCCGTCGGCGCCGACGGACGTATCCACGCCACCTTCAATCAGGTGGTGGCGCGAACGGGGCGGCTCTCCTCGGAAGATCCCAACCTCCACAACATCCCCGTACGGTCTCAGGAGGGGCGACGCCTGCGCTACGCCTTCGTGCCCAGCCAAGGTTGGCTCCTCGCGGTGTCGGACTTCAATCAGATCGAGCTGCGGATCTTGGCGCACCTCTCCCAGGACCAGGGACTGCTGGCGGCGTTCGCGAGTCACGAGGACGTGCATCGCACGATCGCGGCGTCGGTCTTTGGCGTGACGC
This sequence comes from Acidimicrobiales bacterium, assembly GCA_035533495.1. Classification (GTDB taxonomy): domain Bacteria; phylum Actinomycetota; class Acidimicrobiia; order Acidimicrobiales; family RAAP-2; genus RAAP-2. The sequence continues at coordinate 20,058 of DATLTW010000074.1, read as the reverse complement.
CCCAAGAAGTCACCCCCGAACAGCGCGAACAGGCCAAGGCGGTCTCGTACGGCCTGGCGTACGGCATGGAGGCGTACGGACTCAGCCAGCGACTCGGCGTCAGCGTCGGCGCGGCGAGAGAGATCATGGACAAGTACTTCACGGGTTTTCCGAGCCTGCGCAGCTACATGGACAACGTCGTGACTGAGATACGCCGACAGGGTTATTCGCGCACCGAGTTCGGACGGATTCGCCCCTTTCCCGATTTCGCCACGGCCGTGGGACCCCAGCGTCAAGCGGCCGAGCGCCAAGCCATGAACGCGGGAATCCAGGGCCTGGCCGCGGACGTCTTTAAGTCCGCCCTGGTGCGACTGGACCGGGGGTTGAGTGAAGCGAAGCTCAACGCGCGGCTCATCTTGCAAGTACACGACGAGGTGCTCGTGGAGGCGCCCCCGAATGAGAAGGAACAGGTGAGTGCCATCGTGATCGACGCGTTGACCCACGCGGCCACACTGAGCGTGCCCCTCGAAGTCTCGTTGCACTGGGGTGAAAACTGGGCCGCCGCCAAGGGATAGGGCCGCCGGTGCTAGAGTTGTCACCTGGGTTAACACCGGCGACCCAGCCCTATTGACTAGTTAGACCCCGGTGTGGTCAAACGAAAGAAGTACGAATGTCGGACGGCTTGAGCCTCCTCTCCACCCAGCAGATGGGTACCTTCGATGAGGATGGAAAGTACATCCCTCGGGTCATCACCGAAGACGACCTGGTCGGCACCGATTTAACCGCCCTGGTGGGCGATAGTGTCCTCGAATTCGACGACGGCGACCTGGTGGTGGGCACCGTGGTCAAGATCGACCGTGACGAGGTCTTGCTCGATATCGGCTTTAAGTCCGAGGGCGTCATCCCCTCACGCGAACTCTCCATTCGCAACGACGTCGACCCCTCCGAGATCGTCTCAATGGGCGAGCGCGTGGAGTGCCTGGTGCTTCAAAAAGAGGACAAGGAGGGACGGCTCGTCCTTTCCAAGAAGCGCGCCCAGTACGAAAAGGCCTGGGCCAACATCGAAGAGCTCAAGAACCGGGACGAGGTCGTCAAGGGCGTGGTGATCGAGGTCGTCAAGGGCGGTCTGATCGTCGACATTGGACTACGGGGCTTCTTGCCAGCCTCACTCGTGGAACTTCGCCGCGTGCGCGAACTTCAGCCCTACATCGGCAAAACGGTCGAGGCCAAGATCATCGAACTCGACCGCAACCGCAACAACGTCGTGCTCTCACGACGGGCCTGGCTCGAAGAGACCCAAAAGGAGCAGCGCGGGGACTTCCTGTCGAACCTGAAGTCGGGGGAGCGTCGCCACGGCGTCATCTCGTCGGTGGTGAACTTCGGCGCTTTCGTGGACCTTGGGGGAATGGACGGGCTCATCCACGTCTCGGAGCTCAGTTGGAAGCACATCGATCACCCCAGTCAGGTCGTGGCCGTCGGCGACGAGGTGGACGTTGAAGTCCTGGACGTGGACTTCTCCAAAGAACGCATCTCGCTCTCGCTCAAGGCCACCCAGTCCGACCCCTGGCAGGTCTTCGCCGACAGCCACGCCGTGGACCAACTGGTCTACGGGCGTGTCACGAAGCTGGTGCCTTTTGGCGCCTTCATCCAAGTCGGCGAGGGGATCGAGGGTCTGGTGCACATCTCAGAGATGGCCGCGCACCACGTCGAGTCTCCCGATCAGGTCGTCACGGCCGGCGAGGAACTCTGGGTCAAGATCATCGAACTCGACACCGCGCGACGCCGGATCAGCCTTTCGATCAAGCAGGCCGCGGAGGGTGGCGAGGTCTCTGAGGAGTACCGCGAAGCCTTCGGCTCGCACGCCTACGACAGCGAAGGCAACTACATCGGCTCGCTCGAATTCGGCGAGTTCACGCCCGAAACCGAGGCCCAGGCCGCGTGGGCCGAGTTCGCCACCGAAGTCGCGGCGAAGCCCGCGGGTGCGCTGGACCCAGCCGCGGTGTCCGACGCGCTCGAGCCTGACGGCGACGAAGTCGCGCTCGAGGCGCCCGTGGTCGACGCGCCCAACGAGTAACGACCAGGCCCTCTCGAGCCCGTTGTCCTGAACGCTGAACCGCGGCCGTTACTTGCGCGATTGAGAGAGCGGGTAGTGACAGGCCACCTTGTGGCCCGGGGCTAGCTCGATGAGTTCGGGCTCTTCGGCGGCGCACTTTTCGGTGGCGAAGGGGCAGCGCGTGCGAAATCGGCAGCCGCTGGGCGGATTCATGGGGCTCGGCGGTTCGCCCACGAGGACCTCGCCGTGGAGGGGCGAGTCGGGGTCGGCCTCGAGCGCCGCGCCCAAGAGGAACTGGGTGTAGGGATGCTCGGGTGCGTCGTAGAGCGTGTCGGGTGGCCCGATCTCGCAGATCTTGCCCAAGTACATCACCGCCACCCGGTCCGAGACGTTCTTCACGACCGCCAGGTCGTGGGCGATAAAGAGCAGGGTCAAACCGTACTCGGCCTTTAGGTCCTCGAGCAGGTTCAAGATCTGCGCCTGGATTGAGACGTCCAGGGCGGAGACCATCTCGTCACAGATCAGTAGCTTCGGGCGCATGGCCAGCGAGCGAGCGATGGAGATGCGCTGGCACTGGCCGCCGGAGAACTGTCGCGCGTACCGATTGCCGTAGACGATCGGGTCGATGCCCACTTTGCTCAAGAGGTCATTGACGAGCGCAGTGCGTTCATCCCCCTCGACACTCTTCCAACAGTCCAGGGGTTCAGCCACGATGTCCTTGGCACGACGCCGGGGATTGAGTGAGCTGATGGGGTCTTGGAAGATCATCTGCATACGGGTACGTAAGTTGCGAAGGGCTCGGCCTTTTTGCGCGGTCAACTCAACGCCTTCGAGTTCGATCGAACCACCCGAGGGCTCGACGATTCGCATGAGGGCTTTCCCGGTGGTGGATTTGCCACATCCGGATTCGCCGACCAGTCCGAGCGTCTCGCCTTCGTAGATGTCGAAGCTCACCCCGGCCACCGCGCTGAGTGGGTGGCGACGGGAGCCAAAGTTGACGGTGAGATCGCGGACCCGTAGCAGTGGCTGTTTGGTGTCGCTCACGCCGACGCCCTTCGACTCGTGGGCAGCGGATTCCAACAGGCGAAGGTGTGCCCCGGCGCGCTGGCGGGCTGAAGCTCGGGGCGCTCGTGGTGACAGCGATCGGTGGCGTAGGCGCAGCGCGGCGCGAAACTACACCCCGGAGGCAAGTTCAGTAGATTCGGTGGCCGGCCGGGGATCGCCAGGAGGCGCGTGTGCGAAGGGTTCGACACTTTGGGCGAGCCGTCCAACAGGGCGCGGGTGTAGGGCATGCGGTGATTGGCGAAGACCTCTCGGGTGGAGCCCATCTCCACGATTCGTCCCGCGTACATCACGATGAGCCGCGAGGTCCTAGTCGCCACGACACCGAGGTCGTGCGTGATGAGCACGACGGACATCTTGAGCCGTTCCTTGATCTCATCGAGGAGGTTCAAGATTTGAGCCTGGATGGTCACGTCGAGACCGGTCGTGGGCTCGTCGGCCAACAGCAACTGGGGCGAGCCGGCGAGCGCGGTGGCGATCACCACGCGTTGGCGCATGCCCCCCGAGAGCTGTCCAGGAAAGACGTGGTAGCGCTCGGCGGGCGAGGGCATGCCCACGAGTTCGAGTAACTCGATCGCCCGGGCCCTGGCCGTTTGGCGGTCCATGCCCAGACGCACGCGAAGTATTTCATCGATTTGACGGCCGATGCGCATTACGGGATTGAGCGTCGTCATTGGGTCTTGGAAGATCATCGCCACCTGGAGGCCCCAAATCTTTCGCTTCTCCACGTCACTCGCGCCCACGACCTCAAAACCGTTGAGCAGCACTGAGCCGCTCACCGCGACGTTGGTTCGTGGTTGAAGGCCCATCACGGTTCGCGAGAGAACGGTCTTGCCCGAGCCGGACTCGCCGACGATTCCCAGGGTCTCGTTCTGATTCAGGTCGAACGAGACGCCCCCCACGGCCGCGAGCGGACCTGCGGGCGTGTCAAAGATGGTGGAGAGATTCTTGACCGTGAGAACTTGTGGCGTCAAACTCACAGTTTGCCCTCGGTTACTTCGAAGTGTGAACGCAGACGGTCACCAATGAAGTTCAAACAGAGTAGGAACAAGCACAGCGCGAGCGAAGGGAAGATCGCGAGCCACGGGTTCTGTTGCAAGATCGTGCGACTCTCGTTGATCATGTTGCCCCACGAGGGCGTCGGGGGATTCACTGAGAGTCCCAGGAACGCCAACGAGCCCTCCAGGGTGATGACTGAGGCGATGCCGATGAGGAGGAACGACACGCCAATGGGCGCCACGTTCGGCAGTAACTCTCGGCCCATGATTCGCCAATCAGTGGCGCCCTGGACTTTGGCGGCGATGACGTAGTCCTTAGTGGCGATATTCATGGTAGCGGTGCGAATGACGCGATAGACGAGGGGGATTGAGGCGACTCCAACCACGATGATGATTTTCAGCAACGAGCGCGGCGTCCAAAATGACAGGACGGCAATGGTCGCAATGATGGCGGGAAACGCGAGAAACATGTACATGAACGTGGTGAGCAGGGAGTCAAATTTGCCCCGTCGATAGGCCGCCAACATGCCCAACGGGGCGCCGATGCCAAAGCCAATCAACAGAGAACCCAAACTGACCTCGATGGAGACTCGTGAGCCAAAGACGATGCGTGAGAAGATGTCACGCCCAAGGTCGTCGGTACCAAAGAGGTGGTGAAGCGAAGGTCCAGCGTTGATGATGGAGTAGTTCTGGTAGAGGGGGTCTTGCAAGGGCAAGACATTGGCGAAGATGGCGCCCAAGACGTTGAGCGCTAACCAAACCACGCAGATCCAGAACAACACGCCGAGCCGCTTCTTTCGCTCGGGCGTGGTCTGTGTCGTCGATTCTTCAACGAGCTCGTCGACGAAATAAGAGTTACTCACGGCTGATCCTCGGATCGACGATGTTGATGATGAAGTCAAAGGTGAAGTTGATCAATATCACGCCGACGGCGACAACGAGCACGATACCTTGTACGACGAGGTAGTCACTGTAACCAATCGCCGAGATCAAGGTATAGCCGAGGCCGGGAATGTCCAGGAGATACTGCACGATGAATCCGCCGGCCAAGAGCCCGCCGATATTGACCCCGGCCGTGCCCAAAAGCGCCACGGACGACGGGCGAAGGGCGTGACGCCACATGATGCGGCGTTGACTGATGCCCTTCGAGCGCGCCATGGTGATGAACTCTTCTTGCAAGGTGGCGATGAGATCGCTTCGCAGTACGCGGTAGTAGACCACGAAACTGCCTAGGGCCAATACGAAGGAGGGCAACGCCAGACTCTCGAGGTTGCCAATCCAGTCGCTCCCCAAACTGACGTAGGACGATGGCCCGGTATGGGGTACGCCCAGGTCAATCGCGACGAACAAAACGAGCAGCACGATAGCGATAAACGCCGGAATCGAGAGCAAGGTGAAGCTTCCGGCGCTCAGTACCCGGTCCAACGGGCCATCGGGCTTCTTCGCGCTGCGCATGGCCAGGGGGATGGCGGCGGCGAAGGCCAGTATCTGGCTGATGACCATGAGTTCGAGGTCAATGGGAATGGCGCCTTTGATGGTGGTCCATACCGGGGTCTCGGAGATGAACGAGGTGCCGAGGTTGCCGTGCAGGATGTTCTTCATCCAGACGAAGTACTGCTCGTAGATGGGCTTATTCAGCCCCAGTTGGGCGTAGAGCTTCGCTTTATTGGCTGGGCTGTCGCCGGTGCCCAGGATGATCACCGCCGGGTCACCGGGTAGGAGATGGATGAGGTAGAAAGCACCCACTGTGATCACGATGATGATGCCCATCAACATGACCATTCGCCGCGCAAAATATCGAGCCAACGCTCCCCCTCAAGGACCTGTATGGACATTAGTCAATGCACCTGGCACCCACGGGTCACGTTGGCCGTGAGCTGCCTGGGATGTAGGTGGCTGTGAGTACCGTGGACGTGTGAAAACTGTTGCCCTCGCGGGCGGAATCGGCGCGGGTAAGACGGCCATTGCCGAACGGTTGTCATCGCGCGGCTGGCCCGTTATCGATGCGGACGTGATCGCTCGAAAAGTCGTAGCAAAGGACGAGCCGGCGTGGCGTGCGATCCGAGACGCCTTCGGCACCGCGGCGTTGGATGCGGATGGTGAGATCGACCGAAAATACGTCGCCGACGTCGTTTTTCACGATCCCAGTGCCCTTCGGCGTTTGAATTACATGACGCACGGTCATATCGGCAATGAGATTGTTCGAGAACTCGATGCCTCGTCGGGGCCCGCCGTCTTCGTGGCGTTGCCGCTCTTTCGCAGCGAACATCGGGCGCTCTTCCACCTCGATCAGGTGTGGGCCGTCCTAGTCGAACCGACGACGGCGCTGAAGCGACTGTGCACACTGCGCGGATTGAGCGAGGACGACGCGCGAGCTCGATTGGCCGTGCAGATGAGTAATGACGAACGGGCGGCCCTGGCAGACCTCGTTTTCTGGAATGAAGGTACGCTCGACGATCTCTTCGCGCAACTCGACGCCGCGTTGGTAGGGCTGGGTGTTGGCCGTGACTGATTTTCTGGTGGAGTCGCCATTTCAGCCGGCCGGGGACCAACCGGTGGCCATCGCCGCGCTGACGCAGGGCATTCGAGACGGGCTTCGTTACCAGACGCTCGAGGGCATCACGGGCAGCGGCAAGACCGCGACGATTGCCTGGCTGGTCGAACAGGTACAGCGACCCACGTTGATTCTCGAACCTAACAAGTCACTCGCCGCGCAGTTGGCCTCGGAGCTTCGCGAGATGTTGCCGAGCAATCGCGTCGAGTTCTTCGTTTCGTACTACGACTACTACCAGCCCGAGGCGTACATCCCGCGCACCGACACGTACATCGAAAAGGACAGTTCCGTCAATGAAGAGATTGATCGTCTGCGCCACGCGGCGACCTCGTCTCTGTTGACCCACCGCGACACGATCGTCGTCGCGTCGGTCTCGTGTATCTACGGTCTGGGCTCGCCGATCGAGTATCGCGAACGAATGTTGCCGCTCGAAGTCGGCGCGAGCTTCGATCAGCGGGCCCTCCTTCGACGCCTGGTGGAGATGCAGTACAACCGAAACGAATTGGTACTCGATCGTGGGAGCTTTCGAATGAAGGGCGATACCCTCGAGGTCCAACCGGCCTACAGCAATGAGGCCGTACGAGTGTCGTTCTTTGACGACGCGATCGAAGAGATTTCCTTTTTTAATCCCGTCACCCTGGAGAACCGCGGCACGGTGAATGAGTTCACGCTCTTCGCAGCCTCGCACTACGCGACGAGTCTCGCCACGCTGCAAAGAGCCTGTGGCGAAATTGAGGTAGAACTCGGCGAACAGCTAGCCATCTTCCAAGCCGAGGGCAAACTGCTCGAGGCACAGCGACTGCGCTCGCGCACCGAGCACGATCTCGAGATGCTCGAGCAAACCGGTGTGTGCGCGGGCATCGAGAACTACTCGGCGCACCTCGATGGCCGCAAACCCGGCGAGCGCCCCTTCACCCTGCTCGACTTCTTTCCCGACGACTACCTCCTCGTCATTGACGAGTCGCACGTGGCTGTGCCCCAAGTGCGCGGTCAGTACGCGGGGGACCGTTCACGAAAGTTGACGCTGGTCGAGCACGGATTCCGCCTGCCCTGCGCGCTGGACAACCGACCTTTGAGCTTTGACGAATTCATTGATCTGGTGCCCCAAATGGTGTTCGTCTCGGCGACGCCGGGGCCCTACGAGATCGAGCATTCGGACCAGGTGGTCGAACAGGTCATTCGTCCAACGGGGCTGCTCGACCCCGAAGTGATCGTCGTTCCCACGAAGAACCAGATCGACGACCTGCGATCGCGCCTCGACGAAGTCGTGGCGCGCGGGGAGCGCGCGTTGATCACCACGCTCACCAAGCGAATGTCCGAGGACTTGACCACGTTTCTCACCAAAGCGGGTTATCGCGTGCAATATCTGCACAGTGACATCGACACCATCCAGCGGATCGAGATACTTCGTTCGCTGCGATTGGGGGAGTTCGACATTCTCGTGGGCATCAACTTGCTCCGCGAAGGACTCGATCTGCCCGAAGTGTCGATGGTGGCCATTCTCGACGCCGACAAGGAGGGATTCTTGCGTTCCCGCAGCGCCTTGATCCAGACGATTGGGCGCGCGGCGCGAAACTCCAATGGCCAAGCGATTCTCTACGCCGACCGGATGACCGACTCTATGCGCGCCGCGATCTCGCTCACCGAGCGTCGCCGAATTCTCCAGATCGCCTTCAACGCCGAGCACGGAATCGAGCCCAAGACCGTCATGAAGAACGTGGCCGATATCTTGAACCGCCTGCGCAGCGAATCACCGCGCGAGGTCATCTCGAAAGTGCACGGCATCTCCTCACTTGACGCGGTTCTACCTGACGATCTGAGTCTGGAAATCGCGCGGGTGGAAGAGGCCATGCTCCTGGCGGCCAGTGAGCTTCGATTCGAAGAGGCGGCTGTGCTGCGTGACAACCTCCAGAACCTTCAACGCCAAGCCGTGACGTCGAGTGACGACCCGTTGAACCTCGAGTCGCCGGTAGATTCCCTCTATGTCTAAGTCAATTCGGGTCCAGGGGGCGAGAGTTCATAATCTGAAGAACCTGGCCGTGGAGATCCCGCGCGATCAACTGGTGGTCTTTACCGGCCTCTCTGGTTCGGGCAAGTCGTCGCTGGCCTTTGACACCATCTACGCCGAGGGTCAACGCCGCTACGTCGAGAGTCTCTCGGCCTACGCCCGCCAGTTCTTGGGCCAAATGGATAAGCCCGACGTCGATTTCATCGAAGGGCTTTCGCCGGCGATCTCCATCGATCAGAAGACGGCGTCAAGGAATCCGCGCTCGACCGTGGGAACGATCACCGAGATTCACGATTACCTGCGTCTGCTGTTCGCGCGCATTGGCGTGCCGTACTGTCCACAGTGCGGCAAGGCCATCTCCAGCCAGACCTCCCAACAGATTGTCGATCAGGTGTTGGCCCGAACCGAAGGCGAGCGATTCCTCGTGCTGGCTACCGTCGTCGAAGGTCGCAAGGGTGAGTACAGCACCCTGCTCAACGAACTCTCCGGTCAAGGTTTCTCTCGAGTGCGCGTCGACGGCGTAGTGATGGAACTCGCCGAGCGCGACTCGTTGACCCTGGCGCGCTATGAACAACACACCATCGACGTGGTGCTGGACCGGCTCAACGTGAAGTTGACCAATCGTCAACGCCTCACCGAGTCCGTGGAGGCGGCGCTCAAGCTCACCAAGGGAGTGGTCAAGTTTCTCTTCCTCGACACCGACGAGATGGTCCAGTTTTCGGAGAAGATGGCCTGCAGCACGTGCGGAATCAGTTTCATCGAACTCGCGCCGCGCGACTTCTCCTTCAATTCGCCTTACGGAGCCTGCCCGGTCTGCACCGGATTGGGCACGCGCTACGAAGTCGATCCCGATCTCGTCGTGCCCGACGACACGCTGTCCCTGGCCGATGGGGCGCTCGCTCCCTGGGCTGGCGCGCGTTTTAAGTACTTCGAACGATTGATCGGGGGCATCGCGACGTTGGGGGGCTTCGAGGTCTCCACGCCATGGAAGAAACTTCGAGCGAAGGATCGCAAACTGGTGCTCTACGGCGTGAATGCCCAGTCCGTGCCCGTGAAGTATCGCAACCGCTATGGACGGGTGCGAACCTACGAAACGACGTATAACGGCATCGTCGAGTGGCTCGAACGAAAACGCAAAGAGGCCGACGGTGACTGGTCGCGCGAGCAGGCCGAGCAGTACATGCGCGAGGTCGAATGCACGACTTGTAAGGGCCAGCGCCTAAAGCCCGAGGTGCTCGCGGTGCGGGTGCACGATCGCAATATCGCTGCCGTGAACGCGTTCACCATCGACGAGGCCATCGACTACTTCACGACGTTAAAGCTCACCAAACGCGAGACGACCATCGCGCGTCAGGTCGTTAAGGAGATTGTGGAGCGTCTAACCTTCTTGCTCGACGTCGGACTGGACTATCTCACGTTGAGTCGCGCGTCGGCGTCGCTGTCGGGTGGTGAGGCCCAGCGGATCCGACTGGCGAGCCAGATCGGCAGCTACCTCGTGGGCGTGCTCTACGTTCTCGACGAGCCTTCCATCGGACTGCACCAGCGAGACAATCGCCGGCTCATCGCTACCCTCGAGCGCCTGCGCGACCTCGGCAACTCGGTGATCGTGGTCGAACATGACGAAGAGACGATTCGATTGGCGGACTTCATCGTGGACATCGGCCCCGGCGCGGGGGAGTTGGGCGGTGAGGTCGTGCACGCGGGCACCTACGAGGCGCTCTTAAAGAACAAGAAATCCATCACCGGCCAGTATCTCTCTGGTGCGAAGTTCATCGAGATCCCCGCGACGCGACGCACGGGTGACGGCAAGAGCTTGACCGTCAAGGGCGCGCGCGCGAACAATCTGCAGAACATCACGGTCGACGTTCCCCTCGGCGAGTTCGTCGCGGTCACCGGCGTGTCGGGTTCGGGTAAGTCTTCGCTCATCAATGCCATACTGTTGGCGTCGTTGGAGCGTCAGATTAATCGCGCCAAGACCACGGCCGCGGAACACGACACAATCTTGGGCGTCAAGTTCCTCGACAAGGTCGTCGCCATTGACCAACAGCCCATCGGACGTACGCCGCGTTCGAATCCGGCGACCTACACGGGCGTGTTTGACAAGATTCGCCGGCTCTTCGCCGAAGTGCAAGAGTCCAGGATCCGGGGTTACCAGCCGGGAAGATTCTCCTTCAACGTCAAGGGCGGTCGGTGCGAGGCGTGCGCCGGTGACGGCACGATCAAGATTGAGATGCACTTCTTGCCCGACGTCTACGTCAACTGTGACACCTGTGAAGGGGCGCGCTACAACCGTGAGACCCTCGAGATCTTGTACCGGGGCCGGTCCATCGCCGACGTGCTCGCCATGCCCATCGCCGACGCGCTCGAGTTCTTCGAACGTCAGCCCTCGATACTGCGTCACGTACAGAGCCTTATGGACGTGGGCCTCGGTTACGTGCGCCTCGGTCAACCGGCCCCCACCCTCTCGGGCGGTGAGGCTCAACGAGTGAAGCTCGCCACGGAACTGGCGCGTCGGCCGACCGGACACACCCTCTACGTACTCGATGAGCCGACGACGGGCCTGCACTTTGAGGACGTCAGCCGACTGCTTCAAGTCCTGCACCGTCTCGTCGATCAGGGCAATACCGTGCTCGTGATCGAGCACAATTTACACGTCATCAAGACCGCGGACTGGGTCATCGACCTCGGCCCCGAAGGCGGGCGCCGCGGCGGCAAGGTCGTGGGTGAGGGCACCCCCGAGGAGATCGCCAGGCTCGACACCGCGACCGGAACCGTCCTTAAAGAGGTGCTCGCGGGTCACGGGCCGGGCTAATGCTGGCGAGGCCTTCGGGCATCCCGCGCCAGAGCGGTTGTTATCTCTTTCGTAACGAGCGCGGCGCCGTTATCTACGTGGGCAAGGCCCGCGTGTTGGCCCAGCGGCTCTCCAGCTACTTCCAGCGCGCTGACACCCAGAGCGACAAGACCCAACTCTTGATGGGCGAGGCGACCTCGGTCGAGTGGATCGTCACGCCCAGTGAACTCGACGCGCTGATCCTCGAGAACGAACTCATCAAAGAGAATCAACCCCGCTACAACATGCGCCTGAAGGACGATAAGAGTTTCCCCTTCGTGGCCCTCGATTCACGCACCGCCTTCGCTGCGCCCTATACAACGCGTGCGCAACACCAAAGGGGCGTGCGCTACTTCGGACCCTTCGTCGACCTGCGCGCCCTGCGCGTGACGATGGACGAGTTACTCCAAGCCTTTCCCCTGCGATCGTGCTCGAAGCACAAGTTCAACTACCAACAGCGCATCAATCGCCCGTGCCTGCTCTACGACATCGGCAAATGCTCCGGACCGTGCGTGGGCGCGATTGACACCGAGGGCTATCAAGCGCTCGTGCAGTCATGGGCACGGTTCTTCGAAGGCGACGTCCGTCAACTCCGGGACCATCTGCAACATCAGATGGATGAGGCGTCCCAGAAGAAGCACTACGAAGCCGCGGCCCGGGCCCGCGACGGACTGGCCGCCCTCGAGCGAGCCGCGAGCGCCCAGAGCGTCGTCTTGGACGATCACTCCAATCTCGACGTCATCGCCATTGCGAGCGAAGGCAGCCGCGCGGCGGTCGTGCGATTTCGTGTTCGTTTTGGCCGCATCGTGGGGCGCACCGTGCATCTGGTGGATCGCTCCATGGACGAAGACGACCGCGAGATCTTAGAGAACGCCCTGACGGACATGTACCTCGAGGAGTCGGCGGTACCCGGTGTGGTGGTGGTGCAGCACCCATCATTGGCCACGGCGCTGGTGGTGGCCTACCTGAGCGACGTGCGAGGTAAGACCGTCACAGTGCTGGCCCCCCAGCGCGGCAAGCGCCGGCGCGTGGTGGAACTAGCCGTGCACGACGCCGAGGCGGTCATCAATCGCGACTCACTGCGCCGTCAGGCCGATCACAACGTGCGCTCGCGCGCGCTCCAAGAGCTCGGCGCCGCGCTCTCCCTCGAGCAGCCGCCCTATCGCGTTGAGTGCTTCGACATGAGCCATCTCCAAGGTACGAACTACGTCGGCTCGATGGTCGTCTTCGAGGACGCCCTGCCGGTGAAGAGCGACTACCGGCACTTCAACGTGAAGGAAGTCCTGGGCAACGACGACGTCGGCGCCATGGAAGAGGTCGTGCGCCGGCGCCTTTCGCACTGGGAGGAGCATCAGGGCACGTCGAAGTTTCGCCACCCCGATCTCATCATCATCGACGGGGGACTCCCGCAGTTGCACGCCGCCGAGAAGGCCGCTCGCTCGCTCGAGCTGAGCGGGCTCGTAGAGTTCGCGGCGCTGGCGAAACGTGAAGAGTTGCTGTTTCGCCCGGGCAGTTCCTCGCCCATCGCGCTCGAGCGTGGCTCCGAGAGCCTCTACTTGGTGCAGCGGATTCGTGACGAGGCCCATCGCTTCGCCATCACGTTTCACCGCTCCAAACGTGGCCGGTCGATGGTGACCTCGTCGCTGGAGGGCGTCGAGGGGCTGGGGCCCGCGCGCCGGGATCGACTCCTCGCGCAGTTCGGCTCGTTGAACGCGCTGCGCCAAGCGACCCTCGACGAGTTCGACGCACTGGCCTGGCTGCCCGGTGACGTCGCGAGGAGGCTCTACGATCATTTGCAGGCGCCGTCGAATCCGCGGCCCACGAAGGCTGGTGCGAGCGATGAGTGAGGTATTGCTGGTCACGGGCATGTCGGGTGCCGGGCGCTCCACGGTCTCGGCCGCGCTCGAGGATCTCGGTTGGTTCGTGATCGACAATCTGCCCTTGGAACTAGTCGTTCGGGTGGGGGAGCTGACGTCGGCGGGGGCCAACGACTATCCGGGCGTCGCCTTTATCGTGGGCCGATCCGGCGGTGTCTCAACCGACACCTTTCTGGAAGTGGAGCGAGAGCTCCAGCAACGACACGAGAGTGTCAAGATTCTCTTCCTCGACGCGCCCGACGAGGTGCTCATTCTTCGCTTCGAGGGGAACCGGCGCCGTCACCCCTTTGCCGGCGCGACGCTGGCCGACTCGATCGGCGGCGAACGGACCCTGTTGGCGCCGATACGCGACGCCGCCGATCTCGTGATCGATACCGGCTCTATCAACGCCAATCAACTGCGCCGTCGCATCGCCGAGACTTTTACCGACTCGAGTTCGACCGAGTCGCTACGGGTTTCACTCGTTTCCTTCGGCTACACCTACGGCATACCGCGCGACGTCGATCTCGTCTTTGACTGCCGATTCTTGCCTAACCCGTATTGGATCGATGAGCTGCGCCCCTTGACCGGTCTCGATGAAGAGGTGTCGCGCTACGTGCTTGATCAAGAGCCGGCCGAACACTTCTTGCACGACGTGGCCGCACTGTTGGCGTGGCAGATACCGGCCTTCGCCCAGGAGGGTAAGTCGTACTTGACGATCGCGATTGGCTGCACCGGTGGGCGCCACCGAAGCGTCGCCGTCGCCGAGGAGATCCGACGGCGTCTGGGCATCGAACCCGCCGTGTTTCACCGCGATATCGCGCGATGAAGCTCGTCGCGGTGGGCGGGGGCCACGGCACGGCCGTCTCGCTGCGCGCGCTCAAACAACTCTCCACGGACGTCACCGGCGTGGTGTCGGTGGCCGACGACGGCGGCTCGACCGGGCGGCTGCGCGCGATGTTGAACGTGGCGGCCGTCGGGGACCTGCGCAAGTGTCTGGTGGCGCTGGCCGATCCCCAAAATCCGTTGACGGCGTCGTTCGAACATCGTTTCAGCGTCGGTGAACTGGCCGGACACGCCGTGGGTAACTTGTTGCTGGTGGGCCTGCTCGACGCCACCGGCGACCTCGAAGAGTCGGTTCGCGCCCTGGCCCAGGTGATGGGCGTCACGGGCACCATCGTGCCGGCGAGTTGCGAGGGCGTGGTCCTACTCGCCACCACCGAAGAAGGCCCCACCCGCGGCCAGAGCCAGGTGGCGCGCTCGTCGTCCATACGCCGAATCAGTCTCGAGCCGGCGCACGCGGCGGCGCCCATCGTCGCGGTGGAGACCATCGAGCGCGCTGACGTGGTGCTGATTGGCCCGGGATCGCTCTTTACCAGCGTGCTGGCGGCTTGCGTGGTGCCCGGTATCACCCAGGCCCTGGCGGGCACGAAGGCGAAGAAGATCTACGTCGCCAACCTGCGCGCCCAGTTACCCGAAACCGAGGGCTTCGCGCTCCAAGACCACGTCGACGCCCTCGAGCGACACGGCGTCGTGGCCGACCTGGTCATGGTCGACCCAACCTCGACCTTTGGGAACGACGCGTGCACGTGGGCGACGCGCGCGGCGGACCTGGCGGCCGCCAATGGCCTCGTGCACGATGTGCAAAAATTGTCGAAGGCCGTGCTCGACGAAGTGCGAAGATAGTAGACCGACGAAGCGAAGGAGAGGCCAGTGGCGACACGGGTAGGCATCAATGGGTTTGGGCGCATCGGACGCAACTTCTTGCGCGCGTCGCTTGGTAACGACGACGTCGAGATCGTCGCGGTGAACGACCTCGTCTCACCCGAGACCAACGCCCACCTGTTGAAGTACGACTCGACCCACGGGCGACTGCGCACGTCGGTCAGCGTGACGCCCGAAGGGATCTGTGTGGGTGAGCACACCATCCAGGTCTTCGCCGAGCGCAATCCCGGTGACCTGCCCTGGGCCGACCTCGGGGTCGACGTCGTCATCGAGTCGACGGGCCATTTCACGATTCGTGAGGCCGCGGCCCAACACCTCAGCGCCGGCGCGAAGCGCGTCATCATCTCAGCGCCCTCATCGGATGCGGACGCCGTGTTCGTCGTGGGCGTGAACGAGGACACCTACGATCCGGCGACCCACTTTATTGTGAGCAACGCGTCGTGCACGACGAACTGCTTCGTGCCTATGGTGAAGGTCCTCGACGACGCCTTGGGCGTGGACGTCGGACTGATGACCACGGTGCACGCCTACACCAACGACCAGAATCTGCTGGACCTTGCACGTAGTGATGGGGATCGTCGACGCGCGCGCGCGGGCGCGATCAACATCGTGCCCTCCACCACGGGCGCCGCGCGCGCGACGAGCATGGTGCTGGCCTCGATGAAGGGGCGCCTCGACGGGACGTCGCTGCGCGTGCCCGTGCCCGACGGGAGTATCACCGACTTCACCGCCATCGTGCGCGCCACTTCCGTTGAGGAGATCAACGCCGCCTTTAAGGCGGCGGCGGCCGGGCGACTCAAGGGTATCTTGGTCTACACCGAGGACCCGATCGTTTCATCGGACATCGTGGGCAGTTCCGCCTCGTGCACCTTCGACTCGTTGATGACGATGGTCCAGCCCATCGACGACGCGAAGAGCCTGGTGAAGATCTTTGGATGGTACGACAACGAGTGGGGTTACTCGAGTCGCCTGGTGGACTTGACGCTTCACATCGGCCGGTAGTTCGATGTCCGCGCCCCTGCCCTCGATCGATCGATGGGGGAGCCTTGAGGGCAAACGGGTGTTGGTGCGCGTCGACTTCAACGCGCCGGTCGCCGAGGTGGACGGCGTGCGTACGGTCACCGACGACTTTCGACTGCGATCGGCGCTGCCGCTCTTTGACGATCTTCGCGCGCGCGGGGCGTCGGTGGTGGCGTGCACGCACTTCGGGCGGCCCAACGGAAAAGTCGACGCACGGTACCGGGTCGAGCCACTTCGACGACGCCTGCACGAACTGCGCCCCGAGATCACTTTGATGGAGAACCTGCGGTTCTCTCCCAGCGAGGAGGCCAACGATCCACGTTTTGGCGCGTCGCTGGTGGAGGGTTTCGACTACTACGTCAACGAGGCCTTTGGCGCGTCGCATCGCGCGCACGCCTCGATCATGATCCCCCCGACACTGCTCCCCAGCGCCGCGGGACCGAATCTCCAGCGCGAGGTGGCGACGTTGCTCTCGTTGCTCGAGTCCCCGGCGCGACCCTTCGTCGCCGTGGTCGGCGGGGCCAAGGTGCGCGACAAGTTGGGCATCATGCAGGTACTCGTCGCCAAGGCTGACGCGGTCCTGGTCGGCGGCGGGATGGCCTACACGTTCGCCGTGGCGGAGGGCCGCTGCATTGGCAGTTCGCTTTTTGACCCGTCGTACGTCAAGGAGTGCGTGGCGCTGCTCGAGACCGGCACGGTCTTGATTCCGGTGGACGCGCGCGGGCTGAAAGTGGGCGCGCCCTTTGGGCCTGACGCGGGACCCGAGGAGGCACTCGATTTCGCCGCGGACATCGACGAGGGTTGCGTGGGACTCGACATCGGCCCGCTCACGTGCGAGTTTTTCGCGGCGGCCCTTTCGGGCGCGCGCACGATCCTCTGGAACGGTCCGATGGGCGTCTTTGAAGATCCCCGTTTCAACGCGGGCACCGAGGCCGTCGCCCGGGCCATCGTGGCGTCGTCGGCGATCAGCGTGGTGGGTGGCGGCGACTCGGTCGCGGCGTTGGCGTCGTACGGTCTCGAAGGCGACGTGAGCTTCGTCTCCACCGGCGGGGGCGCGTCGATAGAGCTCGTCGAGTTCGGCGACCTTCCGGGTTTAAAGGCCCTGCGCGAAAGCCCCTGGAACTAGGTGTCCGCGCCTCGCTCCCTGGTCATTGGCAACTGGAAGATGAACCTCGACTACGTCGAGGGCCTGCACCTGGTCCAGCAACTGGGCGTATTGATGAAGAATCGCCCCGTCGAACACGTCGAGGTCGTCGTAGCGGCGCCCTTTGTCGACCTGCGCAGCGTCAGCTCGATCGTTGAGTCGGAGCGTTTCGCCATCGCGCTGGGCGCCCAGCACGTCAGCGCGAACGAGAACGGCCCCTACACCGGCGAGATCAGCACCTCAATGTTGCATCGGCTCAACGTCGAGTGGGTGCTCGTGGGTCACTCCGAGCGGCGACTGCACTACGCGATGAGCGACGAGGTCGTGCGCGAGACCCTCGCGGCGGTCGTGCGCGCGGGCCAGCACGCCGTACTGTGCGTGGGAGAGGAACTCTCGATCCGCGAGAGCGAGGCGTACCGCCCCCACGTCGCGGCGCAATTGAACAGCGCTCTCCAGGGACTCGACGAGAAGTTCCACGGCCTCGTGACGGTGGCGTACGAGCCGCTGTGGGCCATCGGCTCCGGAGAGAACGCCTCGCCGGAACAAGTGCGCGAGATAACCGCGTTCCTGCGTGGGGAACTTCGCGCACGGTCCTTCACATCACCGCAGGTCATCTATGGCGGTTCAGTGAATCCGGCGAACGCGGCGTCGTTGATCGGTGAGAGTGACGTCGACGGTTTTCTTGTCGGCGGGGCGAGCCTGAAGGCCGAGTCGTTCTACGCGATTCTTCGAGCGTGCGACGACTGCTACGCTGTAAAGCGCTAATCGGAGGACCCAATGTTTACCTGGGCAATCATCGCAGTCGAGACCGTTTCCGCCGTGGGGCTGGTGTTTCTGGTGCTATTGCACTCCGGCCGCGGCGGGGGAATCTCCGACCTCATGGGTGGCTCGATGGGCGCCGCCGCGACGGGCTCCACGGTGGTCGAGCGCAATTTGGACCGCATCACGATTGCGGTCGCGCTGGTGTTCACCTTCGCCACGCTGACGCTCGACCTGCGCTTGCAGTAGCGGCGATGATCTCGCGTCAAAGCGGACGCGCGCTGGCACTTTCATTTCTCTGTCTGACGGCGTTCGCACTGCCCGTCGCGCTCACGGGAGCCGCCACGGTGACGAACGCCAATGAGAACGCCCACACACTGGTGTTGTCTCTCCCCGGATCATTCAACGGCTGCTCGTACTTAAACTCCGGCGCCACGCCGACCACCGACGCGATCCTCGACCTCGTTCGTCCCTCGGCCTTTATCACCGGTGCCAACGGCGCGTTGGCCGGCGAAGGCGGCGCGATCGCCGCGGCCGAGTTGACCTCGCTACAACCAGAGACGGTGCGCTACACCATCGCTCCGGCCCAGAAGTGGAGTGACGGCGTGCCCTTCACCGCCCGCGACCTGGTGGGCTGGTGGCGGCGGGCCCGCGCACTCTCGAGCGTCGTGAGCGACGGATACCGCGCGATCAAGACCATGAGCGTCTCGCCCGACGGCCTCGCGGTCACGGCCGTCTTCGCCACGCCCTACGCCGACTGGAATCTGCTCTTTCGCGACGTCGAGGCGATCGGCACATCGAAGAGCTGCGCGATAGGCAATCTGGTGACGGAGCCGTCGCTTGGCCCCTATCGCGTCACGAGTGCCACGGCCACTCGCGTCGTTTTGGCCATGAACACGGCCTGGCCGCTCGACACCAACCGTTTCGGAAGGATTGTCATCACCGACTCCTCGTTGCTCCCCAAGACATCGTCCAATGTCTATGCGAGCTACTCCCTCGCGCTGAACCGAGGTCAAATCGAGTTACTGAGCACCTACCCCACGTTGCTCAGTCACATACTGTCCTCGAGCACCGTCGAGGAGTTGACGTTCGCCCCGTCGCGCCCCCTCATCCAACGTGTCGTGGTGCGTCGGGCGCTCAGTTGGTCGATCGATCGCCAGAACCTAATCAACAAACTCTTTGGCACGGTGACTTTCTCTCCATCAGTGGCGGCCTCGGTGGTCTACTCCCAGGGCCAGAGTCAGTATCCAGGAACCAGCGGCGCGGGGCCCGGGGGTCCAGCCACGACGACCTCGGCGCCGGGCTTGTTGAACAATGGACTGAGTGACTGTCTCGCGTGCGCCCTGGACCTCTTGAGAACGTCGGGATATCACCGGTCCAGCGCTGGTTGGCTGAGTGACGCGGGCCAACTGCTCGCGATACGGTTGGGCGTCGGTCCCAGCGCACTCGATCATTCAGTCGCGAAGATCCTTTCGAGTGACTGGGCGCGACTTGGCGTATCGACGCGGGCGATCGATGAATCCAGCGACACCCGGGCTGCTCAAGCCGCCGCGAGCAACGAAGTCGACGCGGCGGTGTTTTCGCGCCCGACGCTGTCGGCGCCCTCGTTCGCGGCACGTTCCTGGGCCGGACCGGCCTATCCCAACACATTCCCCAGTGGCGTGAGGACTCTCGCGCTGACGTCGCTCTTTACTCAGGCGACGGCCATCTTCAATCCCGTCACGGCGTCCGCGACGTGGTTACGCCTCGATCAGATCATCATGCGCAACTACTGGGTTCGACCGCTCTTTACGCCGCCATCTCTCGTCGTTTGGTCGAGTTCGCTCGCCACGGTGTTGAACAGTATCTCCGTCGCCGGATTGGTTGATCAAGTTCCAACGTGGTCAATTGCACCAACTTCTCTACCGAGTTAGCGAGGAACAAGAATCTTTCTGCGGCTAGAGTAGAGGCCGCGTCGGAGTGGCGGAATAGGCAGACGCGCCAGCTTGAGGGGCTGGTGCCCTTAGGGGCGTGTGGGTTCAAGTCCCGTCTCCGACACCAATGTGAAGTCTCAAGACATAGGAGACACTG
>DATLTW010000073.1:0-31114 GCA_035533495.1 Acidimicrobiales bacterium | reverse complement strand
GGCGCCCAACGCACCATGAACGCTCTCCTCGCCACGCGACGACGCTCAACAAGGGCTGGATTCAGCGTTGCATACTCTCAGATTCAAGACAGCACCACGAGCCTAGTTCCTGCCAGAGCACTTTTCTGAACTTTTCACGTCAGCCGATGAAGTGTGCCTCCGGGTTTGCCCAGACTGAAAATGGTCGCCCGATGACGTCACCCCGGCATAAAAACCGGGTGCGCCGGTCACCTCTGGGCACCAGAGCGTACCGATTAGGGTATGAAAATTAAAGTCGTCAGCGTTGAATTGGCTTCAGATTAAGCGCTGGCCCGAGATCGGTACGGGAGGTATGGCGATGGCTCTGTCCGGCGTCGGGGCTTCCACTCTTGGCCCTCGCCTCCCACACCCCGCCGATCGGAACGAAGAAGCATGAGAGTGCAGCCCCGAAGCGTGCGGGCGTCACGCGCCGCTCCCAACGAGTTCGCCAATCGACTCTTCGCGCCACTGCCCTCTCGCTATAACCGGCTCGCGGCTCTGCTCTCCCTGGGTCAAGATCGCCGCTGGCGTTCGGCGATGCTGGACCACGTCGTTGGCTCTGAGCCCCATCTGGTGCTGGACGTCGCTTGTGGGCCGGGCGCGGTGATCAAGGCGCTCGCCAAGAGAACGTCCGCGCGAATCGTGGGACTGGACCTAAGCGAAAAGATGCTCCGCCAAGGCGAAACCAACGTCAATTCCTCGGGGCTGGCTCCACGCGTCTCACTGGTTTTAAGTCGCGGTGAGCAACTGCCCTTCGCCGACGCGACGTTCGACGCCTTGACCTTCACGTACCTACTTCGCTACGTCGACGATCCCCAAGCGACGATTGGTGAGCTGGCTCGAGTCGTAAAACCCGGTGGCGCTATCGCCAGCCTAGAGTTCGCCGTGCCAGCCTCCAAGGGCTGGCACGCCGCGTGGTGGTTCTACACCCGCGCCGTGTTGCCGGTGGCGGGCTACGTGACCGGCGGAAAGGGCTGGTGGACCGTGGGGCGCTTTCTCGGTCCCAGCATCTCCGCCCACTACCGGTCCTACCCCCTCCACTGGACGGTAAACGCCTGGGAGCACGCCGGTATCGATCACGTCGAGCACCGGTCGATGAGTTTGGGCGGAGGGCTCGTGATGTGGGGTTACCGATCATCGTGACGACGTTCAGGCCCTCGTCCAAAAAGTCACCCACTGACGGTCCTGCCTTCTACGCTCGGCCAAAATTTTTGACCCATCCCCGGACTCAACAGTGGTGGACCTTGCTCCACCCCCCTTACACGGCGATGCATCTCTCGTTCGTGGTGATCGGGGCGTGTCTCGTCGGTCCGGTCAATGCCGTTCGCCTAGCAATAACAGTGTTGGCCTTCTTTCTCGCCGTGGGTGTGGGCGCTCACGCGCTCGACGAATTGCGCGGAAGACCTCTATCAACCTCAATTCCCACCGGGCAGCTCGTGGCCGCCGCGTGCCTCGGCCTCGGGGGTGCGGTGGCACTGGGCGTGGTTGGACTGTTTCTCGTCAGCGCTTATCTCGCGCTCTTCATCGTGGCCGGAGTGGCGATCGCGCTGAGTTACAATCTCGAACTCTTCCACTCGCGTCTGCACTCTGACGCCGTGTTCGCCCTCGGTTGGGGCGCCTTTCCCGTGCTCACGGCCTACTTCGCTCAACACGGCACGCTCAGCGTCTCGGCCCTAGGGGCCGCAGCCTTCGCGGCGTGCATCTCCCAGACCCAACGACAACTGTCGACGCCCGCGCGCAATATTCGTCGGCGGACGTCGTCGATTGAGGGCCAGCAAGTCTTGACCGACGGCACCATCGTGCCCATTTCCAGCGAGTCGATGTTGCGCCCTTTCGAACGCGCGCTGACCTCGCTCTGTTTGGCCAGCGTCGTTTTGGCGTTCGCTCTGTTGTACCTTCGATTTCATCCTCACTGACGTCACTCACAATGGCCAAGCGCGGCGAAGTGTGCTCGAGACCGATTCCCGCGTTCACAGTCTGTTCGCAACGCCGATTCGAGGAAAGTCACCGTCGCGGCGCACTCTATGCTGAAGGTGAGCAAAATCTTGGAAAGAGGTGACGACGTGGCCGCTGAAAGTGCCCAGGAACGTTGGCGCCGACTCTTTAGAAAAGAGACGTTGCGACCTGGCAGTTTCGCCACCATGTCCAGCATCCCTTTGGCCCCGGTCTATGGGCCAAGTGATGGGGAGTTCCCCGGAATCTATCCGTACACCCGTGGGGTACACGCCTCGATGTATCGCACCAAGCTCTGGACCATGAGAATGTTCGCGGGTTTTGGCATCGCGACCGATACCAATGCCCGCTTTCGAGAGATCATTCGCGCCGGGGGTACCGGACTCTCCACAGCCTTCGACATGCCCACGCTCTTAGGACTGGACTCAGACGATCCGATGTCGCTGGGTGAGGTGGGGCGCTGCGGCGTCGCCATTGACACGTTGGCCGACGTGCGCGATCTCTTTGCCGGCATTGACCTCGGCAACATCACTACTTCCATGACCATCAACTCGCCGGCCGCAGTGATGTTGGCCCTCTTCGTCGCCCAGGCCGAGGCGTCGGGCGTCGCGAGGGCGCGCCTTGGCGGCACGCTACAAAACGACATCTTGAAGGAGTACCAAGCCCAGAAGGAGTTCGTCTTTCCCCCCCGTCCGTCGATGCGTCTGGTGCGCGACACCATCGCCTTTACCGCCGCGGAGATGCCCAAGTGGAACTCGATCTCGGTGTCGGGGTACCACATCCGAGAGGCCGGTTCCACCGCCGCCGAAGAGCTCGCCTTCACCTTGGCCAACGGTTTCGCCTACGTCGAACTCGCGCGCGAGGCCGGGCTCAGCGTCGACGCGGTGGCCCCGCGTCTCTCCTTCTTCTTCAACGCGCACATCGACTTCTTCGAAGAGATCGCCAAGTATCGCGCGGCCCGAAGACTCTGGGCGAAGTGGATGCGCGAGCACTACGGCGCGACTGAAGAGCGATCGTGGCAATTGCGCTTTCACACCCAAACGGCCGGCGTTTCACTCACCGCCCAGCAGCCTGAGATCAACATCGCACGCACCGCCATCGAGGCGTTGGCCGGAGTGCTCGGTGGAACGCAGTCGCTGCACACCAACTCCATGGACGAAGCCCTGGCCCTCCCATCGGAAAAGGCGGCCCGGATCGCGTTGCGCACCCAACAGATCATCGCCCACGAGACCAACGTGGCCAACGTCGCCGATCCCCTCGGCGGTTCGTGGTTCATCGAGGAACTCACCGACGAGATGGAACGAGAGGCCGAGGTCATCTTTTCCGTGATCGACAAAATGGGCGAGGGCTCGATGCTCGAGGGTTGCGTGCGCGGCATTGAGGAAAATTGGTTTCAGGGACGTATCGCGGACTCGGCCTACGAACTCGAGCGCTCCTTTAACTCTGGCGAGCGCGTCATCGTGGGCGTGAGCGACTTCCTTGAGGGCAATGACGACACCGACCTGGCGACACTGCGCATCACCAACGAAGACGAGCGAAAGCAACGGGCTCGCCTCCAACAGGTTCGACTCGACCGCAACACGGCCAAGGTGCAAGAAGCCCTCCAACGACTCCGCCACGAAGCGAGTGACGCCTCGGTGAATCTCATGCCGGCGCTGATTGACGCCGCAAAGGCTTACGCTTCGGTGGGCGAGATGATGTCAGCGTTGGCCGACGTCTTTGGACGCTACGTGGAGGTTCCCACACTGTGAACACCCGGGTGCTCGTGGCCAAGGTGGGGCTCGATGGCCACGATCGCGGCATCAAGGTGGTCGCGCGGCTGCTTCGCGACGCCGGCATGGAAGTCGTCTATACCGGTCTCTTTCAAACACCCGAAACCGTCGCAGTCGCCGCCATCCAAGAGGACGTGGACGTCGTCGGGCTCTCGATGTTGTCGGGCGCGCACATGACCCTCGCTCCCCTCGTGGTCCACGCACTTCGCGAGCGAGGCTCAGAGATACCCGTGGTGCTCGGTGGCATCGTCCCGCCTCAAGACCTCGACGAGCTGCACGAGCTCGGTATCGCGGCCGTCTTTGGACCCGGCGCGAGCGCCGAGGAGATCGTCAGCACCATTTCGGGCATCGTCGCGCTGTCCGCCTAACTCATATCACAGCCCGTTAGAGCGCTTGATATTCGCGCACGCTCTTCGGCGTCGACTCCTGGGCACGAACGCGAAGGCGCGAACTCATTAGAGTCGTGTCATCAACTGAAGGGAGACAACGTGTTTCGAGGATTCAAGAACTTCCTCATGCGAGGGGAATTAATTGTCATCGCGGTGGGACTCGTGGTCGCGCTCGCCTTCAATTCTCTCATCCAATCGTTTACGAACGACGTCGTCTCTCCGCTGATCAACGCCCTCGCCGGAAACGGCTACTCCACGCTCGGGCTCGGGTGGTACGTCAACGGACAGTGGATCAACGCGGGTAACTTCATCGCTGCCATCATCTACTTCGTCATATTTATGAGCGTCATCTACTTCGTCCTCGTCGTACCGTATCGCTCGTACATGGCAAAACATGGAACGTCCGTTTTTGGCGACCCCGTGCCAACGCCGCCGACCAAGACCTGTCCGGAGTGCCTCTCGTCTGACCTGCCACTTGGCGCGACGCGTTGCCGTCACTGTGGCTGCGTAGTCTCGTAGCTCGTGAATTCACGAGCGGACACTCGATCTCGGGCCACGCGTCGAGGCGTTCGAGACTCGTCTCCTATGGGTCCGTCGACTTCCGGCTAGTTTGGAGCGCGCTATGGCCGAAACGGACGAACGCCCATTCACGCTCGAGTTCGAACACGTGTCCGTTAGATTTGGCGGTCTGCTCGCTCTGAACGACGTCTCGTTTCACGTGTGCGAAAACGAGATTGTCGGCCTCATCGGCCCCAACGGCGCCGGCAAGACTACCGCCTTCAACGTGGCCTGTGGCTTTCAAAGACCAACGTCGGGATCAGTGCGATTTCCCCAGTTGGGTCGAAGCCACCTCAAGCCACCCCAACTCGCCAGCGCCGGCGTCGCGCGCACGCTTCAAGGAGTCGGACTATTCAGCCACATGAGCGTTTTAGAGAACGTCATGGCGGGTGCCCAGAGTCGACCGGGTGGAGGAGTTTGGCGCTCACTGCTGGGCCCTCCTTCTGGAGCCCGACTCGATCGCGAACTGCGCGAGGAGGCCATGGGTCAACTCGAACGACTCGGCGTCGCCAAGTTCGCCAGTGCCTTGCCGAGCGGTATCCCCTATGGCATCGCGAAGAAGGTCTCCATCGCACGGGCGTTGATGGAACGTCCCGTTTTACTGATGTTGGACGAACCGGCCTCCGGTCTCGACGAATATGAACTTGAAGACTTCATTCAACTCATCACGGAACTACACACTTCAATGAGCGTCTTGTTGGTTGAGCACAACATGGATTTCGTGATGCAACTCGTCCATCAACTCGTTGTCTTGAACTTTGGTCAGGTCATTGCCCAGGGACCGCCGGGTGTGATAAGTAACGATCCCGACGTGCTGGCCGCGTACTTAGGTATTGACGAGTGATCCGAGTCGAGGACCTTTCGGTCAACTACGGCGCGGTCCGCGCGTTACGCAATGTCAGCTTTGAAGCACCGTCGGGACAGATCACCGCGGTCTTAGGCGCCAATGGAGCCGGAAAGACCACCTTGCTTCGTACCATCTCTGGACTGGTGTCGCCCCAGAGCGGCGCCATTCATCTCGACCAGGTTTCACTACTTGGCCTTGCCACAGAGAAGATCGCGCGAATGGGCGTGGGTCATGTGCCCGAAGGTCGGGGCGTCATCGAAGAGCTGACCGTCGAACAGAACCTTCGACTCGGTGCTCTCTCGAGCAAGGTGAACTTAGCCGAAGGACTCCAGGAGCAGTACGCTCGCTTTCCGGTTCTGGGCGATCGGCAGAGGAAATACTGCGCCACTCTGTCGGGTGGCGAGCGACAGATGCTCGCCATGGCGCGCGCCCTTATCGCCAAACCACAGGTCCTACTACTCGATGAACCGTCGCTGGGACTCGCGCCGCAAGTGACCGCCCAACTGATGAGGGCAATTCGCCAACTTTGCGAAACGCAAGGCCTCACCGTGATTCTGGTCGAGCAGAACGCGAAGAGCGCGCTGCGAATCGCGCACCGGGCTCTGGTGTTGCACCTCGGATCGGTGGTCGCCAGCGGCGACGCCGCTTCTGTCGCCGCGGACGAAGATCTGCGACGCTACTACCTCGGGGTCGCAGTGACATGAGCGCGTTCTTGTCATCGCCATTCATGCACAACATCTTTGCGGGACTCGCTCAAGGGATCATCTATTCACTCGTCGCCTTGAGCCTCGTCATCATATGGCAGTCCACCCATGTCTTGAACTTTGCCCAGGGCGCCATGGCGATGATCGCCACCTACATCGGCATGACTGAGATCGATCGAGGCATCGGATACTGGTGGTGCGTGATCATCTCGGTAATGGTGGGGATGGCCCTGGGCGGTGTCACCGAGCGAGTACTGATTCGACCGCTTTACGGCAAACCCGAGATCAATCCCATCGTCGTAATGATCGGATTCTTAGGTTTTCTCGAAGCGCTCGCCGCGGCGATTTGGACGAGTACGACGCGCAACATTACCGAACCCTTCTCGCAGATCTACTTCAAATCCAACGGTCATTTGGTCTTTCTCTCATCCTTCATTATTTTTCAGATCGTCCTCGCGATGGGCATCATGTTGTCAGTCGCCGCGCTCTTTCGATTCACCAAATTGGGTCTTCAACTTCGCGCGTCAGCGTTGGCGCCAGAAGTCTCTCGGCTGCTTGGCGTTCGCGTGAGTCGAATGTTGACCATTGGTTGGACTCTCTCGGCGGGCGTGGGGGCCATCGCCGCGGTCATCATCGCGTCGGGCAACTTCGGACTCTTTCCCACCGACATGGACGGCATCTTCGTCGCGAGTTTCATCGCCGCCGCCGTGGGCGGACTCGAATCTCCCTTGGGCGCCGTCGCGGGCGGACTCATCATCGGTCTGACCGAACAGTTCATTGTGGCTTACTGGTCGCCGGACGTCGCGCCGTTGGGCGGCATCATTATCTTGGTGATCGCGCTCATGATTCGCCCCCAGGGCCTCTTTACTAAAAACACCATTCGGAGGGTGTAATGGACTGGCTGCGCTCTCTGACACGTCAAGAGACCACGCACTCGCGTCTCCTTGCCATCGCCTTCTTGACGGTGCTCACGGTGATCATCACGTTCTTCTTGCCGCCCGTAGCGGACTCACAGCTCGCAGGCGGCGCGGCCATTGCCGTCGTCGTCTTGGGGCTTAGCTGGCTGACCGGCTGGAGCGGCCAAATCTCGCTCGGCAACTCGGGCTTCATGGCGGTGGGCGCGTACGCGGCGGGGATCTGGGCGCGCCACCACGCTTCCACTCCACTTGTCTTTACCTTGGTTTTGGCGATCGTGATTGGTGGAATCAGCGGCCTGATCATCGCCATTCCCTCGACCCGCCTTCACGGTCCGTACCTCGCCGGTATGACGCTCGCCTTTTCCGCGGCGGTGACGCCACTCGCTCAGAACTTCACGTCGGTGACCGGCGGTGAGGGCGGGCTGTTCATGAACTCTCTCGTCACGCCAAAGTGGTTCTTGCACTTCTTTAGTGGCCCCAACGCCGCCATCAACGCCAACGCGCAGTGGAGCGCCGATCTCGCCGTCGTGGTCGCGGGCGTGATGTTTTTCTTCATGGCCAATCTCTTCCACAGCCGCACCGGTCGCGCCATGCGCTTGGTTCGAGACAATGACGTCGCCGCGGAGCTCATGGGAGTTAACCTGGCGCGCGCGAGGACCACGGCCTTCGTCGTCTCGGCGGCCTTCGCGGGACTTGGCGGGGCCCTCTACTCGCTACTCCAGGCCTCCGTTCGACCAGAGACCTTCCCGATAGGGTTGTCCATCACGCTGCTGACGCTGATGGTCCTGGGCGGCATCGGTACCCTAAGTGGCGCCGTTGTCGGCGGCATTATCTACGCCTTTAGCGCCAATTTGGTGGCCCACGTGAACTCTCTCACCGGCGTCAATCCGACCTCGAACGTGGGCGCGAACATGCAAGGCATGATCTTTAGCGTCTTACTGATCCTTACGATGCTCTTCGCGCCCCGAGGTATCGTGAGCCTGAAAAATCCGCTTCGCCGACTCTTGCGAGCCCGACCTGTCACCATCGCCGCAAAAGAAGTACATTAATGAGCAAGTTGTAACTCAAAATTTATTCAGGGAGATATACATGTTTAAAGGTCGTTTACGACGTTCCATGACCTTGTTGTCCGTTTTCGCGCTCGCGCTCGGAATGGCATCGACGGGTCTGCTCACTAACAGTGCCAACGCCGCCAACTCAACGCCCGGCGTGACCGCCAAGAGCATCACGATCGGCGCCACGGTTCCGCTCACCGGAGTGGCCGCTAGTTACGCCCCAGTTTCGGCCGCGGCGAACGCCGTCTTTACCTGGGTTAACGCCCACGGTGGCGTCAATGGACGAAAAATTCATTTCATACGCCTTGACGACTGTTACGACCTGGCGGCGTACGGCCTCGGCTGCACCGCGGGGGCCAGCGTCACCACGCTCAGCCAGACCCAGGTCCTGGTCGCGCAAGATCACGTCTTTGCGACCGTCGGCTCACTCGGTACGGCGGCCCAAGATAGCGTTCGCAGTTACTTAAAGACCAATGGCGTGCCTCAGCTGTTCGTCAACTCAGGCTCCATTGACTGGAACAACGCTGCAAAGTACCCCGATCTCTTTGGCTATCAGCCCAGCTACGTCGCCGAAGGCAAGATCTTCGCGAAGTACATCAAGGCCAATGACGTGGGCCAGACCGTTGGCTTCATCGGTCAGAACGACGACTTCGGGACTGACGGATTGCTCGGTCTCAAAGACGGCGGTCTCAACCTTCTCCCGGCCAACACCCTGACCTACAACGCGGCCGACGCCATTTCCGGCTCGTCCAGTGACCTCGTGGCCGATATCGGCACGCTCCAAAAGAACAACGTCCAAGTGGTCGTGCTCGATGCGGTGCCGGGCTTCACCAATGGCTTCTTGCAGATCGCCAAGGCCTTTGGGTACTCACCCAAGTGGATCATCTCTTCGGTGGGTTCAGACCCTTCGTTGGTGAACAACGCGAGTGAAGCGGCGGCGATCACCACCGACTACTTCCCGGAGATCACCGACAACGCTGACCCCTGGGTCCCGTGGTTGCGCAAGGTTCTGCGCGCCGACAAAGCCGACGCGTCGTACTTCCCCGGCCTCTCGGCCACCTCACCCATGAACGGGAACGAGTTCTACGGCGCAGGCTGGGCCGTGGCGTTCGTCGAGGCGCTCAAGGCTGAAGGTAAGAACGTGACGCGCGCGGGCTTCGTAAAGTCAATGTTTTCAACAAAGTTCGCCACGCCGGCGATTACGCCACTGAAGTACACCAAAACCAATCACCAGGGTATGCTCGGCGGCGCCATCGCCATCATCGCCTCGAACGGCACAAAGGTGCCAATCAAAGCTCTCGAGTTGAGCACCAACGTGTTCACCACTGGTCAATCGAAGTCGTCACCGATAAAAGTGACCTCGCACTTCATCATCGACCCGATTCCGAGTTGGTTGAAGTAACGCTGATCAAGGAAGGCACGACGCCCCGCCCGCGTGGGCGGGGCGTCGTGCTGTCATTGGGCTTATTGACGTGACGCGACCCATAATTGCGGGCAACTAATACTCGACTTTTTGTATTGAAACGGAAAGTTCTCACTGGGACGAAAGCCGTTTGAGCTCTTGAGAGATTCATGACTTGGCTCAAAGGAATCGAGATGGTGCTTGGGGTTTTGAGGGCTAAGGTACGCACAAAGGGGTCCGTATTGCGGGCGCCTCGCTCTGGATCGACGTGAGTTAATGCACTCCAAAATGTTCCGACCTTGACCAAGACGCGGGCTGGCACGGGCAACGATTTCAGCGACGAGTCCAGGGCGGGCGGCGTTTCACCCAAGCACGGTTTAGCGGTGCTTGACGCACTTTTCACGAACGCTCCGATGGGCGTTGCGTACATCGACCCCGACCTCCGTTACGTCTTCGTCAACGAGGCGCTCGCTCAAATGCACGGCCTTGTCGCGGCGAGCCATCCGGGCAAAGAAGTCCGAGAAGTCGTGCCGCGGCTCTGGACCACGATCGAACCGATTCTGCGATCGGTGCTAAACGGCGCGACGGTACTCGACAGCAAACTGTACCTGGCCAACTCTGACAACGCCGGGGCCACGCGCCATTGGCTCGCGAACTTCTACCCAATCAGAGCCTCGGGTGAGATCGTCGGCATCGGTTCGATCGTCAGCGACGTCACCACGATCAAGCAGTCCGAAGAAGCGTTTCGGCTGTGCACGGGCATCTATCAGGTGCTCTCTCGTACCACGCAAGCGGTGAGTAAGGCCGCCTCCGTGGAGGCGCTCTATCGCGACGTGTGCGACGTGGCGGTGAATGTGGGCAAATTCGCCTACGCCTGGATCGGCGTTCTCGACGGCACCACGATCGTCAAGGTCGCCTCGGCGGGAGTCGACAACGGAATCATGTCAGAGTTCTCACTCTCCATCGATCCAGATGACCCCAGATCGAAGGGCCCTACCGGCCGAGCCTTCATCACCGGGAGTTACCAAGTGCTCAATGATTTCACCGACGGCTCAATGCCCGCCTCGTGGATTGCGCTCGCTGAACGAGCCGGCTTCGCTGCGTCGGCGTCGTTTCCGATTCGCGAAGGTGACCGTGTCTCGGCCGCTCTTTGTGTGTTCTCCCGGGATAAGAACCACTTCAGTGAAGAGTTGGTCGCCACACTCAGCGACCTCACGCCAATCTTGTCCTACGCGCTCCAGCACTTCGCCGAGGAAGAGGCCCGTCACCGCGACGAGGTGGCGCTTCGATTGCGGAACCGGATAATTCTATCGATCTCACAGGGAATCGTCGTGACGGACGCGGCAGCCGGCGATCATCACATCGTCTACACCAGTCCTAGTTTCGAAGCGTTAACGGGCTACTCCGCTGACGAATCAGTGGGTCGTAACTGCCGGTTTCTCGAAGGGCCCGAGTCTGACCCCTTGACGATCCGTGACTTTAACGGCGCGTTAGAGCGCGGCGAGAGTCACTCGGCCGAGATTCTCCACTACCGCAAAGACGGCTCAACGTTTTGGAACGATCTCTCAATTTCGCCGGTACTGAACCACCTGGGCGTCGTGACGAACTTCGTCATGATTCACACCGACGTCAGCGGTCGACGAGAGTTGCAGAGTCAACTCCTTCGCGCGCAGAAAATGGACGTTCTGGGAAAGTTGGCGGGCGGCATCGCTCATGACTTCAATAACATGCTCCTCGTCATCCGCGGCTACAGCGCGATTCTCGCCAAGCAGATTCCGGACGCGGAGTTGCGTGAGTTAGCGCTGCGAATCGACGTCGCGGTGCAGCGGGCGGCCGATTTCACTCGACGTCTGTTGGCCTTCAGCCGCCAGCAGATCGCCAAGCCGGAGTTGTCCGATCTCAACAAGCTACTGCTCGAGTCTCTTCAATTCATTGAGCGCGTCATTGGCGAAGAAATCAAACTCGTCACCGATTTCGTTCCAGAACTTCCCAAGATCACCGTCGACCGAGGTCAAATCGAGCAAGCGGTGCTCAACATCGCGACCAACGCACGTGAC
This sequence comes from Acidimicrobiales bacterium, assembly GCA_035533495.1. Classification (GTDB taxonomy): domain Bacteria; phylum Actinomycetota; class Acidimicrobiia; order Acidimicrobiales; family RAAP-2; genus RAAP-2. The sequence goes on along the minus strand of DATLTW010000073.1, from coordinate 19,442 downwards.
GCGATGCCCCATGGCGGCACGCTCAGCGTCTCGACTTCGACGGTCGAGCTCGGCCCGGGCTACGTCGCGTTGCACCCCGACGTCACGCCGGGTCCGTACGTCTTAGTGCAGATTTCCGACACCGGAGTTGGTATGAGTGAGAAGGTCCAAAATCAGGTCTTCGAACCCTTTTTCACCACGAAAAAAGATGCCACCGGACTGGGACTCGCCACTGTGTACGGCATCGTTCATCAGAATGGCGGCCACCTTTGGTTTTTCAGTGAGGTGGGCGTCGGCACCACGATCAAGCTCTACTTTCCGATGATCTCGTCGAGCGTGGCCGGCGTCATTACGCCGTCCACAGCGATCGCGTCTCTCGAAGGCGACGAGACAATCCTCTTGGTGGAGGATATCGAAGAGGCGAGAACGCTTCTGGCGAACGCGCTCGAAACTTACGGCTACCGGGTGCTCCGATCGTCCAATGGCCGCGAAGCAATAAGCGCCTTCGAGTCATTCGACGGCTACATTGACCTTCTTCTGACCGACATCATTATGCCCTTCATGGATGGCCAGGAACTTGCCCACGAGCTCCTGGCCCGCTCGCCTTTGCTCAAGATTCTCTTTACCTCGGGCTATCCGTCGAACCACCTGGCCGAGAGTGAAGAATTCGCAGGTCGATCCGCCTTCGTCGAAAAACCGTATCTATCAGAAGAAGTGGCGCTCGTCGTGCGCACGCTGCTCAACGATCGACTTGAGCCCGTTGGGATTACGTCACCCTGACCAAACTCGGCCCTTGTATCATCGCCTACCTAGCCCGAGCGTTCACGGCCTCTCGTCATTCCACGCTCTGATGTCACCCTGAGATCGGTAACACTAAGGTGAGGGTCACGGCGACCTTGATTCGAGACGGCGAATGATTCCCATACTGACGTGCGCCGCCATGCGCGAAGCTGACGCCCGGGCCGTCGCTCAACGCGGGAGTGACGCGTTGGTGGAGGCCGCCGGAACCGCGGTAGGGCTCGAAGCCAAGCGGCTGTTGCGTTCGTGTTATGGGGCGCGCGTGGCCGTGCTCGTGGGACCTGGGCTCAATGGAGCTGACGGAAGAGTTGCCAGTCGATGGCTGAAGTCGCGCGGCGCTCAAGTCGAACTCATCGAGTGGGACCACGCGCCCACGCTGCTTCGCGGCCACGATCTGGTAATTGACGCGGCATTCGGTACAGGCTGTTCGCGGCCCTTTACCGCCCCAAAGGTGACTCCGGGAACTCTCGTTCTCGCCGTCGATCTGCCCTCGGGCGTTGACACGGACTCAGGGGCTCTGTTGGGCGAACCGATGAGCGCCGACGTCACGCTCGCCCTAGGTGCGATGAAGCCTGCTCACCTCGAGGGTCGGTCCACCGACTTTGTTGGCGAACTTCGCTTCGCCGGACTGGGAATCGTGAAGACGTTTGATGACGGATTGGTCGATGATAAAGATCTCAATTCGATCATTCGTTATAGCGCACACGATCACAAGTGGGTTCACGCCGTGCAGGCCTTCGCCGGATCGACGTTGATGCCCGGTGCCGCCGAGTTAGTGCTTCGTGGTGCCTTAGCCGGCGGCGCGTCCATGATCCGCCTGGCCAGTCGAGGCGACGTGTCCGCTCTGGTTCAATTGCCACCCGAGGTCGTCCATACGACCGATCTCGGTGTCGACCCTCGTTGCCGAGCGGTCGTTGCCGGACCCGGTCTCGGAACTTCCGCGTGGACGTGGTTACGTGAGCGAATGGCGAACGTCGAAGTTCCAGTGGTGCTCGACGCCGACGGACTGGATCGGCCCTCGATTGATGAGTTTTCGCCTCGAAACGACTCCTGGATACTCACGCCTCACGAAGGCGAATTCGCTCGCCTCACCGGCCAACCCTTGGGGCTCAACCGATTTGACGCAGTGAGGGACCTCGCCCGAGCGACCCAGTGCGTCGTTTTGTTAAAGGGTCCCACCACCGTCATCGCGAACGGCACCGGCGCGCTGCGCGTGATTAACTCTGGCACCTCCGCCTTGGCGACCGCCGGCAGCGGCGACGTCTTGTCCGGACTCATCGTTGCGACGGTGGCTCGAGGACACGACCCCTTCAACGCCGCAGCATTGGCAGCTCATCTTCACGGACGCGCGGGGGGCCGCCTCCAGCCCTACGCCAGCGCTACTGACGTCGTCGTTAAAATTCGCGAGATCCTTGGCGAACTTGACCGCAATGAAAACATCTAGTGCCACGAGGTCCACGACGTTTTACAGCGTGGTAATTGGGCGCGACACCCTCCATCCACTTGGGCAGTTGCATCACTCCTCCAACTCAGTTTCAAATAACGGGCGAAAGTCCTCCGTCGATACTCACGCCCACGCCCGTGATATAACTCGCGCGCGGGGACAAGAGAAACGCCGCGAGATCGGCGAACTCCTCGGTCCGGCCGACTCGTCCGAGTGGAATCTTTGAACCCTTGGCCATGTTCAGGTAAAACTGCTGGAGGTCAAGGCCCGCGTCCTGGGCGCGACGAACCCACTGCCCGGATTCAATCAGACCAATCAAGATGGCGTTCACGCGCACTCCGCGAGGACCCATCTCGTTGGCCAGGGCCTTGGTTAAGGCGAGTCCCGCCGCACGAGACGCCGCCGTCGGTGTCGAATTCGCGGCCGGGGCACGGGCCAAGATAGCCAAAACGTTGATGATGGAACCACCGGTCTGTTCCAAGGAACCCAGTACGCGTCGCGACACGTGCAGCGTGGGAATCACCTTCAATTCATAATCCTCGCGCCAAGCGTCATCATCAGAGTCGACGATCGAACTCCCCGCGCTCCGTCCGGCGTTGTTGACTGCGCCGTCCAAACGGCCAAAGCGCGAAAGAGCCTGATCGATGAAGTCGTCCAACTCCGTCGATTTCGTCACGTCGGCTTGAAAACACAACGCATCGGGGCCAAGAAGTGTTTGCGCTCGATCTAAGCGCTCACGATCGCGCCCACATACCGCGACGCGCGATCCCTCTTCCACCAGCCTTCGAGCGAGTCCGAGGCCGAGCCCGTCGCTGCCGCCAGTAATGAGAAACACACGATCTTGCAGTTCTAAATTCACGCGCTCATCCTACAAACGAAGCCATGGCGCAGTTACTGACCCTCGATATCGCCGTGACCCAGCACTCTCTCGTCAAGATCAGTAGTTCCACGCAACGACGCGTTACTGCAGGTAGTTCTCGACGACGTCAGAAGGACGAACGGTGGCCTGATTGGGATCGAGGCCCGCGCTTCGACGGGCCCTTCGCTGACGCAACCAGTCGTAGCACTGATCCAATTCGACTTCCACCGCCCGCAGCCGAGCGAGTTGATCGTTCGAGAGGGGCTGGCCACGGTGCGACTCTTCAAGCTGTTGTTCTTCGTTCGACAGCTTCGCAATGCGCTCCAAGATCGTCTCGTCTTCCACAAGCCTTCCTTTCAAAGCGATCAGAATAGCGTCGGTCTCAACCACACTAGGCACGATCTTTTCGACGAAGCCAGCCTGCGGCGCGCCCCTGGAGTGGCTTATATTCCGGTGTTCTCGACTCGGATCGCGTGGGGATCAGGCACGTGTGGCATCAAGGCGTTCGGGGGAACGGTGCCCAGACGACCGGCCTCGAAGTCCTCGAGGGCCTGAACGATTTCAGCCCGGGAGTTCATGACGAAAGGCCCGTAGTGCTCCACGTGTTCACCGATCGGTCTTCCCCCCAAGACGAGGAGTTCCAGGTGGACCGTTCGAGAATCTTGATGGTCATTGGCTTGTACTCGTAGCCAATCCCCCTGGCCAAAGGCGATCAGCTGTCCCGTAGCCACCGGACGGCGTTCACTTCCCACCAAACCAGTTCCGGCCAAGACGTAGACGAGTGCGTTGAACGCGCGATTCCACGGCAGGTCCAGTTTGGCCCCCGGCGCCAGCGAGACGTGCGTCATGGCCATGGGCGTGTGGGTGGAGCCGGGACCACGATGACCTCCGACGTCGCCCGCAATCACACGCACCAGAGCCTCGCTGTCGGGTGAGGTGACTAACACCACGTCATCGGCTTCGAGACCTTGGTACGCGGGCGCGATCATCTTCTCCTTGGCGGGTAAGTTCACCCAGAGTTGGATACCGTGAAAGAGTCCGCCCGACACGACCAAATCCTCCGGCGGCGTCTCGATGTGCAGTATCCCCATGCCAGCGGTCATCCACTGCGTGGAGCCATCGGTGATGAGTCCGCCCCCGCCGTGCGAGTCCTGGTGCTGAAACGTTCCGTCGATCATGTAGGTCACGGTTTCGAATCCCCGATGGGGGTGCCACGGCGTCCCCTTGGGTTCGCCGGCGGCGTAGTCCACCTCACCCATCTGATCCATGTGGACAAAGGGGTCCAATTCCTGCATCGAGAGTCCAGCGAATGCCCGTCGGACGGGGAAACCTTCACCCTCCAAGCCCGTCGGTGCTGTTGTTACCGATCTGACAGGACGTTCACCACTCTCATCGTCGCTAACAATGTCGAGGTGCGGGAGATCAGTCCATCTCTCGGGCATTACGGCAGGCATATCGACCTCGATTTCCAAATAAAGAGAACAGTGTAGGTGTCACGGTACCGGAAGATGGTTTTTACGGTGCGGGTTCGTTTCTCACCTGGCAAAACGCCTTCACCATCTGCATGAGTTTTCCCTAAGAACCGGCACAATTGAGAACAGCCGCACATTCACCTTCACATAATGAAACCTTCAAAACTATCCATGTTGATATCAAAGGTCGCTTGCTTGTTAGGTTTAGTCCTCAAACGCCAGAGACAAAGCTACCTTCGCGTACTCGTAAAAAACTCATCCAAAAATAGGCGAGCAAAGTTAAGCGACCGAACCATAAGTCAGCAATCGTCAATCGGCCAAGAGACCGATATCCGCCTACACTGAAATGCATCTGAAAGAATGGGTTCCGTGAGCACCGCTACCAATTGGCTTTGCGATATGGACGGTGTACTCATCAATCATGGTCAAATGGTTACCGGAGCGGACCGATTCTTGGACTGCCTTCGATCAACGGAGCGACCGTTTTTGGTTCTTACGAATAACTCCTTATTCACTCCTAAGGAGCTGACCGTCAAACTTTCGTCATTGGGCGTCATCGTGAACGAGAAGCAACTTTGGACGTCCGCCCTCGCCACGGCTCAGTTCGTTCAAGATCAACACCCCAGGGGCCGCGCATTCGTGATTGGCGAGACCAGTCTTCACGAGGCACTCGACGACATCGGGTACCACGAGAGCTCAACGAATCCCGACTACGTCGTACTTGGAGAGACCTGGAACTACTCCTTTGACGACATCACCACCGCGATCCGACTCATTGACGCCGGAAGTTCTTTCGTAGCCACAAACCCCGAGAAGACTGGTACCACCTCGGCGGGGTCGCTCCCGGGCTGTGGCGCTCTGGCGGCCTTGATTGAAAGTGCCACGGGTGTCAAGCCCTACTTCGTCGGCAAGCCAAACCCGGTCATGATCCGCGACGCTTTGAAGATGCTTGACGCTCACTCCAGGTCGACGGTCATGATCGGCGATCGGATGGATACCGACATCCGCGCCGGCACGGAAGCCGGAATCGAAACAATTTTAGTCTTGTCCGGTGTCGCCCAACGTGAGGACATTGGCCGCTTCTCTTTTCAGCCCACAAGGGTCGTGGACTCGATTGCGGACTTGATTGACGAGCTCTAAATCAGTTTCCTTCGCTCCACGAGACACTTCAGCTTTGCTCGTGGAAGCAATCTGACTTCGCTAGCTACTGGTCTGCTGGAGAGCCTCTAAGAATGACTCCGCCCAGTCATAGACGTTGCGGCGAAGGATCTTTCGACGCATTCGCAACATCCGGTCCTTCTCCTCTTTCGGTCCCACGATCAGGGCGAGTCGGATTGCCTCCTTGATTGCTTCGAGGTCGTGGGGATTGACCATAAACGCCCCACCAAGTTCCGCCGCCGCTCCGGCGAACTCGCTCAAAACGAGCCGTCCCGTCAAATCGGTGCGACACATGACGTACTCTTTGGCCACCAAATTCATCCCGTCTCTAAAGGGCGTCACGATCATGATGTCCGCGGCAACGTAAAGGGCCACCAACTCCTCAAAGGGAAGGTTTTGGTGAAGGTAGTGGATGACCGGGCGCCCAACCAGACCGTGTTCCCCGTTCATCTCGCTCACGATCTGCTCTAGGTTGTGGCGCTCTAGGTCATAGTGCGCGTCCGTCTCTCGACTGGGCACCGCGACTTGAACCATGATGTGTTTGTCCGCGCTGAGAGAGCCGTCTTGGAATAACTCAGACACGGCTTTAATTCTCTGTTGAATGCCCTTCGTATAGTCCAAGCGATCAACGCCAAGCAACATCAACTCCGGGTCGCCTAGATCTTTTCTGATCTCTCTGGCCCGCGCGCGAATCGATGGATCGTTGGCCAACGCGACGATCTGTTCACAGTCAACGGAAATTGGAAACGATCCCACGCGAATCACGCGGCCGTGAAAATCGAGCGCCGAGTCTGTACCCGTAGCTGACGACTGGCGCCTCGCCATTCGCGAGAAGTTTGAGGCGGCTTGGCGAACCTGGAAGCCGATGAGATCGGACCCGAGCAGGCCGGCCAAGATCTCGCGTCGCCATGGCAGCTGCATGAACAGTTCAATAGGAGGGAACGGGATGTGCAGAAAGAACCCGATACGCACGTCCGGGCGCAGTTGACGGAGCATCTGGGGGACGAGCTGGAGCTGATAGTCATGTATCCACACCGATCCACCCGGCGCTACCGATTCCGCGGCGGCTATGGCGTAGCGCATGTTGATGTTGGAGTACGTTTGCCACCACGCTCGGTGGAACGTGGGCGCGCGAATCGCGTCGTGATACAGGGGCCACAAAGTCGCATTGGAGAACCCGAGGTAGAAGTCGTCAAACTCCTCCTTGCTGATATTCACCGCCTTGAGCCGAATTCCTTCGAAGGTCAAGGGAGCATCATGATGTTCCGAGGTCCCCGACCACCCAATCCAAAGTCCATTACGACTTTGCAATACGGCCGTGAGTGCCGAAACCAATCCGCCCGGACTCGGTCGCCATCCGTCACTCCCGTTCAACGACGAGTGTTGAACCGGGAGTCGGTTCGCCACGACAACTAGGTCCGCTCTCTCCGATTCACGATTGGAAATCAAACCTTGAACCGGCACCGGGCTGACACGGTTGGCGACTGGTCTCGACATGGTTGGTACCTGATCAAAAAACTAATGGACCTCGCCCGACGTCGTGAGGTCCCTACAACGGAGCAACGGATAAAGTACTCATTCGCTCGTCACGTAAGCGTAGTCGTGCGTTCATCGTGTCCTGCCCCGCCCCACCAATTCGGCGATCCGGCCGGACCGATAGCTGCTTCATTCCAGCGCTGGTCCGCTTCGATGACGTGCAAGACCGCATTTATCAAGGAGAGATGCGTCAGCGCTTGAGGAAAGTTGCCGAGATGTCGGGCCGTCGACGGATCGAGTTCTTCTCCAAAGAGTCCGAGATTGCTCGACGCGCCGACCAACTTCTCGCACTGCGTTCGCGCGCGATCCAACTCTCCAATCTCGACCAGCGCCGAGACGAGCCAGAAGGAACACACCGTGAAGCTGCCTTCATTCGGTCCACTTATTCCGTCATCCGTGGTCTCGGGGCGATAGCGATAGACGAAGGCGCCGTCGCTTAAATCATCGGCGATGGCCATGACGGTCTTACGAATGCGCTCGTCTTGGGGCGGCAGAAATCCGAGCAGCGGCAATAACAGCAACGACGCGTCAAGTTCTTCGGATCCATAGGACTGGGTAAAGTACCCCTCTTCGCCCAGACCTCTCGCACACACGTCGGCGTGAATCTCCTTTGCGGCGTTCCACCAACGGTCGGCCCGATCCCTCTCACCCCGAAGCGCCGCCAGGCGGGCGCCCCGGTCCGCCGCGACCCAACACATGACCTTTGAGAAGGTGAAGTGCTGGGGCTCTCCGCGCACTTCCCAAATTCCACGGTCGGGCCGATGCCAACATTCAAGGGCTGCCTCCACCGCTTGAACCACAATTCGCCACGATCGTTCGCTCAACGAGTCCCTGGAACGGGTGTGCTCAAATACGCAGTCGACGATCGCGCCCAGGATGTCGAACTGGACCTGGTTATAGGCAGCGTTACCCACTCTGACCGGGCGACTACCGCCGTAGCCCGTGAGATGATCGAGCTCAATCTCGTCGGGTGCGACGGCCCCGTCCACGGGATACAACACCTGAAGAACCGCTCGGTCGTTCTTAGCGCCCTTCACATGGCTCACCTGAGGTTCGAGCACGTCACCCAGAAACGCGAGGAAATCATCCGCCTCGGTGTCAAAACCTAGAGCGTGCAACTCGCGCAGCGTGAAGGCGGCATCTCGGATCCACGTGAAGCGGTAGTCCCAGTTCCGGACACCACCGAGCGCCTCTGGTAGCGACGTCGTGGGCGCCGCCAGCAAAGCACCCGTTGGCGCGTAGGTCAACCCCTTCAAAGTGAGCGCGCTTCGTTGGAGATGCTCACGCCATGGATGATCGGGGAAGCGCCCGCCGTCGATCCAGTCACGCCAAAAGCGACTGGTCTCCGCTCGACAGGTATCAACCTCGGCCCGATTCGAGGGCGCCGGCGCGTCGGACCAGCTCAAGACGACAAACGACGTCTCGCCTTCGGTGAGGCGATGGCGAGCGCGAACGGCCCGTCCTTCGATCCCAAACCTCATGTCCCCCGTCAAGGTGAGTTTCGGAAAGTCGCTGTTGGTGGTGGTGACCTTGTCGTACGAGGTGCCTTCGTACTCCCACTGTGCGTCCACGCGGCCGTAGTCAAACGACGGCTCACAGTTCAGCAAAACGTCCACGTTTCCGTGTAAACACGTCACCGTTCGCACGAGCACGTGTTTGGCGTCGGAATCACCGGGTGTGCGACGGTGGTGATTCGAGCGATCACCAGTTCGATACCACGGCGCAATAGCTAAGAAGTCATTGACGATGAGCCACCCGCTTCGGGTCTGCCACGTGGTGGCGAGAACCATGGTGCCGGGCACGTACTGACGGTGGGCCGGAACAGCGCTGTCCACGGGCGCGAGACGAAACGACCCCGCGGAGCGGTCGAGCATGGTGCCAAAGACACTCGCGTCGTGCGGCTTGGGAATGCAGAACCACTCCACGGTTCCGTTGGGCGCCACGAGACAACTGTTCTCGCAGTCGGAAAGAAAGGCGTAATCCGATATCGGTGGGAAGATGGTTTCAAGAGTCTCCTGAATTGGCAATCCCCGCAAACGAGACTCGCCTATCCGGGCGACGCTTCTGGGGCCCGGCCGTTGGAACCCGAGTGCGTTTTGACCATCAGGGGCCCCTCGTGATTGATTTAATTCATTCGTCACACGGCCGCCATTTCCACTTCCATCGGATATCAACAGCCTGATGCTCGTGCATCGTCAACGTCCGCGATACGATCTCGCCATTTTAGTTGAGAAACAACGGTATCTGGTGGCGGGACTTGATCTTCTCAAAGTTTCGAGGACACGTACGGGCGCCGAGCGTGACCCGGCCGATGGTTGGAAGTCACCGCGGTCTATACTGCACCTTCTTGACACGACCACGGCGAACGGCGCAACCAAACAATCGCTCGCACGCCACACCATCGCGACCTGCCTCAAACGCGCCCGGAGCTCACTGACATGAACACTTGGATCCGTGTTCTAGCCGGGCTTTTCGGACTGCTCCTTCAGATGCTGGTGCTCGACGCCGCTATTCGTACTTTCCTCCTTCCCCGGGCTGCCAACGTTCGCCTCAGCAAATTCATCGCTAAAGCCGTCGGCGTGGTATTTCACGCTTTGGCGCGTTCGAGCAAGTCATACCCGGTCAGAGATCGCGTTATGTCGCTGTACGCCTCGATAGTCCTTCTGTCGTACCAGGCAACGTGGTTGGGGCTCAGTTTGGTGGCCTTCGCCCTGGGCTTCGTGGCCGCCGGTGCGTCCAATCTCGCTCTCGCCTTCGAACTATCCGGATCGTCTCTTTTCACCCTTGGCACCACCCCCGCGCCCGGCGGAGCGCTTACCGTGCTCGAGTACATTGCCGCCGGCGTCGGGCTGACTTTGTTGGCACTCCTTATCGCGTTCATCCCTGCTCTGTATGGAGCCTTCCAACGCCGGGAATTCTCGGTATCGCGACTCAGCGTACGTGCCGGTATTCCGGCCACTCCGTGGGGAGTGCTCGAGATCGCCCAAAGTGTGAAGTCGTACGACCGACTGGATGAAATTTGGCGAGAGTGGGAGCAGTGGTTCATTGAAGTGGGCGAAACACACTCCACGCTCCCGATACTGAACTTCTACCGTTCACCGAATCCGGACCAGACCTGGATCGGATCCGCGGCCACCGTACTCGACGCCGCCGCGCTCTATAACGCCGCAGTCGACGTCACGCCGTCGCCGACCGCCGGACTGTGCATTCGCGCCGGGTGGCTGAATTTCCGAAGAATCGCCGATTACTTTCGCATTCCCTATCCCGTGAATCTGGATCGATCCACCCCGATCTCCATTTCCCGACAAGAGTTCGACTTGGTACTAGAACGACTTGAACGCAGTGGGGTGCCCATCATTGCCAATCACGACGCGGCCTGGAACGACTTCGTGGGCTGGCGAGTGAACTACGACGCGATCATCGAAGCGTTTTACGACCGATTCACCTGTCCTCGAACCGATTGGCACACCGCGGCACTGCAACCCTTATTCGGGCCCTCAAACCTGCGTAGTCAGTAGTCGAACGAGCACTGATTACCGCGACAGAGTTCGAGGGGGCTCCCTAGATTCTAGGAACGAATGAGGCGAGTTATTGGTGAGTGTCGGAGTACTAGGTCTGACGACCGAGAAACGCGGCGAGTTGATCGGCTTGACTGGCACCGGCCGGCGCGGTCTGCTCGGGCCCAAACGGATGTCCCTGGTCGTTTCGAAATGAAGGAGGAATGTTCTTCTTCGCCCCCGCCAGTAGTTGCGCCGCGAGTTCGGGCGAGAGGTCGGTGCTCTGGCCAGTGGCTTTCGCAAGATCCCAACCATGGGCGAATGTGTCCGTCGCCGCCAGACCCACAAAGGCCGAACCTGGCATCTCGCCAAAGGGCAGCGTGACGGTCTTTTCCATCACTCCATCACCAGCGAACGTCTCCAAACAGAGTTTCGAGCCGGTATCAAACTCGCCCAGAAAATCACCCGCCGAAAAGTCGGGTGCCTCGCCATCGATATTCTCACCGTTCAAGGCAGCGGTGAAGAAGAACTGACCACCGACAATGTGATTGATGAGCTGACTTACGTTCCACTGCGCGCACGGCGTCGCATCATTGAGTTGAGATTTCTTCACACCCGCGAGCACGCTCCGCGTGGAGGCAACGGCGGTCTTCAGCGGTTCCGTGGACATGCCAACTCCTCTTACGTAGAACCTCGTTTCAGTCAAACCTACCCGCTCGAAGAAGCGCGTGCCAGTGCGACAACTCAGAGAACCCAATTACAGTTTGCGGTTCTTTGCACTCTCGCTCTTCACCAAATGGCACGCGCCGACGCCGACTCGCCAATTAGCCCCAATATTTGCGCGCCGAGCACACCGGCGTAGATTTATGACAACAGTCAAAGGAGCGACGTGCCTTTTAACCTCACGGAACTGTTGGATCTTCGCCAGGGCGAGAATTTTCAACTGCACGAAAAATACCTCAATCCGCAGCTGGCCAAGGTTGTAAAGACACTTGGGTTTGATCGCTTCTACGAACGGGGCGAGGGCTGCTATCTCTACGACGACGAGGGCAAACGCTACTTGGATTTGTTAAGTGGTTTTGGCGTCTTTGCCCTCGGTCGTAGCCACCCAGTAATAAAGGACGCGCTGCGCCAAGCGATCGAAGCCGATCTACCCAACATGGTCCAAATGGACTGTGCCCTGTTGCCCGGGCTATTGGCCGAGCAGTTGGTCACGCGAAGTCACGCTGGCATCGAGCGCGTCTTCTTCTGCAACTCCGGTGCCGAAGCCGTGGAAGCCGCAATTAAATTTGCGAGAGCTCGGACCGGCCGTAGCAAGGTCTGCTATCACGCCCACGCCTATCACGGGCTCACTACCGGCGCGCTCGCGCTCAATGGGTCCACTGAGTTTAAGAGAGGTTTTGGACCGTTGTTGCCCGGTGCTACCGAGATACCCTTCGGTGATCTCGATGCCTTGAAAGAGGAGCTCCGCCGCGGTGACGTGGCCGCCTTCATCGCCGAGCCCATTCAGGGCAAGGGTGTCTACGAACTTGGCGCCGAGCGCTGGCGGGAGATGGAGACGGCGGTGCACGACGCCGGGGCTCTGTTCATCTGCGACGAAGTGCAGACTGGCCTGGGGCGCACCGGAAAGTTTTACGCCTACGAGCACTACGGTCTGACCCCTGACATAATTACGATCTCCAAAGCACTGTCCGGAGGGTACGTGCCCGTAGGGGCGACGTTGACGAGTGACAAAATCTTTCGCAGCGTGTACAGCTCGATGGACCGAGCCTTGGTGCACTCCACAACTTTTAAGGGCAACCAGATGGCGATGGTGGCAGGACTCGCGACGTTGTCAGTCTTTGACGAAGAGCACGTCGTCGAACACGCCGCCGATATGGGCGTCCTCTGGCGAACGAAGCTCGAGGAACTGGCTACTCGCCACGAGTTTTTGCACGAGGTGCGCGGCCAAGGACAGATGATTGGTGTGGTCTTCGGCGCGCCGAGTTCGGCGGGGGCTCGGCGTCGTTGGCGAGCGATCGAGGCCACGCGCACCGCCATGTTCTCCCAATCGTTGGTCGTACCGCTCTTTCACCGTTACCAGATATTGACCCAAGTCGCCGCCGACAACGTCAACGTGATCAAACTTCTGCCACCCCTCATCGCTGGCGAAACCGAAATCGACCTCTTCGTCAATGCCTTGGACGAACTCCTAGCCGACGCGGAGCGTAACAGTCGTTGGCTCATGGAATTTGGCGTGACAATGGCGAAGGGCGTTTTCAAGCGAACGCGGGCGGCCCCGAGAAAGGCGACCCTCACGTCGTGACATACCAACTATCCCGCGGCGACCGCGTGGTGGTCACCGGAGCCGCAGGTTTCATCGGATCGGCGGTAACTCGTGCCTTGCTGCGCCGCGGCGCCGTCGTGGTGGCGTTGCTCGAGCCCGGCGCGTCGACCTCGAACCTCAACGGGCTCGACGTGGAATGCCGCGACGTCGACGTCACCGATCCACGGCGACTAAGTGGCGCCTTTACGGGTGCGCGCTACTGCTTTCACTTGGCCGCCAAGTTCGGGTTCTGGCCCAAGGACCCCTCCACCTTTTACGCCGTCAACGTGAGGGGAAGCCAGAATGTCATCAGCGCCGCGGCGGAGTCGGGCGTTGAACGAATCGTCTACACGTCGAGCGTCGCCACCCTCGGGCTATGGCACACGAAAGCCGGACGTCCGTCAGACGAAGATGACTTCGCCGATCTCTCGCACCTGTATGGAAACTACAAACAGACGAAGTACGTAGCGGAGCACGAAGTTCTGCGACTGGCCGCTCAAGGTGCGCCGGTGGTACTCGTATTACCGACCATGCCGCACGGACCCTTCGACCATCGCCCGACTCCCTCAGGCAAGGTAGTCCTCGACTTTCTCAACGGACGCATACCGGGATACGTCGATACGGCGATGAACGTGGCGCACGTTGACGACCTCGCCGAAGGTCACCTTTCGGCTCTGGAGATGGGACGACAGGGCCGAAGTTACATCTGCGGCGGCGACAATATCTCGATGGCCCAACTTCTCGACGCGTTGTCGAACGCGACCGGACTCCCCCAGGCCCAGCGGCGCTTTCCTTCGGCCCTCCCGATAATCGCTGGAAGGGCGTCGCAGTTCATTGAAGGGACCTTGCTTGGCCGTGAACCGAGAGTGCCCCTGGAGGCGGCCCAAATGGCTGCGACGGTGATGACGTTCGACGACTCGAGGGCGCGGAAGGAACTCGGTTACCGTTCTCGACCGGCGGCTCTCGCTCTCTACGATTCGGCCCAATGGTTCGTTCAAAACGGCTACGTCAGGGCCGAACGAGTGGCCAAGTTGCACTGGAGTATCCCCGGCGAATCGTGAGCGAGTTCGCGACGTCGAGCAACGTCAGCGCCCCTGAGCAGCAACGATTGTGATGAACGCGTTCGAAAAAGGCAGACCAACTCACGACCCGAGCGAGACTGACATCGATTCCATCCCTCGAAGGATGACGTTGGCTTTGTACGTCACCTTGTCAGAGGCGAGCGCCAATCCCGGAGCCCGACGAACCAAGGTGGACAATGCGACGTCAGCTTCCATTCGAGCTAACGGTGCGCCCAGGCAGTGGTGGATGCCAAAGCCGAATCCGAGGTGATTATTAGGTGTTCGCGCCACGTCAAACTCGTCCGGATCGTCAAAAGCCAACGGATCTCGATTCCCTGATGCGAGAAGCAACATGACAAACTGTCCGGCCTGGAGGCGTTCCTCGCCGAGTTCCATGTCATGAAGCACGGTCCTTCCGGTCAACTGAACGGGCGAAACGAATCGCAACATCTCTTCGACGCCGCTGCGCGCAACCGCTGAGTCGAGGCGATAGCGCTCGAGCTGACTCGGGTGTTCGAGCAACGCGAGGGCCCCTCCCGCGATGAGATTCACGGTGGTCTCGTGACCGGCGACGAGTAGCAAGATGCACGTCGAGAGTAATTCGGCTTCGCTCAAGACCGTACCGCCGTCCTCCACGGCGACCAGTTGGCTCAAGAGGTCCTCGCCGGGTGAGCGGCGGCGCTCGGCGAGCAATTCGAAGAAGTAGGCGGCGAACTGTTCCCGGGCCTCGGCGCTGGCCTCGAGCACATCTGGCGGAAGCAAGAAATTTGGGTCAAGACCTCGGGCAAGGGCGTGCGACCACAACTTGAAACGTTCCTGATCGGCGACGGGTACACCTAACAGTTCGCAGATGACCCGCACCGGTAACGGGTAAGCGAATCGGTCCACGAGGTCGATGGTTCCTTCGTCAAGCGCGACGTCGATCAGTTCGTCCACGATCTCTTGAGTTCGCCCGCGGAGCGCTTCTACCACCTTGGGCGTGAAGGCCTTGGCCACGAGACCGCGCAATCGAGTGTGATCCGGAGGGTCTCGAACCAGAAAGGAACGGTTCTCGAACTCGGCGATGGCCCGTTGATCGTTGGCATCGACGACACCATCAAATGCACGAGACGTTTCTTCGTCCATCATGCTGGATCGCTCCACGCTTGCTCCGCGGTCGCGAAGTACCGCGAGACAGTCCGCGTGGCGTGCCGCCACCCAAAAACCAAATTCATTTCGATGGAGCGGGGCCCGCGTCCGCAGTTCGGCGTACAGCGGAAACGGGTCGCTCGACCACCGGGGGTCAAAGAGATCAAATATCGGGCCGCCCGGGCCAGCGTCCGAGATGATGTCAGTCATCTAGGGCATCGTAGTCCGGTCGTCACGAATATTCCTAACGAAGCAGAGACATCCTCAGCCCCACACGCGAAGTCATTTCGATGCTGCGAGGGCGAACGTTATGTTGAACTTTTGTGAAACTCGAGGCCCTCGAAGGTTCCCGAATTTCGCCACGTATCGATGAATTCAAAGTACGCGACCGCTCCTTCGGGATAACGACTCGAGAAGAGCTGCTCGCGAGCACCCATCGCTCGGCCCTCGTTGTTGTAGTAGCCCGGGGTGCAATCTGGATCAGCCAAGAACGTCTCACTCGTGCCTTCCAACAAATTCATCCACGCCTGCTCGGCTTCCACGCTCACCTCGACCTCGTCGGCCCCGGTCGCGAGAGCCCGCGTCACGATGGCGGCGATCGTGGTAGCGACCTCGGTGAGATTTTGAGTGACGTTAGAAATGAGATTCGCCGCCTGCGTCACTCCCACAATGAACAAATTGGGGAATCCGTGCACGTGGATGCCGTGCATTGTCTGCATGCCCTCGCCCCAGCGCTTCGAGAGCGAGATCCCGCCTCGCCCGACCGTATCGAAACCAGATCGTCGTTCGTACTCGGTACCGACTTCGAAGCCCGACGCGAAAATGAGGCAGTCGAGCTCGTAGTGAGTCCCGTCGACCCACACGCCGGCCTCGTCGATCCGCTCCACCCCACGTCCGCCGGTGTCGACCAGGCGAACGTTCGGCAGGTTGAACGTCTGGAGGTACTCATCGTGAAAGCACGGGCGCTTGCAGAGCTGGCGGTACCACGGTTTCAGAGCCTGTGCCGTCTCGCGATCCTTCACCACGGCGTCCACCCGGAGGCGAATCTCGGTCATCTTCTCGTCGTCACTGTCTTCATACGCGCGGCGCATTGACGCCGGGCTAAGGTCGCCCCCGTCGGCGATGACTCGATCGCGGATCCGCTGAGAGATGTCGGTCCAGCCGTCCTTCACCAGGTCCTCGTCGGCGAATCCACCACTTTGCAAGATGGCGAAGTTCATCAGCCAACGTCCTTGCCAGCCCGGTTCGAGGCCGGCGAACCACTCGGGGTCGATCGGATGGTTGTTGCGCACGTCAATCGACGACGGCGTGCGCTGAAAGACGTAAAGCTCCTGAGCCGTACGCGCCAAATAGGGAATGCACTGAACCGCGGTGGCTCCGGTACCGATGATCCCCACTCGCTTGTCGGCCAACTTCTCCATCGCGGCGCCGGCCGGGTCGCCGCCGGTGTAGTCGTAGTCCCAACGACTGGTGTGAAAACTATGGCGTGCGAACGTCTCGATGCCGGGTATCCCCGGCAACTTCGGTCGGTGCAACGGTCCCGTGCCCATCGAGACGAACTTGGCTCGCACTTCGTCACCTCGATTTGTGCGAATGATCCAACGGGAGATGGTTTCGTCCCAACGAAGCGCAGTGACTTCGGTCGAAAAGAGCGCGTTGTCGTAGAGCCCGAACTCTCGGGCGATCAGTTGGGCGTGACGCAGTATCTCTGGAGCGAAGGTGTACTTCATCGTCGGTACGTGACCGGTCTCTTCGAGCAGCGGAAGATAGACCATGGCGGCCGTGTCGCACATGGCCCCGGGATATCGATTCCAGTACCACGCTCCGCCCACGTCGCCCCCACCCTCAATAAGGCGAACACCGTCGACGCCGGCCCGTCGTAGTCGAGCGCCCGTGACGAGGCCAGAGAAGCCGCCGCCGATGATCGCGACGGTCACTTCGTCAAACAAGGGCTCACGATCGACGCGTGCCACGTAGGGATCATCGAGAAAGTGGGCGAACCTACCGGTCGCCTCAAGGTATTGGTCATTCGCGTCAGGACGCAATCGCTTCTCGCGCTCGTCACGATATTTCCGTCGCAACGCCTCTCGATCGATCGCCTCGATGACCGTACCCTCTTCAGAATTATCTTTCGCCCCCATCACTACATCTTGCCCTGATTTGGCCATCGTCGGCGCGCCCGCGAGAATGGGCAGCGAAAACGCGATGAATTGTCAATGCGCGTAGTCCTCGCGCCGTCTCGGCCCGATCACTCGAAGATCCAACGTACCTTGCGCGCAATGGCACACGGTTCGAATGTTCAAAGACGACTCCGCAGCGCACTGGTACGATCCGTTGGTGAGCGCGTCACGAATCAAGACTCAAAGACTCGTATTCTCAACCAGTGGTGATGCCTACCAAGTCGATGGCTCTTCCCCCACCAAGAGCACGGCCGGGCTTTTCTCGCCATCGGCCACCCGTTGATCGTCGTCTATGTCTCGCCGTAACGCCTCTCGAGCGATAGTCGTCGCCAGCGTCTCGACCCTCACCCTCGTGTTGAGTTTTGTGGCGCCAATGAACTCGGCACTGGCCACCTCTGGGCGAGAGGCACCCCACCTTCAAGCCAAGACCTCCGCCACCTTGCTGCCAGGCACGAAATGTTCGATCTTTCCGGTCGACAACGTTTGGAATACCCCGATCACTGGACTCCCGGTCGACGCCAACAGCGCGACCTGGCTCTCTTCTATGGCGGCAGCTTCCACCGATCTCCACCCGGATTACGGACCCTCGGGCAATCCCAAGATGCCCTACGGCATTCCCTGGAAGGTCGTTCCCGCCGGCACTCACTTCACAAAGATTAAATTCCTCTACGCCTCCCGGAGTGACCGAGGGCCCTACCCGCTCACCGCCGCGACCCCGATCGAAGGCGGCTCCGACCGTCACGCCCTCATGGTCGATCCGAACAGGTCAAGTACCTCCAAGGCCTGCACGCTCTTCGAGACGTACGACACCCACTACCGGGCCCAGGGGCGATCAACCGCAGGCTCGGGCGCGATTTGGAATCTCAACTCGAACGCCCTTCGACCGGCCGGCTTCACTTCGGCCGACGCCGCCGGCCTGCCGATACTTCCGGGTCTTGTCAACTACGACGAGGTCGCTAAAGGATCCATGAATCACGCCATTCGATTCACCGTGGAGTGCTCCCAGCAGTCGTACCTGTGGCCCGCGCGCCACGAGGCCGGTCAAGCCAACCCCAACTGCCCGCCGATGGGGGCGCGCTTTCGCCTGCACGCCTCCTTCACCTTGCCCGCGGCGTCGTGCAGAGCCTTCTGTCAAACCGTGCTGACCACAATGAAGACCTACGGGCTCATCGTGGCCGATAACGGAAGCAACTGGTACTTCCAAGGAACGTCCGACACACGGTGGACCTATAACGAGGTTGACCAACTGAAGATGATCCCGGCGAATCAGTTCGTGGCCGTGGACGAGTCGTGCCTGATGGTCAGCGCCAACTCCGGCCAAGCCCGTCAACCGGGCACCCCGGCGTACCAGCAAAGTTGCGGTTAGGCGGCGTCCGATTCAGCGCTCGGCCCGTCTGGTATCGGCGCCGACGAAGAGAACGACGTTACCCGTCTGCTGTTCGCTCTCCACGACGGGTGGCCTCAACCTCTCGCCCGAAGACATACGTTCGCTCAATGCACCGAAGAGGTAATGCTCACTCGTTGGGTCGGGTCGAGCAGTTCGATCCAGGTCTGACCTGGGGTCAGGGCGATGAGGCGGCCCGAGGAGTTCTTGTAGACGATGGGCTTACTTAGACCCGTGCGGGACCACTTCCCTCGCTGGACTCTCCCCGCGGTGAAGACCTCGGCCGGTCCCGAACCAACGAGTAGGGCGTACGATCCCAGCACACCCACGCCCCCTTCGTATTTGACGTTCATCACGATCACGTTCTTGGGTGAGAGGCGAACGCCCGTCGCCGTGACGTCGGGCGTGCCAAAGATGGAGCGATCCCACGATCGAGAGGTCCCGTTCCACGTATACGACGCGGCGTAGCCCGAAGCGAAACCCACCACGAACGAGTTCACTCGGGGTCCCCTTGCTGGAGTGGACGCGGAGCGGTAGGTAAATAGTGCGGGCGGCGGCTTTGGCTTACCACCCTTAGCCATGAGGAGTACGGCATTCGCAAAGAGGTTGTGCGGGGGGTAGCGCGTGGAGACTCGAAACAT
>DATLTW010000072.1:0-3474 GCA_035533495.1 Acidimicrobiales bacterium | reverse complement strand
CTTTTCGAGCGAGGGGGAGTGATGCAGGGCTACGAGGACTTTGAAGGCACCATCGGTAAGACGCTCGCCGACTCGGTGCCGTGGTGGCCGACGCCCATTCACCCGAGGGAAGGCGCGCCCAACGTAGTGGTGATGTTGATCGACGATCTCGGCTTCTCGCACTTTGGCTGCTTCGGGTCGGATCTGGTGACACCCCATATCGACGCGCTGGCGGCGAAGGGCCTTCGCTACTCGAACTTTCACGTCACGCCCTTGTGCTCGCCCACTCGGGCCGCACTCTTGACCGGACGCAACCACCACAGCGTGGGCATGCGCGGCATCTCAAACTGGAGTTCGGGCTTTCCCAGCATGCGCGGTTACGTCTCCAAGCACGCGGCCACCATGGCCGAGGTGCTCGGCGAGCGTGGCTACACCACGTTCGCGATCGGGAAGTGGCACCTGGTGTCGATGGAGAATTCCTCCTCCGCCGGACCTTTCGATCAGTGGCCCTTACAGCGCGGTTTCGATCGGTTCTACGGATTCTTAGACGGCGAGACCGATCAGTTCGCGCCCGATCTGGTCTACGACAATCACCGCGTCGATGCGCCCCGGAGCGCGAAGGACGGTTACCACGTCAGTGAGGACCTGGTTGATAAGGCCTTGGAGTTCATTCACGACACCAAGTCCATCCGGCCCGACCGACCGTTCTTCACCTACTTCGCCTTTGGCGCGACGCACGCGCCGCACCAGGCGCCGGCTGCGTACTTGGCCAAGCATCGCGGCCGTTACGACGACGGGTGGGACGCCGCGCGTGATCGCTGGTTCGCTCGCCAGCGCGAGATGGGACTCCTCGCGCCCGCAACGGAGTTGGCGCCGCGCAACGAAGGCGTCGAAGCGTGGGATTCGTTGCCCGAGAATCACCGGCGCTTGGCCCGACGTCTCCAAGAGGCGTACGCCGCCTTCCTCGAACACACGGACGCACAGATTGGTCGATTCGTGGCTGAACTCGAGGTGATGGGTGAGCTCGACAACACGCTGTTGCTACTGATGAGCGACAACGGAGCGAGCCAAGAGGGCGGACCCTTTGGGGTCCTGCACGAGATGAAGTACTTCAACTTCATCTTGGAGAGTCCCGACGAGGCCGTGGCCCGACTCGACGACATCGGGGGACCCCACAGTCACTCGAACTATCCCTGGGGTTGGGCCCAGGCCGGCAACACGCCCTTTAAGTGGTACAAGCAGAACACCCACGAAGGCGGCGTGCACGTGCCGCTCATCGTTCACTGGCCCAAAGGTATTGCGGCCAAGGGCGAGATTCGCCGCCAGTTTCACTACGTCACCGACGTCGCGCCCACGGTCTATGAGGTGGTGGGCGTCGAGGTACCCGAGGTCTATCGCGGCGTCACCCAGATGCCGCTGGCGGGCGCGTCGATGCGCTACAGCTTCGCCCAAGCCGACTCCAAGAGTCATAAGACCAGCCAGTACTTCGAAATGGTGGGCCATCGCGCGATGTACCACGAGGGGTGGAAGGCGGTCACCCGCCACGTCCATGGCGTGCCCTTTGACGACGACCGCTGGGAGCTCTACCACGTCGCGCTCGACCCGTCGGAGTGTCACGACCTCGCCCCCGAAGAGCCCGACCAGTTGGCGGAGCTCATCGCGCGGTGGTGGCACGACGCCGAGCTCTATGGGGCTCTCCCTTTGGACGATCGCAACATCGAGCTCTTCGGCGCGCGCTTTCGCGATCACTCGCCTCATCCGGCGAGCCGGCACTACACCTATCTGCCTCCACTCAGCCTCGTGCCGCCCCAGGCCGCGGCCGGCCTCGGCGGGAGAAGTTGGGACCTCGAGGCCCGGGTGCGCCGTGTCGGGGGCGCCGGTGGGGTCGTTATGGCGATGGGCAACGAGAACGCCGGGCTGAGTTTCTTCGTCCAGAAGGATCATCTGATCTTTGACTACAACATCTTTGGTGAGCACCACGTGCTCACGTCGAGCCGACGCGTGCCCGCGGGCGAATGCACGATTGGCGTCAAGTTTCGACGGGGAGGCAACGACGCCGACGTGACGTTGACCTTGAACGGGGACGACGTGGGCACCAAACATCTGCCCCTCGTGATGCGCATCATCTCGACTTCGGGCATGGGCATCGGGCGCGACTTCTCGTCGCCCGTGTCGACGTACTACGACGGCGAATACCCCTTCGAGGGGCGGATCGAGCGCGTCGACATTCAACTCGTTGCGGCGAATCAACGTGAAGATGAAGAGACGGCGGCCCGTGAGGGCATGGCGCGTCAGTAGGAGAGGTCATGGAACGAGTTCGAACCCCCGACGCGCGCTTCGTGGACCTGCCCGACTTTCCTTATGTCGCTAAGTACGCGCAGGTCGCCGACCCCACTGGCGGCGAAGCCCTACGCATGGCCTATCTCGACGAAGGTCCGACGCACGGTGACGTCGTCGTGCTCTTGCACGGTGAGCCGACGTGGTCGTATCTCTACCGGTTCATGATTCCCGGTCTGGTGCGCGCGGGACGGCGCGTTCTCGCCCCGGATCTCATTGGATTTGGTCGCTCGGATAAGCCCAGTGCGCGTTCGGAGTACACCTACGCCCGTCACGTTGAGTGGACGCGCGAGTTGCTCTTCACGCGGCTCAATCTCGTCAACGTCACCCTCTTTGGCCAGGACTGGGGCAGTCTCGTGGGGCTGCGCCTCGTTGCCGAGCACCCTGATCGCTTTGCCCGAGTGGCGCTGTCAAACGGGGGACTGCCCACGGGCGACGAACGGCCCAGCGACGCGTTCTTGGCGTGGCAGGAGTTCAGCCAGAACGCCCCGGAGCTACCCATCGGTCGAATCATCTCGGGCGGGTGCGTGCATCGTCTATCCGAGGAGGTCGTGGCGGCCTACGACGCGCCCTTTCCCGACGAGTCCTATAAGGAGGGCGCGCGCGAGTTTCCCCGACTGGTGCCGACCTCGCCCGAAGACCCCGCGCATGACGCCAACGTTGCGGCCTGGACGGTACTGGCCAACTTCGCCAAACCGTTTCTCCTCTGTTACTCCGACGGTGACCCCATCACCCGCGGCGGTGACAAGAAGTTCCTTCGTGACGTGCCGGGCACGAAGGATCAAAGGCACACGACGATCGAAGGGGGCGGCCACTTCGTGCAAGAAGAGAAAGGTCGCGAACTCGCGGACGTGGTGAATGAATTCATGAGCACGACTTAGAAATAGTGCTCGCCGAGCTCGATGCTCCACGGCGCGACACCTAGCTCGCCCCGCGGCCCGCTCCAGGAGTAGACCGGTTTGACGTCCAGTACGGGAGTGGCGTCGAGCGCGTCGAGACCTCGAACAGTGAGGGATCGTGCTTCGACCCTCTCGATGGCGGCGATGGAGAGCATGAGCCGATTCGGTCGATCCTTATTTCGTTGAGCGAAGACGCCCACGTCGGGCCAGCGCTCGTTGCCCCGAGGTCGGCGATGCCAGAGACCCGGAGGAACGTCCT
>DATLTW010000071.1:0-4579 GCA_035533495.1 Acidimicrobiales bacterium | reverse complement strand
GCGCACTGAGGAGATCTTGCTCGACACGAGAAGTACATACGCGTTCTCGAGCACTGCCTCTTGTCGCTCAACGTCGGTGGCGAAGTACGGGGCGATGTAGCCCTTGTCAAAGCGCATTCCCTCGACGAGGTCCATGTCCATGCCAAAGGACTGGCTCTCTTCGACGGTGATGACGCCGTCCTTGCCGACCTTGTCGATGGCGTCGGCGATCATCTGGCCGATCTCGTTGTCCGCGGCGGAGATCGACGCCACTTGGGCAATCTGCTCTTTGGTGTCGGCGGGCTTGGAGAGATCCACCAACGACGCGACGGCCGCTTCCACGGCCGCTTCGATGCCCTTCTTCAGCGACATCGGATTCGCGCCCGCGGCGACGTTCTTGAGTCCCTCGCGCACCATGGCCCAGGCGAGCACGGTCGCGGTCGTGGTGCCGTCACCGGCGACGTCGTCGGTCTTCTTGGCGACCTCTTTGACGAGTTCGGCGCCGATCCGCTCGAAGGGGTCCTCGAGGTCGATGTCCTTAGCGATGGAGACCCCGTCGTTCGTAATCGTGGGCGCGCCCCACTTTTTGTCCAGCACGACGTTGCGTCCCTTGGGGCCCAGGGTGACGCGAACCGCGTCGGCCAGCTTGTTCATGCCGCGCTCGAGGGCGCGACGCGCCTCTTCGTCGAATGCGATCAGTTTCGCCACGGTGATTCCTCCTAGTGCAGACACCTTTTTGGTGCCACTCAATATTAGCAGTCTCTTGCAGAGAGTGCTAACGGGCCGACTCAGCCCCCCGCCACCGCCGGGACCAGGGAAACTGTCTGACCAGCTTTGAGTACCGTGTCCAATCCATCGAGGAAACGAACGTCTTCGTCAGCCACGAAGACGTTGACGAAACGGCGCAGGGCGCCCGTGTCGTCGAGGACTCGCCCGGCGAGCCCCGGGTGAGCCACGTCGACAGCGAGGATCGCCTCGCGGACGGTCCCGGCCTCGACCGGCACTTCGCCCGCGCCACCAACGAGCGCGCGCAGTTGACTGGGCAGGCGCACGATCACGCTCACGACGCGGCCACCAGCTGGTGAAAGCGAAGAGCCTCTTCGGCCGCGGCGAGCGAGGGCGTGATGGTCGAACTGACCGTGGCGCTCTCGACCACGGCGTCGAGCGTCTTTAGACCGTGGCCCGAGATGATCGCCACGATCGAGCGCTCGGGATCGATCGAGCCGCGAGCGATCAACTGACGTAACGAGGCGATCGTGACGCCTCCGGCCGTTTCGGCGAAGATGCCCTCGGTCTTGGCGAGCAGTTCAATGCACTCAAGAGTCTCGTCGTCGGGCACCGAGCCGCAGTCGCCGCCATTCGCGCGCAGTTCATCGAGTACGTAGGGACCGTCGGCGGGATTGCCAATAGCCAGCGAGCGCGCGATGGTGTTGGGACGTTGGGGAATGATCACGTCAGCGCCTCGTGAGAACGCCGTGGCGATCGGTGAGCAGCCCTCGGCCTGGGCGCCATAGAGCACGGGCGCGGGGCCGTCCACGAGACCGAGTTCGACGAACTCCTTAAAGCCCTTGGCGACCTTGGTGAGTTGACTTCCCGACGCCACGGGCACCACGACCTGGTCGGGCGTGCGCCAGCCGAGTTGTTCGGCGATCTCAAAGGCCAGCGACTTCGAACCTTCGGCGTAGTACGGACGGAGATTGATGTTGACAAAGGCCCACTCGGGGTGTTCGGCGACGAGTTCAACGCAGAGCCGGTTGACGTCGTCGTAGGTACCCTCTACGCCGAGTACCGTGCCACCAAAGATGGCCGTCATCGCAATCTTGGACTTTTCGAGATCGGCCGGGATGATCGTGACGCTCGGCCAGCCAATAAAGGCCGCGTGCGCCGCCACCGACGTGGCGAGGTTGCCCGTGGAGGCACAGGCCGCGGTGGTAAAGCCGAGACGACGCGCACTCGAGAGCGCCACCGACACCACGCGGTCCTTGAACGATCCGGTGGGATTACGCGTGTCGTCCTTCAGCCAGAGTTCGCGTACGCCGAGCACCTCGGCGAGTCGCGTGGCCCGTCGAAGCGGCGTCCACCCCGCGCCGAGGTCGATGGGCGCCGCACCCGGGTCGGGCAAGAGCGCGCCGTAGCGCCACATCGAAAGGGGACCATCCAGGATCGATTGGCGCGTGAACACCCCCTTGGCGCCGGCGAGATCGTAGTTGACCTCGAGGGGACCAAAGCAGTGCTCGCAGACGTAGAACGCCTCGCTGGGGTAGGCCGTACCACACTCTCGACATATAAGGCCAGTAGCGAAACTCATAACTCCCTCTTCATCGTTCGGCCTTTGGCACCTGGTGTGAAGGGAATATCCCGGGACTCACACTGGTTGTCGCGACGTCTGCGGGGCCGTCCCTCAGTCGCTCTGGATGATGCGTCAATTCTGACCCAGGCGCACCACTTTGTCAAGTGCGCGTCGCGAGAACCTAGCCTCGACGTGATGATCGGTTCTGAGATTCCCTGGACGCTCGCGCGCGAGCCTTTCTCACTTGAACGCGTGGCCGAGCTCAAGGGCGACGTGACCGTCTCGGTGATCATCCCGGCGAGGAACGAGGCCGCGACCGTCGGCGCCGTTTTGGACACCGTGCAGATACACGATGAGTTCATCGACGAACTCGTGGTGGTGGACGATCACTCCAGTGACGACACCGCAACCGTGGCCGACCATCACGGCGCGCGCGTGGTGCATCTGGAAGGAGTCGGCGGCAAGGGCGCGGCGATGGGCCTCGGCCTCGCCGCCAGTACCTCGACGATCGTCGTCTTTCTCGACGCCGACGTGCTCAATACCGCCGCGGACTACGTGGCCCGTCTGCTCCAGCCACTCCTCGAGCGACCGACCATTCAACTGGTCAAGGGCTTTTACGAGCGTCCCCTGCACGACATGCCGACGGGGGGCGGACGGGTGAACGAACTCGCGGCACGGCCCATCCTCTCGCTGCTCTACCCCGGACTCGGCGAGATCCGCCAGCCGCTCGCTGGCGAGACGGCGCTTCGACGTGCGGCTCTCGACACGATTCTCCTCGAACCTAACTACAGCGTGGAGATTGCGCTCCTGATCGACGTCGCGCAGCTCTTTGGCGTCCGTTCGTTGGCCCAGGTGGACCTCGGCGTGCGTCGCCATCGCAATCGGCCCCTCGATGAACTTCGCCCTATGGCCGTCGACGTGCTTCGCGCCGCGCTCGAGCGCTACAAGGTCGACCTGCCGAGCCAGAGTTGAGGACTAGCCGATCGCGGAGTTGGGACCGAGCACGACGATCACGTCATCACTGTTAGATCCCGCGATGGGATTCGCTCCGCCCAATGGATGCACCACCGAACTGCTGACCCCAACGGTCGTGGCGACCTCGAGCGCGGCTTTGCGGTAAGGGGGATTGTAATAAATAATGGTGGCCGCGACGTGGGGACCGTTACCAGCTGGCAACGTGTCCCAACCCTGAAGCATCAACTTTTGGGTAAAGGAACCAGCAAGGCCCGTGGTGTTCGTACCGTTAGCCACCTGCACGCGAACTCTCGACTTGATGAGGACGGGCGAAGTTGTGGTGGTGCTCGAAGAGGATATGGAAGTGGTAGGTGAGGCGATGGACGGTGAGACCGCGCGCACCATTAAGAACGTCGATCCGATGAACAACACCACGATGATCAACACGACACTCGACGAAGGTTGAAAGTGCGAGCCCGAAACGTGGGTGCCGCGAGGTGTTGGAGATGAGTCGCTCATTTCGCCAACTCTAGGGCGATTGGACGCGATTCACTAATCTAAGTAGTTCCAGCCGGTGTGGCGCAGTCTGGCAGCGCAGGCGATTTGTAATCGTCAGGTCGGGGGTTCAAATCCCTCCACCGGCTCGATAGTCTGGGGCCGCAATGTCTCGTCGTTGTCGAGCGAGTTAGAGAACGAACACCTCCACGCGCGAGTACTGGTGAGCCTTCATCTTGGCGATCGAACCCTCACCGGCGGCCAAGATCACGACGCCCTTGACCTTGCGCGCGCTCAACTGCTCTCGCAAGTAGTCGGCCACGCTCATCGCTCTCGACCTGCTAAGCGACAGGTCAAGAGAAGAGAGTCCCGTCTCGGCGGTGTAACCGAACAGAGAAACCTTCTTGTACCCCTTGGCCTTAATGACCCCGGCTAGGTGGCGCACCTGAGACTTCATCGCCGTCGTCAACTGCGTCGCGTTCTTGGCGAAAAGTCCTACCGCGCCATACAGCACCGCGGTGGCCGTGCCGGTCCACCGGGCGAAGAGCGTCAGCGACGTGGTCAGCGTCACGTTCTGGCCGAGGGCGTACGACGTTCCTGATCCGTTGGCGGCAGTATTCCACGACTTCAAGGTATAACCAGACTTCACCAAACTTGATCGGCCGGGCAACGCGACCGTCGCGCCCAGCAGTCCGCTCAAGGTAGTGAGCGGGCCGCTTCCACCATCACTCACAAAGTGCAACATAATCTCGGGTACGGAGTTCCACTGGGCGTAGAGCGTTGTCGACGTTGTGAGCGTCACGCTCTGGCCGAGTGCGTATGAGGCGCCCGATCCGTTGGCGGCACTGTTCCATGAGGTCA
>DATLTW010000070.1:0-46023 GCA_035533495.1 Acidimicrobiales bacterium | reverse complement strand
GCGTCGGTAGCGCGATCACGGCAGCTACGAGGACGATCACGATGCTCAGCGCCCCCGCCCACTGCACGGCGGAGTCACCGATCGAGGGTAGCGAACGCCTCGCCACCGGCGTCGCGACGCTCCAGTGCTCGGTGAACTTCGTGAAGACCGTTCCCACGACCACGAAGAGGGACCAGCCGCAGAGAACGAGGAGTGATCCGGTGCGGAGCCGTTCACTCGGGGCGGAGGCGTCGCCGAGTACGCCGACTTCTCGGGCGCGCTCGAGTGCGCCGGCGCGCGCGAGCGAAGCACGAATTCGCAGCGGCACGCGTTGGTCACCGTACGTGTCTTCCAAGAGTGCGGCGAGACCCGGTCCGTAGCGCTCTCGCCACTTCGCGGGGTACCATCGAACAATCTTCTCGTAGCGGTCGCTCACACTCACGGTGCAACTCCCGTCACTATTGGGCGAGGGTGAAGCTGCTGATTATGAGTTCGAAGTCGTAGGCGCCGCGCTCCTTCATCGGCCAGCGCGCGCATTTCGCGAACAGCCGATTCGAGCGCCGCGCGTCCACTCGTCGTGATCACGTAGGGCTGGCGACGCTCTTCACTGGGAGCAGGGGCGATGAGTCCGCGTTCCTCGAGTCTCGTAATGGCTCCGTAGAGGGTGCCCGGACCCAGGTTGACGCCGGCAAACGACGTGATGTCTTTGGCGAGTGCGTATCCGTGCTTTGAACCCGACGCGAGGCTCGTCAAGATGAGAACCGCCGGCTCGCTCTGGCGGCCCAATTGGTCGATAACTGAGGATGTTCGTTTGTTCATTGACCCTAGACTACTACGTCTAACGTACTATGCAAGTTAATTTGAATCGCTTCCCGCTTCCCCTCACTTAGGAAAGATGGGGTGAAACATCCGGTGCCTCGACGGAGACCAGTGTCGGGCATCATGACGATATTCGCGGATTTCGACGATGCACTCTCGTGACTCGTGGCCAAAGTTAGATCGTCACGACGTTGTTCGGTTGAGTGCGTGGAACGCGCCGCGGAGCGTCCGAAGTTTACAGAGCGAAAGCGACGCGTACGTCACGGTCTGTAGTAGACAAAAAATAGGAAGTGCGACGAACGTGGCCCACCCCCGCAAGGGCATGTTGGGGAAGACCACCTCAGCTGAGCACTGAGAAACGCCCCCGATAAATCGGAGGGTCCCGACATCATTCACGATGAATTTCGAAAAGTGATCGAGTTGTCGTTGATATGGTCGCCATTTGTGGCTTTCGTGTGAGTTCGATCGAATAGAGCCAGTTCTTCAGTGTCCGTGTTGGTGCCCGGGTGCAACAACTTATGAAACTTCTGAAGTCATTCGAATGTTCGTGAACGAAAGTCGTGGTGAGCGACGTCGGTTTCGATCTGCGTGCCGGCCTCAATTTCGTCGACGAGGAGAACCTCGCGTCACCGGATGAACAGTCGACAGTCTTGAGGCGTTCATTGCGGGCATCACAATGCAACTACTCAAGATTGGCATCGACAACGAACAGTCGCCGTTGAGGTGACGGTGAAACTGCTCAGCAGTCTCCCTACGTGAGGGTCGCGATCACGAGGTAGCTCATGGTCTGCTTCGTCGACGCACCACCCGAAGTTGGGGAAACGGCTCCATTCCCCCTTGTCGTGATCGTGTAGCCCTTCACGCCGAGGGCCGCGAGACGCAGCTTCAAATACGACCCAACCGCATGGGCTCGATGTTCGCTCAGCGTGAAGTTTGCCGCCCATTTCGACTCATTCAGTTGATTGGCCAGCGTTAGCTTGTCGCCGTAGCCCACGAGCGCAATTCTCGTGTCTCGGTTTGCCTTGATCTCACTCGCCAGGCTACCGATCTGTGCCTTTAAGGGAACGGACAGTGACGATGACTTGAATGCGAAGGGGCCCAAGGTAAACGTGAAGTCTTTCGCCGGCGCGACCGCCGTGTGGCGCCACTGGGCGTAGAGAGTGGCGGACGTCTTGAACGGATAGGTTGCACCGTTCGCAAAGTTCGCGCCTGATCCGTTGGCGGCGGTGTTCCATTTGAAGAAGCTGTATCCCGCTCGCGTGAATCGATCGGTCGCCAATACCTTTGGACTGGCGTGACGTTCCGCTGGCATAGAGCCCTTGCCGCCGTGGGCGTTGAACGTCACGGTACGTTCCGCAGGCTTGGCAACTATCCATTGGGCGTAGAGAATGGTGGACGTCTTGAACGGATAGGTAGCACCGTTCGCGAAGCTCGCGCCTGATCCGTTGGCGGCGGTGTTCCAGTGGGTGAAGGTGTGTCCTCTACGCGTGAATCGATTCGTCGTCAACGCCGTCGGCGTGTTGTCAAGCTCTGCGGCCATCGAGCCACTGCCACCGTTGGCGCTAAACGCAACTGAATGCGCCACCGCCCTGCCAGCCTTCCACTGGGCGTAAAGAGTGGTGGACGTTGTGAACGGATAGGTGGCACCGTTCGCAAAGCTCGCGCCCGATCCGTTGGCGGCAGTGTTCCAGTGGGTGAACGTGTACCCGGCGCGCGTGAAATGGTTGTTCGTCAACGCCGTTGGCTTGTTGTCACGCTCTGCGGCCATGGAGCCACTACCGCCGTTGGCGCTATAGGTAACAGTGACTACAGGGTTGCTGACCGTGAGGGTATACGTCCAGGTGCCCACGTTGTCGCTCGCGTCGCTGTCAGTACCGGACACCGTGTAGGACCCCGCGGCCAGCGTGCCCGTCGTGGTGATGACACCGCGGCCGCTTACCTTGAGACCGGTGCTGGACACAGTCGTGACGAAGGTGACCGCGCCCGTGTTGTTGGCAACGGTGATGGAACCAGGCGTAAACGTGCTTGATGATCTCGACGTGG
Organism: Acidimicrobiales bacterium; assembly: GCA_035533495.1. Classification (GTDB taxonomy): domain Bacteria; phylum Actinomycetota; class Acidimicrobiia; order Acidimicrobiales; family RAAP-2; genus RAAP-2. The sequence continues at coordinate 43,182 of DATLTW010000070.1, read as the reverse complement.
TGCCAGCCGTGGTCGAAGATGTCTGGGTGATGGCGTTTGAAACTGTGAGTGTAAAGGTCCAGGTGCCGGTGTCACCACCCGTGTCACGGTCGGTGCCCGAGATCTTGTACACACCCAGTGCGAGACCGCCGGTAGTGGAAATCTGACTGCCACTGAGCGTGAGGCCGTCGGCGCTACTCGTTACAGTGAAGGTCACTGGGCCCGTGTTGTTCGAAACTGTGATAGGTCCTGGCTTAAATGTTGCCGACACCGCCGGCGTCGTGGCGCCCGAAGTCGGTGACGTCTGGGTGATGGTAGTGCCGCCGCCCGGGCCGCCGCCCGGACCACCACCGCCCGAAGTGGCGGCCACCGTGTACGTGATCGAGGCGCTGGTCGTCTGGCCGTCGGACTGGATGACCGTGACGGTGTAGTTCTGGCCGGCCCCCACCGCAGAGGTGTTGAGCGTGCCGCTGGTGCCCGAGCCGTTGTTGTTGTCGGTGCAGCTCGTGAGCGTCGCGCCCGTCCCGGCGGTGCAGGTGAAGCTGGTGGGCTCCGACTGACCCACGCTGTAGGTGCCGCCACCGGGCGGCGAGTTGATGACGACGGTCGGGGCGCCCGCGGCCGCCGACGCCTGGGGCGGCGCAACCGTCGTGGTCGCGAATAAAAGGAGGACGACGCAAAGCAGCGCCGCGACCCTCATCGCAAGCGCCGACACCCTCATGTGCGCAACTTAGTACCAAGCAAGCCAAAGAGTAAAGGCGAAGAATTGAGGGCGAAAGGTGGCTCCTCTTGTCCCCGCATCAGTAGTGGACGAACCCGCGATCTCGTTCAACTCTTAGTCTCTCGCCTTCTTGAGAAAGGCGGGTGGACTAGAGATTCGAAGTTGGAAACTGTCGAAAGAAACTATTCAGTGCGTCTTCGACTTTAAGATGGCGACAACCTTACGATCAATTCAAAGTCACTCGAAAACCAGAGGCGGCCGTGAAGATTGCGTTCATCGATGTCTCCTTCGGACAACGCATTTTAACTCTAACCCTTTTTCTTTTTCTTTTTCTTTTTCTTTTTCATCTGTTTTTCTTCGCCCGCTCGAATGCTCGGCATGAACTTTTCCTCGAGAAAGGTTGACAACTCGGGCACATTGGGAGTGTTTGATACGTCGGGTACATCGGAAACGTCGGGTACATCGGAAACGTTGGTCACACCGGAAACGTCGGGCACGTCGGGGACGTCAGGAACTTCCGAAGTGCCTTGAACGGGCGTGGCGGATCCGAGCCAGTACGATTCGTCAGCAACAGTTTGCTCTTTGCCTGATTCAGTTTCGTGGTTGGACGGGACGTCTGACTCAGAAAGTACGCGATCTAATGATGGACGTAATGCGGCGATTGCCGTCGCGCCATACAAAACTAGGAGCTCCTCTATTGTCATATTTAAGAACGTGGCGAGCGCGGGAAACACGTCGACCGACGGGCGCTGCGCGTCGCGTTCGTACGAACTGTACGTCGTGCGGCTCATGCCGACTTTCTCAGCTGCTTCCACTTTAGAGATGCCGAGCTCCAGACGCCTCTCAGTGAGAGCGCTCCCGATTGTGCCTTCATTCATGTCGTGGACTCATCGACTTCCGTGCACTTTTCTGGATTAATCTCGCCCTCTTCAAAGTTCGCAGTTTTCCATAGAGTGACGCGCGCTGAATCGACAGCCTCTCGAACTTCGAGAAATTGGCACCACGTTGTAAAGCCTGAGTGATGGCTTGAGGTAGTTAGTTCAGTTTCTATGGCCCCGGGCATTTCAAGAGCGATACTAGAGCATTAGCGTCCAACAAGACACTGGAATGCGCGAGAGATCGGTGCACGACAGTGATCGCCCGGAAGGCTGGTCGCCGCGAACATGATAATTCATCGACGAACACCGAGGGCGCGGCGCTACTCTCTTTGGTGGATTCATCCTTTTACCAATCCCGGGCTTGGCATGAACGCTTCGAAGAAGAGCACTCATTTAGGTTTGGCGTTCGCCCGAACGCCATCGCAGCTTTGTCAGGTCGCGGTCGTCACCGTGATCACGGCGATGCTTGCATCTCTCATCGTTCAATGGCCAACGGTGGCAAGCGCTCACGGCGCGCCGATCCACGTTACGCCCTTCAACTTGAATGGCAGGTATCCCGTCGGCATACTTGACAGTGCGGAGCCTTCCGGAGAGGCTCCTCCGAGTCCGCAGGCCCTCGTGGGCTACACGCTCAGTTACGAGAACGACTTTACGGGCACCACGATTCCTCCGGGGTGGGAAGTCTTCACTGGAGTGCCCCTGTTCGATCCCGGAGCCCATTTCGGCGTCTCTCACGTCATAGTGAGTGATGGCGTGTTGCAACTCAACACCTACCGAGACACGCAGTGGTATAACCGGTGGGTTACTGGAGGGATATGCCAGTGCGGAGTTGCTCACGTGTACGGCGCGTACTTCGTACGCTCTCGGGTCTCCGGCGCGGGCCCAACTGCGGTGCAACTGCTCTGGCCGGCCGCCATACACATGTGGCCACCCGAAATTGATTTCAATGAGACGGGTGGGACGGTCGCGTCCACTACCAGTTCGGTTCACTTCGGAAAGGCCAACAACGTCGTTCGTTCGAAAGTCGTCATCGACATGACGCTTTGGCACACGTGGGGCATCATTTGGACGCCAACGGACATTCTCTACACGGTCGACGGACGCATCTGGGGACAGTTCCGAGTGGCTGCGGACATCTCGAAGGCGCCGATGACGCTCGACTTCGAGCAGCGACAGGAATGCGTAGAGCACCGTCAATGTCCGACCGCTCCTGAGTCTATGCAGATTGACTGGGTGGCCGAGTATCTCAAGTCGTGATCACGTAGTTGAAGGGGATCTCGATCTTTGGTGGAACGAATCATGGCTTGCTGGGAAGTCGAACACTTAGTTGCTCGCACTCGTCGTTTAAGACCGCGGCGCCAGCTAGAACAATTGTTCTTTGACACCAAGGCGGCCCGACTCCGCATCTCACGCTCCACATGAAATGCCATCTCGATGCGGAGTCGAGTTGGGTGTTTAGAAAATGACGCGTTAACTACTAACATGGCATTAGATCCGCTTTGTAGCCGGGAGATACTTTGACAACAGAACCGCGAAGCCATCGGACCGTTCGCGACGTGGTACTCCGTCGGGAGATCGAAGAATTGATTGGCAGTTAGACGGTGGCGTGTGAAGATCCTCGTCGGGATTGACGTGCAGCCAATTGACGAAGTCGAGGCGTCGATTCGAGAGTTCGGGGCGCGCTACTCTCGCCGCCTCTTTACGATCCACGAACTTGAGAGCTGCGGTGAGAATCCTCTTACCATGGCCCGTGGGCTAGCCGCACGCTTCGCGGCGAAAGAGGCAGTGTTGAAGATTCTCGATACGCGAGGGACGGTACCATCCTGGAAGGCGATCGAAGTGCGACGTACTGAGGGAGGACAGCCTGAGATCGTGCTCAGCGGTGAAGCGGCCGAACTAGCCCGTCGCCAGGGGGTCGGTCCAATGGCCCTGAGCCTCAGCCACGGTGGCGCGATCGCTACAGCCGTGGTGGTGGCACAATTGAAAAAACGTCAGTTTGGCACGAGTCGGTGAGTAACGTCGACGCAACGATCCGAGAAGTACTCGATACGCATGGTCGACTTCCGATGGTTGCGTCAAGTTTGAGCGACGACGACGACCTCTTCGAGAACGGGTTGACATCTCACGCCAGCGTGAACGTGATGCTCGCTTTGGAAGACGCGTTTGACATCGAATTCCCGGATGAGCTGTTGAGAAAGAGCACGTTCGAGTCGGTGGGGGCAATTCGAAGTGCGCTGGAGTCCTTGGGTGTCGTCGTTACTCCGGGCTAGTTGCTCTGCTGACTGACGGTAAAACGATGTGCAGAGCACCGAGATCACTGATAATCGTTCCTCGCTCTTTAGAGTCTTCGCAAGTCAAGGGTTTATAGAGTCATCGCGGTGGCGAGTGCTTCTCCGCGTTGGTCCTCCCTTAGTAGGAGATCTTGAAGCCACGACGACCGTACCTTGCGAGGTGAACGATCGAAGAGCGGCCGTGATTGGGCTTGCGCAGCGGCTTCCCTGGACGCACGGCCACGCTGGCTGACGACGTGGCACGAGGACGTGTCGACGGCTTCGGCCGTCTTCTCCGAAGAACGTCGTCGAGATGCTTTGTAGAGGTCGCGTCGCCTCTCGAGCCTTTGCCAACTCGATGAACCACTTCCCTAGTTCGATGACGGAGCGTACGGTCCCGTTTGCTTGAGGAGCCTGCGAGCGCTGCGTCGGTACTCGTAGTAGTCCGTTTGCACCGAGGGAAGATCGTACAGCCAGTCCAGCGGCTCTCTCAGATCGTCGACGTAGCCGAGGGCGACGGAACCGCGCTGGTACCCCATTAGCCGAAGAAGCCCTTCGGGGAGCGTGCGGGCAATTTCGGGGGGACACGCAAGGTACTGGTTCTCCTCTTGACGAAGCCACCCGAGGGAGTATCCAACATTCATCCCGATCCGGCGGACGTTGGATTTGTTGGCGCCCCCACCGTGGTAGATCGACCCTACATAGAGCAGGACCGAGCCTTTGCTCATGACTGCACCGGCAGTCAGAGCCGGGTCCAACTCTGAGAGATCGTCTTCCCAAAGGTGACTGCCCACGATTACCCTGGTGGCGCCCATCTCTTCAGTGAAGTCGGTCACTGCCCACATCGTGCCAATCTCCGCTTCGAATCCCTTCGGGAACGGAAAGTGGTCGTACGACCATTGGTCTCGATGGATCATTTGCCCAGGTTCACCAGGGCCGATGTCCACGAGTTGAGTCAAATCAATCTGGAACGTACTGCCGTGGTCACCAAGAGCGAGATCGAGCGTGTTCAATATGGTGGGGTGGGTGACGAGGGAGCGCGCGCTCGGCGAGCGGGCGATGAGCGCGCCGATACGCCGCGTCGCGTGGCCCAAGAAGTCGGTATCTCCGCCTCGGGTGGCGGCGATGTGCGGCTCTAGCTCGGCCAAAATCTGATCCATCACGTCGGGAGAAGCGAGGTTCGAGATGATCACGCAACCGTCTTCGCGTAGGACCTTCACTACGTCACTCGGCGCTGTTTCCCCGCTCAAAGTCTTCGCGTTTACTGGCACGCCGACAATATATACCTGGGAGTGATGGTATACCTGGGGGCGAAGACTCTTTGCGTGCCGGCCGGTTCGCGTCCGTGGCCTTCATATCAGCCATGGAGGCTCCTCTAAACATGCTCCCGTTCCGATTCGCCCTACACTCGTCAGTCGCTCCGACCATGTCCGCCTGGAGGGAGCGTGCCCGCATGACGGAGGGGTTCGGTTACTCGGCGCTTTACGTGACGGACCACTTTGATGCCCAATTCGGCCCCCTCGTCGCTGCCACCGTGGCGGCGGAGGCGACTACGACTCTCCACGTCGGGACGCTCGTGTTGAACAATGACCTGCGTAACCCGGTGGTTCTCGCGAAGGAGATTGCCTCTCTCGGACTGGCAGCAGAAGGACGGATCGAGGTGGGCCTCGGGGCCGGCTGGCTCCGCAGTGACTACGAGGAAACGGGGATCGAGTACGACAACGCGGGCGTGCGCGTGGAACGCCTGGCCGAGAGCCTCACGATCATGAAGGCGCTATGGAGCGAAGGAGAGTCTACGTTCGAGGGCAGTCACTACACGGTGCGCAGCGCTTGCTGCGATCCCCGCCCGGCTTCGCCGCCCGCCATCATCGTCGGGGGTGGGAGCAAGCGAATACTCACGGTGGCGGCAGAGCAAGCGGACATCGTGGGCGTGAACACGAGCCTGGCTTCTGGCGAGAAGGGCGGTGACGTGGCGAGCGAAGCCACCTTCGATCACTACGATCGGTGCTTGGGCTGGGTGCGCGCCGCGGCGGGTGACCGGTTCAGTTCGCTCGAACTTCAGATTGCAGCCATCGCCGTCATGGTGGTGGGTAGTCGCCGCGCCGCTGTGCGCAGCGCAGCGATGCTCGGCTTCCCAGGGGAGGGGGCGCTCGATCTCCCCATTCTCCTTATCGGAACCGAGGACGAGCTCTGTGAACGTCTCTTCGAGCGTCGCGAGAGGTGGGGCTTTAGCAACGTAGTGGTGCCGGGCGAGTCGATGGAGGCCTTCGCGCCCGTCGTGGCCCGGCTCGTCGGCTCCTAGTCGAGCGTCTCGCAGTTAGATCGTGATCGTGATGTCATGAACGAGGTTCTTCGTGACTCCGCGGTGGCAGTTGGACGGAGGCCAGCGAGCATTCCTCGAGGTTCTGGCGACGTCACTCACGGCTCCATCGAGAATATCGGTGTATCGCGGGCCGTAGCGGTCCTCGACGGCACCTTGGACGGCTAGGAACCAATTCGGCCAACGCCGACTCGCCCACTTGGAAAGATCCCTCTGTAATGAAAGAGGTTCAGTTAAGAGACATCTTTCCGAGGTGCTCGCCACTCATACGTAGGGGGCTGGTTCGAGAGAGTGACACCGCGCGGTCCGCTCGCCCCTTGGAAGAGGAGCATAACCCCCTGCTCATCAAGTCGACGATGGAGGGCTGTCAGAAATGGTCGCTGGCCGCAGTGGCGCTAGACCCGCTCCTAACAGCAACGTCCGCTCGTCGAGTTTGCCCGAGGAAGTCAGCGGGAGTACGTCGACGAGATCGATCCGGTTGGGCAGCATGTTTTCGGGCAGCTGCTCGAGTGCGGCCTTACGGAGTTCGAGGGTCGAGACTGCCCCGTCGGTGACGACAAAGGCCACGATGCCGAGCTCGCCCTCGTCATCGAACGTCACGCAGGCTGCGCTTGAGACTCCGGCCAAGTTTCGCATCGCGTCTCCGAGTTCGATGAGCGATATTCGCACCCCGCTTCGTTTGATCACTCGATCGGCGCGGTCCACGTACACGTAGAGGTCGTTCCGGTCGCGGTAGACGAGATCGCCCGTGCGATAGAGCGTCTCGCCGGGCACGACGTCGCTTCGAAGGACGTCGTTCGTCAGTGTCGGCGCTCCCCAGTAGCCGTCCATCAGTTGCGCTCCACCAATGTAGAGCTCGCCCGTTCGGTTGGACTCCTCGATGATCGCTCCGTCATCGTCTACCAAGTAAAAGGAGACGTCGGGATGTGGTGACCCGAGGGGCACCGTTCCCTCTGCCGTCAGCTCGGGAGTGAGCAGGACGTGGGTAACGGCGATGGCGGTCTCGGTGGGTCCGTAGCGATTGAACACGCGGATCTGGGGCGCTATCGACCACAACGTACGCACGTCGGCGAGAGAGCCGGCCTCGCCGCCGAGAGCGATCAGCTCAAGCGACGAGTCGGCGAGCTTGGTCATATGGGGGCTCGCGAGCAGTAGCCGGAGGTAGCTGGGTGAGAAGCCGGTGTAGGTGATCTCTTCTCTTTCGATTGTCCGGAAGAATGTCTGGGGGAATAACAGCGATTCGCGGGGCCAGATGACGACCGCGCCTCCCGCGAACAAGGTGGGGAAGAGTGTGCCAAAGGATCCATCGAAGTGGAACGGGGAGACGCACAACGTACGCGTGGCGCGATCCAGGCCGAGCGCTTTCGACGTCGCCCGCACCGCAGCGCCGAACGCGGCGCTGTTAATCTGCACCCCCTTCGGCGTTCCCGTCGTGCCCGACGTGTAGATCATGTACGCCACCCGCGCGAAGTCGTCGACCAGCGCGGCGGCGGGTGCTTCGCTGCGCAGAGCTGAGATCGCGACGAGCGCCGAATCGCCCAGCTTGGGGGGTAGCGGAGGCTCTTCTCCCTCAACGTCGGACGTGACCACGAGCGCGGGTGCGCAGTCGGCGACGAACGTCACCAACCGGGCGTTCGGGTCGCTGAAGGCGAGGGGGACGAAGATCGCGCCAATCCATAGGCTCGCCAGCGCCGCGACGACGAAGTCGACGGAGTTAGGTAGCAAGAGGGCCACCCGATCTCCCACCGTGACGCCGCGTGCGGTCAACCCGGTACCGAGTCGAGCCACCTCCTCGACGAGCTCGGCGTAGTTGAGTTCGCGATACTGGTCCTTGAGGGCCGGAAGAGCAGGTCCGCTTCGAGCCTGATCCACGATCACGTGGAGGACGTCAGACATCGTCAACTCCGAGGTTTCACCGGGGGCCAGGTTGCGTGCCGCGAATCAGTTTGCCCGGAAGCTGACCGGTCGACACGCCGTCTTCGAAGGTGACCGCTCCACGTTTGACGGTCCACCGGTAGCCCTTCGCTGACTGGAGCAGTCGACGTCCCCCCGCGGGCAGATCCGTCACTATCTCCGGGGACGCGCACGAGAGGCTCTCGAAGTCGATGACGTTGAGGTCGGCGAGGAGACCGGGGGCGACGAGGCCCCGGTCGAACCAACCGAAGTGTGACGCGGGACGACGGGTCAACTGGTGGACCACTGACTCGATGGGAATCTTTTCTTCGCTGCATCGATCACGAGCCCACAGTGTCATATAGCTTGTCGTCATGCTCGCGTCACAGATCGCGCCGCAGTGAGCGCCGCCGTCGGAAAGTCCGAACATCGCCACCGGCGAAGTAATCATCTCGTGCACCGCGTCGAGATTGCCCCCGACGAAGTTGAACAGGGGCGTGTAGATAAGTTGACGCCCGTCACGCAGCAGTTGCACGTCGTAGGCGTACTCGCGCGGATCGAGGCCCATTCTTCGAGCCGTCGCTCCCAACGACTGGCTGGCGTCAAGGTCGTAGTTCACGGGCTCATCGAGGACGTACATGTCGTCGAAGCGAGCGAAGAAGGCGAAGCCCGCGAAGGCGTCGTCCCCTGAGGTCAGCGTTCTGTGGCCTTGGAGTACCTTCTGGCGAACGTCGGGGTCACTTAAGGCACGCACACGCTCAGCGAGTGGAAGATCCGCGATCCTGGCGTAGGCCTTCGCCGGGGTGAACACGTTGGCCGACGCTTCGAGACCGAGAAGTACTCCGATTGGACGCGGAGCAACCTGCGCCTTGACGTCGAGTCCCTCTAACTGGAGCGATTCGGCCAGCGCCATAAGGTCGCGCCATCGCTCAGGAGATTCGCGATCTTGTTGCACCGTGTAACTGACCGGGCGCTGGCTCGTGCGAGCGAACTCGGCGATTAGTGAGAACTCCGATGTGGCGAAATGGTCGTCCGTCGTCCGATAACTGTCAGAGACGAGTTGAAAGACTCCTTTGTTGGTTGCGCGCAACACGGAGGCCAAGGCTTGGAGTTCGGGTTCACGGGCTCGAAGGGTCCCGAGGTTCTCCCCGGTGCTCGTGCGGTGACGCTCTGTTCGTGACGTCGAGATTCCAATAGCTCCTGCGCCGAGACCCTGCTTGAGCAGGTCGGCCATCTGCCTGAGCTCATCCTCGCTCGGCTGCTCGGCCGCGTCAGCCCCACGATCGCCCATCACGAATCCGCGCAGCGCGGCGTGCGGGACGTGCGTACCCACGTCGATCGTGCGCGGTTGGCGGTCCAGGGCGTCGAGATACTCCGGGAACGACTCCCAGCCCCAGCGAAGTCCTTCGTGCAGCGCCGTACCCGGGATGTCCTCTACGCCCTCCATCATTTCGATAAGCCAGTCGTGGCGATCGAGTGCAACGGGAGCGAAGCCCACGCCGCAGTTACCCATCGTCACGGTCGTCACCCCGTGGTGCGAGGACGGGGCGAGCAGTGGGTCCCACGTCGCCTGGCCGTCGTAGTGAGTATGGGGGTCCACAAACCCGGGCGTCACGAGTAAGCCTTCGGCGTCAATCTCGCGTCGACCGCGAAGAATGTCGTCGCCCACCTCGATGATCCGATCACCATCAATCGCGACGTCGACGCGACGTGCCGGAGCGCCCGTGCCGTCAACGACGAGGCCGTTTCTGATGACCAGATCTGCGCTCATCGCGTATTCACTTTCCTCTAGTCGCCCAGGGTCCATCGACGAAGTGGTTTGCGTGCGTCGGTCAACTCCTGGTACTGGGTGTCCGTCAACGTGATCGCAATCGCGCCACAGTTTTCCTCGAGATGCGTAAGCGACGCGGTTCCCGGAATCGGCACCATAACCGGAGACCTGCGAAGCAGCCACGCCAACGAGACCTGAGACTCGGTTGAACCGAGTTCTTGAGCAATCTGGCTGAGCGGGCCACCGGGGCGCGACAACTTGCCGCTGGCCAACGGGAACCACGGGATGAACCCGATCCGCTGTTGCTCGCAGAAGTCCAGGACGTCGTCGGCGTTTCGTTGGGCGATGTTGTACTGATTTTGGACGCTGACCACGGGGACGATTCGCTGAGCCGCTTCAATCTGGGCGACGCCCACCTCGGAAAGTCCAACTTCGCGGACCTTCCCTTCATCACGCAGCGCCTTCAACACCCCGAACTGCTCGTCGGCTGGAACCTTGGGATCGATTCGATGGAGTTGAAAGAGGTCGATCTGGTCGACCACGAGTCGGCGAAGACTGCCCTCACACTGTTGGCGAAGGTAGTCGGGTCGCCCGCAGTCCTCCCACTGGTCCGGACCTGAACGCGTGAGGCCAGCCTTGGTGGCAATCTTCAGCGACGTTGGATAGGGGTGGAGAGCCTCGCGGATGAGCTCTTCGGCCACGTTCGGACCGTACGAGTCCGCGGTGTCAAAGAGATCGACGCCCAGCTCCACGGCGCGGCGCAGGACCATAATGGCCCCGTCGTGGTCGCTCGGGGGGCCCCAGACGCCGCGCCCAGTGAGTTGCATCGTTCCGAAACCGAGTCGGCGAACGTTCAGCGCGCCCAACTGCAAAGTGCTGGCGTTGTCCACCATTGTCGACCTTTCTCTTGAAGCTACCCGACGTGAGCCGCTCGAGCGCGAAGGCCCCTTTCGAACGTTGGATAATCTTACCTACACGAACTTCGGGCACGTCAGCGACGCGACCGTGTTCAACTGCGTGAGCGAAGAAGGGACCGCCGTCAGTATGAAGATGCGGTGTCAATTGTGGAGGGCTCGCACGGCGTTTCCGGATTCGGAGTTCGTCGGGGTTCGAGCGCGCGCCAGGCGATGATCGAGTTTGCCATCGTCGGACTCGGCTCTTGGGGTCTGTGCGTGCTAGAGCGAACCGTAAGTCGCGCACGTCGTCTCACGACATCCATCCGATTGCACGTGATTGAACCTGGTCAACTCGGCGGCGGTGTCTATACCACCGACCAGCCCGACTACCTCGTCCTCAACAACCCCTGTGGACAGCTCTCGTTGTACGCGTCACCGGAAGACGAAGACCCTCCCTACGCCATGGGGCTCTACCAGTGGGCCGTAGAAAAGGGATACCGATGGGTGGGGTACGAATGTCGAATCGGCACCGCGGGCGTCCCCATCCTTTTGACGGACTACCTTCCGCGACGACTGATGGGCGAGTACCTTGCCTGGTTCTATGACATGCTCGTCGCTCACGCGCCAGTGAATCTGGAGATCGTGCGACACTACGCCGCCGCCGCTGACATCTCGTCGGAGATCGGCGGGCGAGAGACCGTTTCGCTTGACGATGGCACGACGATCAGCGTGGACCACGTGGTGCTCACTTCGGGGCACACCTATAACGACGAACTCATCGGCGACTCCTCCGACGTGCGGTACATGCGACCATATCCCGTCGCATACTTCGACGAGTCCGTGGGACCGGGTACGTCAGTCGCCATCGCCGGTATGGGACTCGTGGGTTTCGACCTACTCACCGCCTTCACCATCGGACGTGGTGGCACCTTTGAGGAAGACCGAGACCGCAGGCGCTACGTGGCGAGCGGGCGCGAGCCCAAAATCTTTCTCTATTCGAGGTCCGGTGTGCCCTACTGCGCTAAATCCGCTCACGGCGTAGACCCCACAGGTGACTACCAGCCCATGGTCTGCACGCCAGCAGCGTTCAAGGGACTGAGCAATCCGGTCGGATCGCCACTTCGTCGGCGCGTGGACTTTCGAAACGACATCCTTCCGCTCTTGTACGCCGAGATGCAGGTGCGTTACTACACCCACGCCGCCTATTTGAAGGGCGGTCTCGTCGCCGCGAGCACGACACGACAGATCCTCGAGTCGGGTTTCCAGACCGGGAATTTCAATCGGGCCGTCGATCGCCTTGAGCCCACCTACGGCACCTTCGACCCCGCGAGCCACGTCTTCGCCGACGCCGACGCCAGTTACCGGTCCAGTGGCGACTACCAGTCCCACGTCTACGCGATGGTCGCCACCGATCTTCGCGAGGCGCTCACTATTGGGGGCAGTCCCGTCAAAGCGGCGCAGGAGGTGACGCGTATCTTGCGAGACCAAATGCGCGGGGTCATCGAATTCGGCGGACTCTCCCTCGAGTCGTACATTGACTTTCAGTCCAACGTGCGTGGGCGCATCAATCGTCTCGAGGCGGGACCGCCGCCCCTTCGCTCACAACAACTCCTGGGCCTGCTCGACGCGGGGGTGGTCCACGTCCCGTTCGGGCCACACCCAGAAGTCACCGCGGCGAAAGACGGGGTCCTCATTCGCTCAACGAAACTCGACGAGCCTACCGAGGCCATCGTCGAAGGAGTGGTGCGCGGTCATCTGGATCTGCCCTCGTTGGCTCGATCGAGTTCGCCGCTACTCAGCCATCTTCACGCCAAGGGTCGTCTCACCCAGTTCAGTTACGGGGATACGACAGTGGGCAGCGTGGCGATCAGCGAGGACTTCCATCCCTACGACGCCGAGGGTCGACTACAGGCGAACCTATCGCTACTGGGCGTCTTGACCGAAGGGGTGCGGTACTTCACTCATTACTTGCCCTCGCCGCGTAGTCGCCTGCGCGCGGTGCTCGACGCGCAACTCTGCGTGGAGGCGATCATCGGCTGACCCTGGAGTTCTCTCCGGTTCGATGCTCAGCTCGTTGCCTTCTCGAGTGCCTGGTCGATGTCATCGATGAGATCGTCGACGTGTTCGAGTCCGATGGATAGGCGCATGGTCTCGGGGCGGATCCCCACCGCAAGCAACTCGACTTCGCTGAGTTGGCGATGCGTGGTCGAGGCCGGGTGGATCGCCAGTGACTTGGCGTCGCCCAAGTTGAGCAGTCGCTTGAAGAGTTGCAACGAATCGAAGAACTTCAACCCGGCGTCGTAGCCCCCGGCCACGCCGAAGGTGATGATCGACGGCACGTGACCCTTGAGGTAGCGCTCAACCAGATGGTGGTAGGGATTGTCGGGGAATCCAGCGAAACTCACCCACTCGACGCGCGAGTCCGCGGCGAGGTACTTGGCGATGGCGCGCGCGTTGGCCTCGTGACGCTCAAGGCGAACGGCGAGCGTCTCGAGCCCTTGGAGAAGCTGGAAGGCGTTAAAGGGCGAGAGCGTGGCCCCGGTGTTACGCAATTGAATGGAGCGCGCTCGCACGATGAAGGGCCGCTCGGGGAAATCTCGAGCAAAGACCACGTTGTGAAACGCCGGCTCGGGCTCGTTGAAGAGGGGGAATCGCTCGGCGTGTTCGGTCCAAGAGAAGGTTCCGCCGTCGACGATCGCGCCACCGAGGGTCGTGCCGTGTCCGCCGATGAACTTGGTGAGCGAGTGAACGACCACGTCGGCTCCGTGATGGATCGGTTTCAACATCAACGGCGTGGCTACCGTGTTGTCCACGATAAGTGGCACACCGGCACGATGGGCGACGTCCGCAACCGCCTCTAAGTCCACGACGTTTCCCGCCGGATTGCCAATTGACTCCAGGAAGACGCAACAGGTGCGATCGTCGATCAGCGCCGCGATCGACTCGGCCAGGTCATCCGGCGAAAAGCGCGCTTCGATGCCTAAGGTCGGCAGCACGTGGGCAAAGTAGGTGTACGTGGCGCCGTAAAGTTGTGGCGCCACCACGAAGTTCGAGCCAGCGACGGCCACGGTAAGAATTGCGTAGCTGACTGCCGCCATGCCCGAAGCCACTACGAGCGCGGCCGTCCCGTCTTCCAGGGCCGCGATGCGCTTCTCCAAGACGTCGTTCGTGGGGTTGTTGATCCGGTTGTAGTGGAATCCCGGTATTGCCAGGTCCATGATCGCGTTGGCGTGCTCGGCGTCGATGAAGTCATTGGCGACGGTGAGATAGATGGGTACGGCGACCGCACGTGTCGTGTCGGCTTGGTAGCCACCATGAATGGCGATCGTCTCGTCGTGCATCGATTCAGTCCTTCCCGATCTTGACGCTAGCCAACCAGTTTGCGTAAAAACGAATTGCCATCGAGCGCCAAAGCCACGGTGCTCGCGCGCCGACGTCCTCGAACGGGTACGAGTCGATCAATGCCGGATCTCGCTCGCCCTCGATCATCGCTTGGTGCATCATTTCGAGTTGTTCCCAGTCCTCTGGGGCCACGCAGTGCAGTGGCAAGATAGGCAAGTCGTCGCGCGCAAAATGCACGTAGCGATTGGCGTCGCGATGGTATTCGCGCAAAAGACTGGACGGGTCGTACTCGGGGTGGCCCTGGACGAGCACGACGTTGCAACCAAGTTCGTCACGGGTGGCGACGCTCCAGCTGACGGCGTCGGACTCGATGACTATTTGATAGCCAGCTCGTCGCAGATCGTCGTGGGGTACGGAGTTCTGGCGGGAGTGGGGCAGGAGTATCTCCGAATCCAATCCTGCAGTGAGCGGATGGTCCTCGTCAACCTTCTGGGCAAAGACGCCGGTGCACTTGAAAGGCAGACGGACTCGAGTGACGTCGTCAAAGATGCTGAGCGCCGCGTGCGCCGACAGGCACGAGAGCAGCATGGAATGGACGTTGTCGCGTCCCCACGAGAGCAACTCAACCAGTTCGCCCCAGTACGGCTCGTCTTCAATATGGAACTCCAGCGGGTTCGATCCCGTAACGACCAGTAGGTCCGGCGCGTAAGAGTGAATGTCCCCGACGGGTGAGTACTGCTGAGCGATTCTTGCCGCCGTACGTTCTCCCCTCGGGACACCCGCCAACGAGTGGCGACTCACCTCGATGACGTCAGGTCCCGAACCCGCGTCGAGGAGCTCGAGGAACTGTCGCTCGGTCGCGTCGAAGGCGGCGTCGGGCATGTTGTTGACAAACGCACAGGTCCAACGCGCGCGGTCGGCGCCGTCGTCGGCTGAGCGATCGACGCGCGCCCGCGCGGCCCGCGCCAGCCGCACCGTCACTAGTAGTGACTCACGTTGGCGTACGTGACCGTTACCTCTTGGTTGAGGAGCCGGTTTACCGCTTGCAGTTCCGCGTCATCGTGCGCCGAGCCGACCACGGCCATGATGTGATTGCGCGATCCGTCCCTCCAGTCCAGGTTGGCTCCAGGTCCCTGGTGCACCGTGATCGTGTCGACGCCGGGATGTTCGCTCACCTCGTCGATGCCGGTGATCGCCTCGACAGTGGCCGAGACGGCCGGCGGTTGCAGGAAGAACCGGTACCCGATGCGCTCGGTAATGACGGGTCCGTTGATCCGTATCGCTTCTCCAAGCGCGAGGCGCAGAGTCATCTCCACCAGTGCCAGACCCGCGGCACGTTCGAGCATCTCCGGCACGCCCCCGCCGACTCGTCCGTTCACCTCGATCACCCGTGGTCCGTCGGGAGTGAACTTGACCTCGGTGTGCAAGCAGCCCGTCGTGACGCCGAGTGCGCCAATTGCCGACGCGGCCAGCGCCAGCACTGCTGCTTGGTCGGCGCCGTCCAACGAGGCCGGTATAAAGAAACCGGTCTCTCGGAAGTTCTCCGCCAGCGGGAAGCGGCCCGTCAAGGCCAGGTGGCTGATGACCCCACGCGCGACGACGCTCTCAACCGAGACGTACTGCGCGTAGGGCTCGGCAGCGCGCGCCGGGTCGTCGGGGAGATACCCCTCGAGGACCATGTCCGGTCGCGTCGGTCCGAGGGCCTTCAGGTAGTGATCCAGCTGCGCCCGGTCACGAACGAAAAACGTATAGCGGCTACCTTGAGCCGAGCGTGGTTTCAGCACGGCGGGCCAGCCGACGCCGGACTCGATGAGGTCAAGGTCCGTTGCGCACGCCTCGGGCTCAACCACGTAGCAGGCAGGTGTCGCCAGGCCGGCGCCGAGCAAGAGGGCGCGCTGGCGAGCCTTATCGGTGAGGGCGACGGCCGTCTCCACCGAGTGAAAAAACAGGTTGAGCGCGCTCGCCACTCGCGCGTACGTGGCCATGTTCGCGTCGAGGTAGGTGACGAGGCCGTCGGGCCGGTAGGGCGCCGACAGTTCGGCGAGAATCTGGTCGGCCCCGAGTCCGCTGATGTCCACTACGGGGCCGAAACGGTCGAGCAGCCCAGTCATTTCGCGCATCTCCGGGAGCGAGCCGTCGATCATCCAGAGAAGGTCGCAGACGTCCGCCGCCGCCGCGGTCAACTGCATCACCGGCACGCAGCGCGGGCCGTAGCCGACGGCGACGAGGGGGCGCTTCTCACTGGACGTAGAATCGATCGTGCCCCGAGCCACGAATCAGAGGTTAGCGTCGAAGTGGGCGTTCACCCGAGCGACTGCCGCCGGATCAAGAGGACGCGCGTTGGCTCATCCTTGACGGCACGGACGGAGGATAGATCGAAATGCCAGTCGAGATCATCGGGATGGTTGGGACAAGGGAGGCGTCGGAGATCAAGGGTCCGTTAGTCGACGGTCCGGTCGTCGACTGGACGGACGGCCCGGTCATCGACCGCGACTACCTCGTGGAGATCTCGCGCGCGCACGACGAGGGCGGCTTTGATCGCGTTCTGGTCGGTTACGGGGCTGTTGGCCCCGAGGGCTGGGCCGTAGCCACGACCGTCTTGAACAGCACGAAGAATCTGAAGGTGCTCGTCGCGCAGCGGCCGGGCTTTATCCAGCCAGTGGTGCTCGCTCGAATGGCGGCGACCCTTGATCATCTGAGCGGCGGTGGGAGGATCGCCATCCATTTCATCACCGGCGGGGACGAGGCGGATCAGCGTCGAGAGGGAGACTTCGTGCCCCACGACGCGAGATACCGACGCACCGGGGAGATGATGTCGATCGCGAACCGTCTTTGGACTGAAGACACGCCTTTTGACTACGAAGGAGAGTTCTACCGCTACGAGGGCGCGTTCAGTTCGGTCAAACCGGTGACCCACGGGGGAATCCCGTTCTACTTCGCCGGAGCTTCCGCTCCCGCCGTCGAGGTCGGTGCGGCCCAGGCCGACGTCTACGCCTTCTGGGGAGAGCCGCGCGCCGCGGTGGCTGCGCGCATGGATGCCATCGGCCAAGTTGCCGCGAAGTTGGGCCGCACGCTTCGTTACAGCCTCTCGCTTCGCCCCATCATCGCCGACAGCGAGGCGGAGGCATGGGAGAAGGCGAAGTGGATCGCGCAGACAACTGCGTCGCGCATCGAACTCGCCAAGGAGCGCATCGCCGGTGACCGAGAGACGTACCAGGGACTGGGGGGCGAGCGTAACGCGACGTACTCCATCGATCGCGACACGCGCGGCACCACGTCGGTGGGCCGCCTTCGACTGATTGAAATGTCTGCGGACCAGGACATCTATGATGAACGGCTCTGGATGAAGGTCGCCAACTTGACGGGCGCAGCTGGCAACTCGACGGCCCTCGTCGGTACGCCCGAGCAGGTCGCTGAAGCCATGCTGCGTTACTACGACCTCGGCATTACTACCTTGCTCCTCAAGGGCTTCGATCCGCTCGTTGACGCGATCGAGTTCGGTGAGCGCCTCCTCCCGTTGGTCCGTGAGGGCGTCGATCGACGCGACGCCAGCGGGCACCCTTGAAAAGCCCAGTGTCTGAGCGCGCGGCCAGCCCGAGCGGACGTCGCTTCCACGTGGCTCGATGGCTCGCCCGCTCTACGCTGGATCCATCTGATGCGCGAAACACGTGCCCGCACTCGGTCGCACCGGCTCCGCGGCGACGGCGAAGAACGAACGCGGTTGGATGTTCATGTCATTGAGGATGGTTAACTGGGACGCCGCCGCCGCACCCTGGTTCCGCAAAGAGTTACCCTTGACCTCCCGTCACCCCTGGTGGCCCGGTCGAATTCGGTGCGGACGGTCTCCCTCCACCTTGACCAGCCAGTTCAGCAGATTCGGGCAAATCACCGCGATGAACCCGCTCTTAGAATCCTCTTAATGGCGTCGGTACCCACTGAAGAGTTTCGCGAAGAGAGCATTTGGTTCGGCACCACCGACCGACCGCTCTTCGGTCGGCTGGCCTTACCGGGGAGTAAATTGTCCCGCGGTGGGGTGCTGCTGTCGCCTCCCATCGGCAGAGAGGGGCGTCTCGCCCGTCGAGCACTCCGCGGTCTCGCCATTTCCTTGGCGATGGATGGTTTCGCCTCGCTTCGCTTCGACCACTTCGGTACAGGCGACTCCAGTGGATCGCTGGACGACGACGAGTTCGATCATGCGTGGCAAGAGGGAGTCGACCAAGGTGTAGCGCTCCTGCGGTCGCTCGAAGTCCCTTCGGTTTCGGCGGTGGGTATGCGAATGGGCGCCACGATCCTCGGAACGTCGGCCGCGGCCTATGATTTGCGCCTCTCGTCCCTAGTGCTGTGGGACCCGTGTGAATCTGGGCGAGCCTATCTGCGCGAGCTGAGTGCTCTTGGGGCGGCACGGCGAGTGGACGTCGCGTCCGAATCGAGCAGTCCGACCATGATCTCGGAGTACGTTTACAGCGACGTAACGGCGAAGCGGCTGAGCGAACTGAGTTTGACCGCGTCGTCACGCCTTTCGTTGGCCGATCGCGTGCTCGTAGTGGTGCGGGACGATCGAGTGGTCTCGAGCAAGTTTCGAAAGCGGTGGGAGAACGAGCACGTCGAGTGGATCGAGACTTCGGAACAAGGGCCGTTGCTTGAGGCCGAACTGCCGTCGTCGGTCCATCCCTCATTGACGATCACTCAAATTCGCAACTGGCTGTCGAAACCGTCGTCGTCACCGGCGCCGCTGCGCGCGCGAGCAGACGGGCGCGACACCGTCACGATGAAAACACCGAGCGGTCAATCAGTGCGCGAGAGTTTCGTCAAATTGGGTCCCCTCGAGTCGTTCGGAATAGTGAGCGAACCCGTGAGCGAGGCGCGTGGTCCGTTAATCGTCATGGTGAATGGCATTCACGAGGACCACGTCGGACCGTCGCGGATTTGGGTTGAACTCTCGCGTCACTGGGCAGAGCTGGGTCTGCGGAGTTTGCGATTCGACTTCGGTGGGTGGGGAGAGAGTCCGTGGCGGGCAAATGCACTCGGTCGCTCCGTTTATAGCGCGACGCGGTCTGACGACATCCGTGTCGCCATCAAAACGTTGAACCCGACGAATCCAGCCGACTCAGTCCTGATCGGTCTCTGTTCGGGTGCCCAATTGGTGGTTGAAGTGGCGCTGGAACTGAAATCTCGTGGCATCTGCGTAATCAACCCCGCCGTCGGCACGGGCGTTCGTCGAATCGCTCTTCGTCTGGACATCTCTGATCGGGCACTCATTCGATCCTTCGCCACGAGAACCAAGAACTTTCTGAAACTTCATCGTTGGGTGAGTGAGACAATGTGGCAGGTCACAAGATTGGTCGTTTCGACTGCCTACTCACCGAGGGCCAGATCGACGCTCGTCAGCAATGGCTCGGAAATACTCCTACTCACCAGTCGTGACGATATTTCGCCCTTCCGACGAATTCCGATCCTGCGATCGATCGACCATCGTCGTTTGGTCTCCTCAGAACATTGTCGCGTCGAGATCGTGCCCGACTTGGACCACCACTTTCTCAACGCCGTCGGAAGAGCCCGCGCCGTCGCCATTCTCGACCAGCACGTCGTCGAAAAGTTTGCCGGTCCTCACAATATATAGACCTATCCCGAAAAGATTGTTCGTGCGACGGTAGGTTCCCGGGCGAGTCAACGTAACATTCCATGAGGGTGGCTTCGGGCTGCTTCGAATGTGTGCTTGTCTCTTCGAGCGATGGCGCGTGATGTCGATCGCCGGCTACTTTGCCAATTCCGCAATCTGACGATTCAGTTGCGGGGACAGCGTTGCTGCACTTGCCGCGAACCTCCTCAACGCCGGTGCGCGGGTAGATAGCGGCATGGCGGTTGACAAAGCGAGGCGCGGTCCATTGCGAACTCGCCCTCAGAACTCGTGCGCCGCGTCAAGTTGAATGGTTAAGGGGACGCCGAACCACCGTTCGTTCACCGTGGCGATCGAGATCCCGAGTTACTTTTGCCGCCGCCGCGTACCCTGGCAGCGCGGCCCGAATGAGGATCCATCGACGGATGTTACCATCGACTATGGCAGATTTTTTTGTGAAGACGTTGCTTGCGGTACATAGGCGAGTCGACCGCTATCCACCAGTGCGCCGTAGGATTGCTGCGATTTCGCGACGGTCCTTGGGCGAGAAGCGCGTCAATGCTGCGCTCATTGGGGTCACGCGGCGCGGCGACTGCGTGTGGGACATCGGAGCGAACGTCGGATTGTACACGCAGCTATTCCTCGAATGGGTCGGACCCAACGGCAAAGTCGTCGCATTCGAGCCAGTACCTGAGAACGCCGCGCTGCTTCGCGAACTCGATGCCGGGCCGCAACTCACCGTCGTGGAGGCAGCACTGGCCGACGCAGACGGGCAGATATCTCTCGTTGTGTCCGGTGAGAGCGGAGAGACGAGCCACATTGGCTCCGACTCCTCCGACGCGTTGACGGTGCGCGTCGTGCGTGGCGATTCTCTGGTGGCTAATGAGGGAGTCCCGTCACCTGATGTGTTGAAGATCGACGTTGAAGGTTTCGAGGGTGACGTTCTCGACGGAATCCCGACGGCGCTGCGGAGCGCACGCGACGTCGTGGTGGAGGTGCACTTCGCAGCGCTAACCGAGCGCGGGAAGCCCAATGAGCCCCTACGCATCATCAAACTTCTTCGTGACGCGGGTTTTTCTGTCCGCTGGCTGGACATTTCACACTTTTTGGCAACACGATCGGGGTAAGGGTCCTGTCGTGATGTCTTCGGCTCCGATCCGAACCTCGGCGCCTCTCCATCGCCTTCGGAGGAGCCTTCGCCGATTAGTTCAAGGGCCCCACTCTTCATCAGATCAAAGGCCGATGTGGCCACGTGCGCGCCCGCCATCGCCGCCAAACTCTCACTCGCGTCACGGCTCGGGGTCACGACAGTCGAAACGCGGCTGTGACGTTGAACGACGAGCGGCCACGTGATCTCGGGCGGTCGCTACGAGCGCCGCAGCGTCGCCGACGGGTCCTGAGAGATGCGCGCTGCGCTTCCTCGACGAAGCACAGCGACACGAGCCCCTCGATCGCCGCCGCACGGTAGTAGCCCCTCCCATTCAGGCGCCGACAAACGAGAAGTCCCTGGTCTATCCACTCATGACCCGTCTGTGATGGAATCGGTACCATCGAGCTCGCGGAGGTGGTCGGCGAGCCTCACCGCCAGCATGACGATCAATAGGGTCGAGTTTGCCTGGCCGGAGGTAACGAAAGTTGAACTGCTCACCACGAAAAGATTCTCCACGCCGTGAACAGCGAGATCGGCATCGACAACGCCGTCGTCCGGGTTCGTCGACATTCTGGTCGTTCCAATCTGGTGAAAACCGCCTCCGGCACGTGTTCTTATGGCGTCTGCGAGATCGTCATGGAGATATTCGACACGACCACATCCGGTTCGACGAAGGTACTCGTCCCAGCATTGGTGAGCGGCGATGACTCCATTCACGTCTTCTTCGCTGAAGCGGATGTCGATCCGGAGCTTTGCCATGCCAAGTTCGTCGCGATCGTCGGCCAACGTTACACGACTCTCGCGGTGCGGTCGGTGCTCGCCGTGGTACTGAAGCGGGTAAACATTTTCTGGACTATAGACAAAGAAGCCTGGACTTTTTCGTCGTGGGAGGAAGCGACGTATTCCGAAACTGAACATGAAACGCGCCGTTGCGAATGGCTGTCGGATGATGTTCTTCAAATGCTCCGACACAGGTCCTTGCTCCGCTTCCCCATAGGGTGAGCCGGGAATCCGTTCACCCTTGAGGGAAAGGCGTTGGGCGTCTGGAGCCAGATATTTTCCCAGCGGTGACGAGAGTGCGAGGTACACGAACGAGAGAATCCCGCTCGCGTGTTTGGGGTCTGCAAGATCGGGATTTGCGAGCCAAGCAACGACGTTGGGTAGCTGGCGCTCGTGCTGGAATTCGCGAGAAAAGGAGAGCCGGCGACGCACGAACACCTCGTCGACATCGCGCTCGTAGTCGAACAAGGTCTGGCGCGGAGGGGTCGTGAAACGTACGTTGGCAATGACGCCCTCGAGGTGGCTCATGTACCAGCGGCCAAGATGGTCGGAGTGGTTGCCGAGTGCCGCTCCGTCGGGTCCGCTAGAGGCGAGAAGAAGGCGAGTGCTCTCGAGGCCACCCGCCGCTAAGACATAGTGGCCCCCACGAATTTTGACGTCGTCGCCGTCAAGCGTTCGGCACTCGAGGTGATCCACGCGAGACTCACTTGGCGTACGGACAATCTCGGTGCAGGTTAGGCCGGTGACGAGTCGAATGTTTCTTGAGTTCTGTAGTTGGAGTCTGTACTCGTGGCCGAAATTAGTAGGAAGCGACCATCGTTCAAGGGTCGTGCTTCGCACGTCTCCATCAACGAGCCCGGGGACGAGTGTTTTTGCCAGATGTGGTACCTCTGTCGCGTCGAATATCGGCCGTCCGCAGTCCATCCAAGTGCACGCTCGCCCGTAGTAGGGAAGTAGTTCGTCGTATGAGATAGGCCATTTTGAATTGTCGATGTATGTACGGGAATCGAAATCGATGGGGTCGTATGGGACACAGCGTCCGCCCCAGATGGTGGACGTCCCACCAACCTGGCGTCGAGTCGTCATCGACATCGGCGCGTGCAAATCACGGTCATAGTTTGAAGCGTCGGCGAGTTTCTGGATCCGCTCGGAGAAAGACTGAAGTCCGCTCTCGATGACTAGCACCTCTGCTCCTGATCGCGCCATCTCAAGTGCTACTACGATTCCGGCCGGCCCCGAGCCGATGACAACGACGTCCGCTTTCGGGGGCACTGAGCCGGCCAGCGCCGATGCGTCGAGGATCACTGATCGTCTTTCGACGTTGCTTCGCTCTTTTCCAGTTCAGTGCCGACGAGCTGTCGAAATACATCCAGCGAGGCGTCCGTCTGATCCGGCACGCTGCTGATTAGTGCAGCGGTACTGCGTATTCGCTCGGGCTTCGTCGTGCTATAGAGCAAGGCTCCGCGTGCATTGGCACGGACCGCGTCCTTCAATAGGAAGGTCACGATGGTGTCGGGGCTGGCGCAGTCCGCGCCGACCGCGTCGCTCCAGTGTCGGGTCCGTTCCTTGTCCGCGGTAACGTGCGCGAGAATCCTTGGGAGCGCGTAGCCGAGGACGCCAAAGGTGATGAGAAAATCGGACTCCGCGGGGGGAGCGAGGTACTCATCTCGTCGAAAGATGTCGTCGCGGATCTGGACTACTGGCGTCGGGCCAGGGAACATTTTGATGACGGCCGAGGTCGGTTCGACCTCACCGGCGACGCCCCACGAGCGAATCTTGCCGGAAGCTCGCGCCCTTTCGAGTAAGTCATATACCTCCTCGGACTTGAAATCTGACGGCTGAGGATCGTGAAGCAGCAAAAGGTCTATGTAATCTGTGCCCAATTCACGCAAACTTTGATCCAGACTCCGCTGCGCGGCCTGAAGACTAAAGGTGCTTGTATAGAGCAGGCCCCCAAATCGCCCCGACGAAGGGCCCGCCGCGCTCGAGCGCACCTGTTGCTGCAGCGATGGCAACTTTAGGAGGATCTTTCGCACGGGGCTTTGTACTCTGCCGAGCACCCTTGCCTGCGGGGTCAGCCCTATGCCCACTTTCGTGGCTAGGACAACCTGTTCTCGATGACCCCGAAGGACTCGGCCAACTTCGCCTTCGGCAAGGCCGAGGCCATAAATAGGAGCGACATCGAAATGAAGAATCCCTGCCTCGAGAGCTGATTCGAGCAATCGCCGGCGCGCCATCTTGCTGGGTTCACGAAAGATGCCAGCGGTCCCGAAGCCCACACCGGACGTTGTGAACCCGTATTTACCAAGCTTTACTTCGCGATTCATTCTTCAATTCTCGCACTGATTTTGGAGCGACGGCTCAGCGTAAAATTCATAGCCGCGAGTAAATGATTCGAGTCAGACGATCCTGTGGAGTTGTCAATCGGAATATCAGATTCGGTAGATATCATGAGCATTCAACCTTCTCACTGGTGGACCCAAGGACTTCAAGACACTCTCGGACGGAAACAACGAGGCAACGGACTTAACTCTAGACTCACGGACGTTATTAGACGTTTTTCGACGTGAGTCCACCGACGGCATTGACTCTTCGAGGCGTGCTGTGGCGCCTCTCTCGGACACGACGACGTTCGCCACTTCGGGGTGCTCGACGGAGGCCGTGTGGCCGCTGGGGGTGCAACGTTCGCCACCGGCGATGTCGACTGGATTGGAGTTCCCGTCACTCGCGGACGGTACCGAAGTAGGGTCAGTGAGTAGGCGACGAACATTCGACGACTCGAGTCGGTCGAGATAGGTTTTCGCCTCATTCACGTGGAGATCGCTGGTGTCGCACCAGGGACGCCGAATCAGCGTCTCGACACTCTGGTCAGGCTCGGCTATACGAACATCCAAGTCAAGGAGTACGTCGCGCCGCCGGCGCGGACCAAAACAAATCGATAGTTGTCGATCGCTGCACCCATCGTTGGCCGACGCTCTCGGGTGCTACGTGGCCGACGCCGCCGCGGGGCCGTCATCTTGGGGAGCATCGTAATTCGTAGTCAGTCGATACCGGCGTATCGAAACAGGTAAGAAGAAGATCCCCTGCAGCGTTGAAGAGACCAGCGATGCGATGCCAATAGACAAGATGCCGCGGTGACCAATGAGCCAGAGTACGATACCGAAGTAGATCACGACGCTGACCAAATCTCGCAGCGCCATCCACCATACGCGTCGGTCCAACCACGCGAAGGCGCTGTAAAAAATCGACACAGCGCTAAGAGGAAGCGACAGCAAGAGCATTCGCAGAAGCGTCGCGCTGTGCGCGGCGTAGCCAGCGCCGAATATCCGAAGAATTTCTGGCGCGAAGATGACGCCTAAAACGACGCTCGGCACGAGCACTGCGGTCATGGCCGCAATCGCCATGTTGGTGTGGCGACGTAACGCGTGGGGCTCTGACGCCGCTTCGACCACAAACGATCGAAACACGCTCAAGAGAAAGAGAGAAAGACTACTCGTAATCAACGCCGGTACGTAGTAGTGAGCGTTCGCCACCGCCCCGAGTCGCTGAATCACTACCAGTGTCACGATCGAGGGAGTGAGCACGCTGAAAAGCAGCGTGGCGTACTGCGCGCCTGCGAGTATGACCAACTCCTTGGCTCGTGGGAGACTTTCCATCGGTGATTTGAGCGCCTCGTGTTCGGGGATGCGTTTGGCGAACAGATACCAGTTGACGGCGACAAGCGTCAAGGTCACTGGAGCCGACCACGCCAAAAAGACTCCCTGGTTAGGCGACGTGGCGATCAGAACAGGTAGGAGCGCGAGCTTGATGATCGCAAAGATGATGTTTTCAACGGGGACCCATTTAGAGGCGCGAAGTCCTATCAATACAGAGTCTTGTAGCGCGAAGATCGTCCAGAACACGACCGCCAGAATGAAGATTGAGCGCCACATTAAAGAGGACGGCAAAAAGCTATGCGCCAAACCCGAAAATGCGTAGATCGACGTGACGACAAGGGCAAAGACCACGCACATTACGTACGCACGGGTGACGAAGCTTCGCGTTTGGGTTCCCGCAACGGGCAGGAATCGCTCAAAGATGGTGCCGAAACTCAGCTGGGCGAGGCTCGCCATCACAATCATTGCGGCAATCTCGGCCGCCGCTCGCCCGGCGGCCGCGGCCGTGGCCAAGTGAGCGGCAACGCCCCAGAATGCGACTCCGAGGACCGCCGTTCCGCCCGACGAGATCATCAGCGCGACGGCGTTTTTAACTAGTCGACCAGCCCAGGGGCGCCCTCCAGAACCGTTGGACGTACTCGCTTCCGGGTGTCTCCTCATAGGCCAGAACTCTTAATAGTAGCTACCCGACCCGCTCCTCAGTGGGCCGGCTACTCCTGGGCAATTGGGGACCGGTGGAGTCATTTCCGCGGCGTAGCGCCGCGGGCGCTTTGTTTCACAGATCTCTCCAATCGATCCGTGTCGGTCACTTCAACAGAGCGACTACTTTACCGGAGCCGACTCGTGCGTTGACGATAGTGGTGGAGGCGACGAGGTCTCCAGCACCGATCGCGACGACGGATACGGTGAGATCATTAAGTGACGCGAGCTGCTGTTCGAGGTAGTGCTTCACGTTGTTCGCCCGCTCCGTACTCATGACTAGAGCGTTCACTGGACTTACGACATCAGTCGCGTATCCCGTGAGTGTCACGGCGGCGGCGCCACGCCCCGCGATCACTTTGGCCAAATGGCGGATTCTGGCTCTCATCGAGCGCGAGAGGACCGCGGAGTTGTTCGCGAAAGAACCCAACCCAATTGGCTTTGGTGAGGTCGAGGTCGAGGTGTACTCGGCCACCCAATTGATGTCGGTGGATTCAGGCGAGGTCGGACACGCAAAACCCGAGGTGCACCAGGTCTGTTGCTGAAGAGTGAGGATCATCTGCTGGTCGGGAATGATGGTGGGATTAGTGACCGTGCCCCACACGTTGCCGTCGACCGTGTAGGTGATCGACGTCGGGGTCCAGATGACGCCCCACGTGTGCCATGCGGTCATGTTGATGTCAAGATTACTGTGAATCTGGAGATTCGCGCTCGTGTAGTGGAGCGTCGCCTGCGACGTTGAAACGCCGCCGTAGGTTTCGTCGAAGTCAATTTCCGGAGGCCAACCGACGACCGGCCAAAGTATCGCGACTTGCGTCGGGCCAGGTCCGGTCATCCGTGAACGTACGAAGATCGCTCCGTAGGTGTGACGAACGCCGCATTGGCAAACGCCACCCGTCACCCAGTTGTTGTTGAAGTTGGGATCTCGAAAGGTATTGAGTTGCAGCATGTGGTTACTGACGCCAACGTGGTTGCTCGCCCACTGTCCGCCCGGGTCACCCGAGGGTTTACCGGTAAAAATTGCCCATCCTGCCGGAAGTGAATTGCCACTGAAATTGGTGACGTAGTTCAACTGATATCCCGGAATATCGCTCACTGCTGGTGGCGCTTCGCCCGAAGGCTGGGTCGTGTCGGGCGTACCTACCGGGTACGTCGTCGCCGAGTTGTGCGATGTCGGCCTCGTCGCGGGCGCGGACTGGCCGCTCGAACCGCGAGGCGCGACGACTGCGGACGCCGAGGTCGCCAGCGCGATTGGCGCAGTACCGGCGACGATGAGGGTGAACACGCCGAGCAACGTTGCGGCGAACCGTCGAGCGCTACGTCCCGTTCGAAGTCGTAGAGTCCAGGGTCTGGTACGCGCAGATGACGAACTTGTGCCCTCAAATTCCAACGGCTCGGAAATACCCGCGCGTTCGTGCAATGCATTCCCTTTTCGCGAAGGCCCCCGATGCTCCGGGAGACAATTGTGATTCTCTACATGCTAGTGAGAAGCATCCGGCCAAGCATAAACCAAACGTAAACTTAGGGCGCTTCAGCATCGATCTAAGAGGACACGCCTAAATCCCTCGTCACAGGGCTGTGATCGTGCGGCAACCCGATCCCGCTAGCGGGCGAAGCTCAACGATCCATTGCTAACGGGATGCACGATGAGTGCGACGTGTGAGTTGTGAGTGGTGAAAGAGGGCGATGCTTGTTCTCTTGTGAAATGAGGAAGGCGCTAGTCCAATTCTTTGAAGCGTCTGTGAAAGTTGTCGCGGATCTTCGGCTATGTGGGCGGATCAGCTTGTCGCTTGACCCAAGCTGCCTATCGAGAGCGTCGTCCGGTCGGGCGTCGTCCCCGCGCCTGAAAGATGAGAAACGGAAGGCAAACGACGCAGGTCACCTCTTCGAGTGCAATGAGATGCCAGAGATCAATCGTCATCAGTATCTGCGCCGTGACCATGAGGAGTGACAAACTTACCGCCGCGGTCAATCCAAATTCCAGAGCTACGTTGTCGAGCCGCAACAGTCCCACGACGCACCAGCCGGGTATCACGACACCAAGAATGAGTCCGAGCACGAGTCGCACCGGTCCGTGAACGCCGCCCACCGTCATGAAGAAGACCGCGACGTCAATCAGCAACAGAAATTTCGATATGAGAGCACGAGTCGTTCTCGCGCGAGTCGACACTGCGACGCGACGCGAGGGGGGTGCGTAGGGCTTCGTCGTAGCCGTTGGCTCTTCGAGGTTATCCTGCGACCGTGAACGTAGGGGCTCGAGGGCATCTGCTTCGTCTCGGGGCTCCTCTCGTGGAGTTGAGGTGTTGTGGGTGGTGTTAAATCGAACGAGCTGCGAAGAGAAAGACTGCTGACACGCGGAATAGACTGCCTCGAGCTCGGCGCGTGGCACGACATCGGGCGTGCAGTACACCCCGGGGTGCGATCCGAGTTCGCCGACCATATCGGCGCTCACCACTCTTCCTTCAAGTCGGAACATCTGTGTGCCAAACGACTCGTTTACCAAGACAACCGCTGCGTCACGGATTTGGTAGCGAACGGCGAGCAACTCTAGTGCGGAGTAGATGAAGCCAATACCCGAATCGGTGGCCGCGAGTTCTTCCAACACCGAGTGGATTGGCGGCAATCCTCCGGCATCATCGGCGCGATCGTGCTCGTCCATGCTCGACTAGTCGGACGTCGCTGGAGAAACTGGCGTAGTGGAAAGGCGGGACGCGTCGCGGCCCCACCGGTGAACGGCAGTGAACACTCCACCCCTCAAGGACGTGAGAATCGACGAGGTGGCGCGCTCCGGTGCAGGTAACGCCGCGTATCCAAACATTGGAACCAATCTAATCTTCGCTTCCAAGAGCGGGCGCCTTTGAAGACGCAGCCCAAAGTGTCTCCTCATTTAGTAAGTGGCAATAGGTTCGAGATCGTTGACCCTGTCCGGCGCATCGCTCGGGGAGCCGGGCCAACGGGCAAGCTGCATCCACGAGCAGGGGCTCGGAAA
The DNA here is from genome assembly GCA_035533495.1 of Acidimicrobiales bacterium. GTDB lineage: Bacteria > Actinomycetota > Acidimicrobiia > Acidimicrobiales > RAAP-2 > RAAP-2. Next base: position 14,221 of record DATLTW010000070.1, on the reverse strand, counting down.
GCGGGGGTCTTCGAGCCCTACGGCGTGTTGCAGCGAACGTGGAGCGATGTGTGGCGCCATGGAGGGGCCGGCACTCATGGTGCGGCAAAAACGAAAGAGTCGGCCCAACTCTCGTGCCAGGTCAACTTCGCTTGACTACGGGTGTGCCTTTTGGGCCGCCTGGCATCACAGCAACCGACGCACTTCGAGTAGCGCGATCTCTGCGTCGTGCGCTCAGTCAACGCCGTGGCTCCACGAAACACGTGACCTTCAACTTTCGCACCACACCAAGCCTTTCAAGGGCAATGAGACTGCGAGCAAGTCACGTAATAAACTTCAAGAGGACCCATTAGGGACTTGTTCGTCGGCGCGGCGGACATGGAGACAAGCGAAGTGGAAGAGTGACACGGCAGACCGGGTACGTCTCTAGCCACTTTATGTACATCGAAGGAGCGGGCATCACTGACGTCGATCGAAGGATGAGCTCCTTATTGGCGGTTCGTCGTGACTCGTCGCGCTAGTTACTCAACTATGAGAGCGACACACGTCGTGCACCCTTGGAACCGGCGCGTTGCCGCGATTACCACGGTGACCGTCTTCATTGCCATGAGCGTCATCGTTGGATTTGCGATTACCAGCACGAGCCTCGGGCCGTCAACGTCGGTCACCCTGCCAACTCTCACGGGGAACCAACCAGCGCAGTATCCCGTTGGAACTCCCGACAAGGCTGAAATCTCTGGAATGGGTCTTCCGAGCCCAAATGCGATGCCCGGCTACACCATGACGTACTCGACTACCTTCTCGGGAGACTCAGTGCCAGCCGGTTGGATCGTCTATCATGGACAACCGCTGGACGACCCGGGAGCTCAGTTCGGTACTGCCCACGTGGTCGTGAGAGGTGGAATGCTGCGACTAAACGCGTGGCGAGATCCGCGCTACAAGAATCGTTGGGTTACCGGTGGTGTCTGCCATTGCGCAATGCCGAGAACGTACAGCGCGTACTTTGTGCGATCTCGCGTCACCGGCGGCGGCGCCAGTGAAGTCCAACTGTTGTGGCCGCAGGCGAACACGTGGCCACCAGAGGTCGACTTCAACGAAACGGGGGGCCGGATCAACTCCACCTCATCCACCGTTCACTTTGGCCCGACCAATCAAATCGATCAACGCGAACTTCGCATCAATATGGTCCGGTGGCACACTTGGGGTGTGATCTGGACACCGAAATCGATCAAATACGTCGTTGACGGGGTCGTCTGGGCATCGGTGACGACGGCGTCAGAGATTCCCAATATTGCGATGACGCTTCGTCTTCAGCAACAGACGTGGTGTTTCCAAGGTCGCCTCTGTCCCACGGCCCCCGTCTCCATGCTCGTCAAATGGGTCGCCGAGTACCAAGCCACATAGACGCTCAGTCACCTCACGCGCGATCGGCGGTGAGCGTCGGTCGCGGAGACTAAGTCGCACGAATGATTGACAGTGGCGCGCGCAACACCGTAGCCGTCGGCCACGCTTTCACTATCTTGTAGCCCTTGCTCAACAAGGATCCTTCAAGGTTCGCCTCCCAGACCACGGGATACCCGGCGACGTTTACGCCCCACGACTCTTGGGCCTGACTCAGAATGACGAAGGCCGCGTGATTTTTCACGAATCCCGACGCTCGCACGGGCAGGAGCACGGTCCCTTGGCCCACAGCAATGTAAACGTAGATTAATCCGACATCGCGAAAGCCAATTGGGAGAAAGGGCGCGACGATTCCTACGGTCTCGCCGGGTGTGATGTGGTTGTAGGTGTAGTTGACCGCAGCGCGCTCGCCGTTGGTGTAGGACTCGTAGGCGTCATTGCCGCCGCGCACGACGACCGTGTTGAATGACATCACGAGGACGACGACGGCGACGACCGCCCCAAGAGCTTTGCGCCCGAGGCGTCGAAACGGCAACTGCGGCAAGATGGCGCGAATCGGTCCGACTCGATTGGGCAGTAGGGCCGACGCCCCCAGCAATGACACGAATGGCAGGCCGAAAAGTACCGCTCGCAGGAGCCCCTCGCCTCCGTAGCTCAGTGCCACAAGGAGCAGGAGCGGCACGCCGGCGAGGGCTTCAAGGGCGCGCGAGTCGGGCCGGCGACGCAACGCTCCGATCACGCCCAGCGAGTAAATGGCGATTGTGCCTAGGATCCGGGCGTCGACGATCAACCGGTGGCTGACGCTGCCGGTAACTCGGCTTTTCACGTTTGATCCGAAAGTTCCGGTCAGCTGGCCCACCGCTCCGAAGATTTGATGCAGGTGGCCGACCCAGTAGTTGCTCGCTCCGATACTCAGCCATCCGATGAAAAAGAGGAACACCACCACGATGAGTTCTGGTCGCGCGAGACGGCGAGTTAAGAGGCAGGCGCCGAGCTCGAGAAGTAGCACGTAGGGCGTGAGTTGGTGACTCATGGATGAGGCGAGGGCGATGAGCGAGATTAAGAGAATGACGGCGAGCACGCTGGAACTCGACCATTCGGAGCGCGCCTCGAGCCCCCTAAGCCGAGAGCCAGTGAAGAGGGCCCGAACTTTGGCGACGGAACTTCGCACGAAGCCTCGAACTGCGGTGTCCTCAGCTCGGGCGGGCTGCCAGCACGCAAGCACCGTCGCCACGACGACGAGGAAGAAGAGGTAGTTGAGCGCTTGGGGGGAGAAGTAATCCTGGTAAATCCAGTTGTTCGCGTAAAAGAGAATGACGCCGAGCCAGGCCGCGCGTTGTCCGACGCCGCTATAGCGAGCGATGACGATCAGCGGCGCCATGTACAGCAACTCAATGGTCAGTGGAAACCAGCGCAAGAAGGCGAGTGCGTTGGAGAGTCCCGCGAAGTTCACCAACACTGCCGCCAGTGAGAATCCACCCGGCCACGAGAACCGTGCGTCGTAGTTGTTGAGGGTGTGGCCGTGCTGGAGGAGGTACTGAATGAATCCGGCGTGAATGAACGACGACTCAAGACCCGCCACCGGTTCGACCGCGGACGCCGTGCCGAAGACGAAGAAGAGCAAGACTGCGATGAGTAGCGCGAGGTGATTTGGCCGTAAGCGAATTCGAAGGAGTTCAACCGTGAATGCCACGACGATGAGTACGAGCCCGAAAAAGTACGGCCAGCCGAGCACGCTCACCAATCCGTACGAATTCATGGCGAGACTGTTGGCGTGATTGACGGCAAAGATCCAAAGGGCGAACGCAACCAGACCTAGGGCGAGAGGGGCGCGATCCATACGTCGCGTTCGTTGGATTCGTAGTGGCGCAACAGCCATCCTCGTAGGGCTATCAAGCAAGGGATTTGAACCTGATGATAACGAACAACACGAACAGTACGAAGAAGATCCCAATGGCTCCGTCGACGTAAAGCGACACGCGGCGAGTGAGCGTCAGACCCACGGTCCCGGCCCAGGCCCGGATCGCGAGAAGAATAAGGCTCGCGACCATCGTGACGAGAACCGCTGGCGGAGCGGCCAGCGCGCCAGACGCGACGAAGAACACGCCGTTCATCGGCAAGAGTCTCGTCGCGAACAGGGCAGTACTTCCCTATCGGGCGGACTGCGGAGAGCGCGTACTGGCGGTTGAGGAGCACAGCGGTGGGCTCGCGCCAGGAGGGCGCGAGCCGTCGCTTCGTGTCCGGCGCTTTGGCGCGGCTCGCAGCGAGCGTCTTGGGCGCCGCTCTCCTTCGTCGCTGGTGCGCCGCTTGTCTCGACTTCGTACCGCGAACGCCAGAACATTGAGACTATTGTATCTTTCGCCCGAAATCCGAAGGATCAGCGATCGATGCCATCACCGGGCTCGTTCATCAGCGCCCCGAGTTCTTCGTCGCCCGGCGATATCGGTGTGCGCCATACCGCAACACGGCCCCTCACGAATCCGCCGAGCGCGACGGCCGCACCGAGCACGATCAGCGTGCTTCGAATCGACGCGTCGCGGTGCTCATGGTTGATGGATCGAATGCTTTCTACCAGTTCTTGGGGTAGCGCGCGCATGACGTGCCGGCGCTCAGCGGCGAGACCCGAATCGGCCCCGACAAGCGAAGCGACCGCGGCCTTCGACAGTCCCTCCGCCCAGCATCGAGTCCAGAAGTAGTGCCACGTGAGGCGTGACCCCGGCACTCGGTGATGGACTATCGCATCACGGGCGAGCACGAAGCGCTCGCCTGGTACTCGTGCGGTGTAACGAATACAGAGCTCGGTCTCTTCACAGCCAAGCGGCACGAGACCAATACGACCGATTCCAGAAGTGAATCCACCCACCGAGGTGAACACCCCACGTCGCATCGCCATGTTGGCACCGATGGGATTGCGAATCGACGCGTCCCCGGCGGGAAGTCCCCGGTAGCTGCAGCCCAAGATCCAGTAAAACGACTCGGGTAGCCAGTTCGCCTTGGCTGTCTCCCAATGGGGCACGATCCACCCCCCTACGCCCGCCACCCGTGGATCCTTAAAGGGAGCGGTGAGCCGTTCGAGCCAATCGGTGTCGGCGTACGCGTCGTCGTCGAGGAACACAACGACATCACCGGTCGAGGACGCCACCCCGCTGTTGCGCGCACCTGAGAGACCTTTGGTCGACCGATTCGCGAGAACACGCGCACCGGTAATTTCACTCGCGGACCGCTCAAATAGCTCTTCATTGTGGTCAATGACGAGCAGTATTTCGTGGGGAGGCGTCGTTTGACCGATGCACGACTCCACGGCCGCGTTTAGCTGGTCCCAACGGTCCATCGTGTAGGCGCAGATGACGACCGTGGTCCTCAATAGTCTGTGGCAACGGGTTCGATGGCGCGGACCTCAACGGGCGTGTCGCTCAGGGAGCCGAGTCGGCGGGCGAGCTGATTCCACTCGCTGGGGTTCGGAAAGTGGAGGTCTTCGAGCCGCAGCGCGTGGTGTAGGGCGACGTGCAGCGAGGCGGGGCGTCGCGTGTCGGCGAGGAGTCCGCCCACGTAACCACGACCCACTTCGGGTCGTTGCTCATTCAGAAAAACGACGGTACCAATTCCTGAGTCCATCGCGGCGGAGAACACTCGAGAATCCACGGCGGGAGAGGCGATGCCTAAAGCCGACGAGTTCGCAAACATCCCTTTTAGATCGAGAGACGAGATATTGTCACCGATCAGTTCTACGTGATTTCTGTGATGGCTCCTTTCCACCGCTGTCGGCACCGATTGGTCGTCGAAGCGCATCACAACTCGCAGACTGTACTCGACGACCCACGCTTCTGGGATGGCGTCAAACGCGGCAAGGAGGCTTGTGAGTGACGCCAAGCCCTCCTTGGGTAAAAACGCCGTGATCTGTCGCTTAGAGGGTCGACCACTACGCCCCTCGAGCGAAAGCGCTGAATGGGTCTCGACCACTGGACCAGAACGGCCGTAGACTCGGCTCAGTTCTGCCGCTTGTAGCTCGTCACCGACGAAGATGACGTCGGTGTAGGCAAAAGTACTGGCGAGCATCACGGCCCGATCGTGTCGAGGTTGGGGCAGACTGGCGCAGGTCACCACCGTGAGCGCCCCCGCGATGCGACCGGCGTGAATGAACTGCTTGATCCACGAATTGTCAATACCAGGCCAAGCGTAGGCGATCACCATTCTCACGTCCGGGCCAATCAGGTCACGGAAGTAATGCGTCCGTTGGCGGGCGTTGGCGGGCGCGCGGTGGCGACGAATTGGTCCGTCCTCACTCTGCACATGCGCCGCGGCCAATGAGGGTGCGCGAAAGAGTCCCGCAAGATGGTCAGTGTTGACGTCGACTTCAATCCGGGTAACTCGAGTAGATTTGGCGAGCGCTTGGACGATTTCCGAAACGATGAGTCCCGGGACGGTCGTTGACGATCCGGGACCCGCTACAACCACCGCTCGTCGGTCGCCCAGTGTCTTGATCTTGTCTTTTACTAGAGGGTTTTCAGTCAGTAGCGACATGAAATCCCCGCAGTCTTTCGCGCACTATCAGACGAAAGCAAGTAAGTCCATCCCTTAGTGCGTTCAAATTGCTATTGCCGTGAATTCGAACGGTCTCAAAGCACGGAACCTCGACTGTTCGCAATCCCGCGCGATGTGCTCTGATGTCAATGAGTAGTTCGACTTCGAATCCGTCCGTGTCCACCCGAATCGAATCGAGACAATCGGTCCACATTCCCTTAAAGCCGTAAGTCCCGTCAGTGTAGCGAGCACCGAAAAGGATCTGGATCAGAAAACAGATTCCGCGATCTCCCATTCTGCGGAACTTCGTGATGTCAATTGAACCGCCGCCCGGCGCAAAGCGACTGCCCTTTGCGTAGTCCGCTCCGGCCACAAGCGCGTCCCTAAAAGCTTCAATCTCGAAACCATTCATTGAACCGTCGGCGTCCATGAAGATGAGAATGTCGCTTCTGGCCGCTTGAACTCCGGCTTGCAGGGCCGCACCCTTGCCGGGGCTCTTTTGCTGAACTAACTGAACGTCAGGACGTAAAACCTTGGCGACGCGTTCGGTATCATCTCGCGATCGACCGTCAACCACGATTATTTCGTCCACCCAATCAGGGATGGTGTTCAGAACATACGGGAGATTCCCGGCCTCATTCAACGTCGGAATAACGACAGAAATTGTTGGCGTGTTGGGACGGCGACGAACTCGTGCGCCATCAGCGGTGGGACCGCCTTTGCCAGCAAGGTTGATCGACGACACTCTGTCCTTCCTCATCGGCCCTTGCCCTCACAAGGTTCCCAGAAAAGCTGCTCCGTGTCAATATGGGGAAAGCAACGCAGGGCGTGCCTTAGAAATACGTCAGTTTCAAATACTCGGAGACCGGGCGGTTCGCGAGTTGCTTCGATTTGACAGCGCAGTCGATTCACTCGGTACTCCCTCCGGTTGACATACTGTTATTTGGAAATTGATGTTCAACTCCGAACCACGCAGCATCTTTCGCAGAGATGCAAGCCGTGAAAACCACGGAGCCGGTAATCGACCACTCTGAAGCGCTGACCTGTCCGCGTCGAGGGCGATTTCGCCCCGGCGCGGGCCCCTACCGTGGATTCATTTCGGTACTCTAAGCGATTCCGCAGACGATTGCACTAGCGCTTAATTTGCGTGGTACTCAGCGATCCAGTTGACCTGCAAAGACGCTGGCGCCGTTGGGCAGGCCCAACTTGAGGCGCACCAGGTTTGCGACTGCAGGCTTAGGTGCATGGGAATGTCGGGGATCTGCGCGGAGGAATTCGACACCCTTGACCACACTTGACCGTCCACCGTGTAGGTGATCGACGTGGAAGTCCAGATCACGCCCCAAGTGTGCCAGTGCGTCATGTCAATAGAGCTCAGACTGACCGGGTACTGACTGTTGCTTGCTCCCCAGTGCACGGTCGCCGACGTCGCGTTCGTGAGTCCGTAGGTTTCGTTGAAGTCAATCTCTGGCGGCCAGACGTTGGCGTCGGGCCAGAGCAACTCGACGTTCGTTGGTCCTGGACCCGTAATTCGAGAGCGCACGAAGTAGGCACCGTAGGTCTGACCAGAAATGCCGCACGGACAAGTTCCGCCCGTGACCCATCCGCCCCCGTAGGCGGGATCCTGAAAGGTGTTGATGTTGAGTAGTCCGCCACTCACCGTTAGGTGGGTCGGAGCGAACATCGCGCCGGGATCACCCATCGGGTTGCCACTGTACTTCTCCCACCCAGCGGGAAGTGACGTACCAGGGAAGCCGGTGACGTACCCCTGGGTGTACCCCGACAAAGCGTTCGCGGCGGGAGGGGCTTCGCCAGACGGCTCCGTGCTGTCGGGAGTGCCCACTGGGTACGAACCCGGGGTCGGGGGCGGCTGGGTCGTCGTGGTCGTCGTGGTCGTCGTGGTCGCCTGGGGCGGCTGGGTCGTCGTGGTCGCCTGGGTCGTCGTGGTCGACGTGGTCGTCGTTGAAGCGGTAGAAGCGATCGCTGACGGTGCCAACGTCGGGGCTGTCGTTGGTGACAGCGCGACCGAGGTAGTTTGTCCCGAAGTGGTCGAGGTGGACGACCCGCCGCTTGGCGCAGATGGAGCACTCACGGGAGGGAGCCATGGGTGCCAACGACCTGCGGACCCAGTCAATTGGCTAAAACTCAACGTCGACATCAGCGTCGATTCGAGGTTGGTCCGATTAGACGGATTGCCCTGGGCGTAGTTCGACGCTGACGCATCAATGGTGATCATCGTCACGAGAACACAGGACGTGACGGCGAGCGTCACGATCTTGGGAAAGCGGTGCGTGGTGTTGCCCTTGAGGAATTGTTTGAGTGTGCCCTTGTCCATGTCGAACAAACTCACAGACCAAAATCACGACACAACCTACGTAGTCCCAACTAACGCTCAACTTCGTACTCTAGGGTGGTTGATCAGGGACTATTTGTGTTCGCTGGAGTGCAGAAAGTCAATTTCGCCACGCTTTCCACCGCCAAATTAGCGATTGTGTAAGGCCGTGGATCCTCGAAGAAGAGCTGCAGCAGTGGCTCTGAGAGAGTCAACGCACGGACAAAGTGGACTCCAACGTGGCCATTCGAGACCACCTATTGAACTCGGAAGCTTCCAACTTTAGGGGAGTCGAGACCCTCCGGGACGATAACAAAGTTCCGCCAAATGGGGTGAGAACGGTCGAGAGGGTTCAGGGTATTCACCTATCGTGACGTAGGCGAGGTGGCGTCGCCGTGCTACCAGCTCGTTTCGCTAGAAAGACTGGTGGGCGGCCCAAGCGTCGCTAACGATGACGTCAAGGTCCGAGTGCTGAAGCTGCCAATCCAGGAGTTCACGAGCGCGCTCGTTGCTCGCGACTGCCGCCGCTGGATCTCCCGCTCGCCGCTCGATGTAGCGAACTTCGAAGTCGACTCCGGTAACTCGTTGCACGGTCTCGGCGACCTGCCGATTGGAGTAGCCGACGCCCGAACCGAGATTGAGGATGAGTTCGGAATGAGCATCGAGGGCGGTGATGGCCAACGCGTGGGCGGCAGCGAGGTCGCTCACGTGAATGTAGTCACGAATGCACGTGCCGTCAGGTGTCGGGTAGTCGTGGCCGTAGATGTCGAGATGGCTCCGATGACCAGCGGCAACGTCCAACGAAATTGGGATGAGGTGGATCTCCGGCCGATGGCGCTCGGGATGCGCCATCGTCCCCCCTGCCGCATTGAAGTATCGCAACACCGCAGCACGCATGCGGCCGCACGCCACGAGCCAGCGGAGCCCTTCTTCCACCATCTGCTTGGACTGTCCGTAAGGACTTTGGGGCTGGATGGGTCGACTTTCATTGATGGGCATCTCGACTTGATTTCCATACACCGCGCAGGACGACGAAAAGACGAAACGTTGCACCCCGGACTCCACCAACGCGTCGAGTAGTCGATAAGTGGAGGCCACGTTATTGGCGAAGAACACCTCAGGGTACTTCATCGACTCACCGGGTTCGATACGGGCGGCGAAGTGGACGCAGGCGTCAAATGCTCCCAGCGAACGAACGAGTTCTCTGTCGCCGCAGTCGCCCTTGACGAACGTGGCATTGACGGGCACGTTCTCCACTCGACCTGTGATGAGGCTGTCGATCGCGACGACGTCGTGACCCCCCGCCAACAACAGTTCGGCTGTCGTCGAGCCAATGAAGCCGGCGGCCCCGGTGACGAGAACTCTCACGACAAGGGACCCGCATTGTTCGTCGAGTTGTCCACACCAAGCGTCTCGCCCCCAATGGCCGCGGTCAGATTGATCATTCGAGGAATGTAACACGTGTTTGGTTTGGCGAGAAGCTGCTACCACGCAAGACGACCGATCTTCGCGGAGGGCGTACAAGCGGCCGTTGACGAGCACCTATCGACGACCCCATGGGTCGATCACGCGAGCGCGTCGAAGCTCAAGTGTTCTGAGCCTCGACTTGCGCGATCTGGCTCGAGTTCCTGGACCACCTTGGCGTGTCGCCGTCGCGTTGAAGAGAACTCGTCATGGTCGCGTCAGATGATCCTGGACGAAGAGCGAGGCATTCTAGAATTGTCATCGAACTGGTAGCGTCACCTCCGAGGCGCTTGAAATGGATGGGGCTCTCTCATAACAGTTGAGGACTTCAAGGAAGCGGTACGTCATGGAAAGAGAACCGGCTGATGTGGACGCCGACGAGACTCCCCGCGACCTGATGCTCGAACTGGCCGAGGCGATTGAACACGAACAGTTTTTCATGGTGTACCAACCGACTATTGATCTACAGACCAATGCCTTCGCCGGCGTCGAAGCGCTCATCCGCTGGCGGCACCCACGTCTCGGCGACCTTAGCCCCGACAGCTTCATTAACGAGCTCGAGGCGAGCGGGCAGATTTTGCCGGTTGGACGCTGGGCCCTCAACACCGCCTGCGCCCAAGGTGCGGACTGGCACGACAGGGGTTACCGGTTCAACGTATCGGTGAACGTATCGAAGCGTCAGTTCGATTTGACGCAGTTCTTTCAAGACGTGGCGGAGGCGCTCTCGTCCAGTCGGTTTGATCCCTCGCTCCTGGTCCTTGAGCTTGCTCAGAAGACGCTCCTGGACGATCGAGTCGTGGCCGCGGCTCGTCTCGAAAAACTAAAGACCCTCGGCGTACGATTCGCCGTCGATGACTTTGAGCCGGGGGCGTCGGCGATTGAAGAACTCGAAGAGTTTCCCATTGACATAGTGAAACTCGACCGAGAGTTCATCGCGCGACTGGCGACCTCCACCGAGGCGGCGTCGCTGGTGCATGGACTGATGCAGCGCAGCGAAAAACGCCATCTACAGGTCATCGCGTCGGGGATCGAGGACTCCGAGCAGCGCCAGCGCCTCCAGAACGAAATGGTGCAAGTCGGTCAGGGGTACTTATTCTCGAAGCCTCACGAAGCCGAAGAGATTGATCGTTACCTCGAAGATTTCGCGATTTTTTCCGGAAAGCCCCTCTAAGCCGGCGTGACGCGAAGGCTAGGAAGGTGACCAAAGTGGCCCGGGAACACGAGAAGGCCAAAATTCGAAAGAAAGGTGGCGTCAAAAGGAGCGACACTGCCTTCGTTTCTCAAGACGCCCGTGACTCCGTTCGCAGTACACAGCGAATTGCGAGCCAGCTCCACCAACTCATCGCGACCTCAATCACGGTCGCGAGCATGCGCGACGAGCACGACATCTTGAAGAGTTTGGCCGGCAGTACGCGCCGAGTCTTTGACGCCGATCTGGCCATACTCGCACTCGAGTCAGGGTCGATGGCTCCCCTTCGAGGCGTCGCTCATCGGGGCCGACTCCCCGTTTGCCTCGGCCGAGACGAGTTCGAGGCCGCGGGCGAGGTGCCGGCTTCTCGTGGCACCTTCGTGCCGTGGCTCGAAGGTGACTGGTTGGTCGCTCCGGTTCTCGAGCGACGAGACCAGGCCCTCGGCGTACTGGCAGTTCGACGAGAAGGCGGCGAGTTTCTGGACGAAGATCGAGAAGTCCTGACGTTGATCGCCCAAATGGCCGCGACGGCCCTTGGCGCCACGGAGCTCAGCCGAGAGATTCAAAGTAGCGAAACGCGACTCCGAATTCTCGTGGATACGGCGCCCGCGGGCATCGTCGAGGTCGATCTCGAAGGACGGGTCCGATGGTGGAATCGCGCCGCTGGCAAGATTTTCGCTTGGTCCTCGTTCGACGCTGCGTCGGAGAGCGAGCCACTCTTTCCCGAAGCGGCATCCGTCGAGCTCGCCGCTCTATGGTCAGAAGCTCGTGAAGGTGCGGGGGCGAGCGGACGCAACCTTATCGACGTGGAGATCAAGGGGCGCCGCCGCGACCTCACGGCGTCGGCGGCCCTGTTGCCGTCGCCCGACGATCAGGCGACGAGCATCTTGATGCTGGTAGATGACGTGACCGACCATCGACAACTCAAAGCCGAAGTGCACCACGCTCAGCAGATGGAGATCCGGGGACGCGTGGCGAGCAACGTCGCGCACGACTTCAACAATCTATTGACGCTAATTTCGGGCTACGCGGAAATCCTCTCGAAGGACCTGATCTCGGATGCACGTTCGCTCGAAATGGTCAAGGATATACAGGCGACGGCTTCACGGGCGTCGATGCTGACGGCGCAGTTGCAGACCATCGGTCGAACGCATTCGCTCGAACCAGTGGTGCTCGACCCCGTCGCCACCCTACAGTCGAACGCCGAGGTCTTCGAACGCATCGTAGGTGGGGACATAGATTCACAGTGGTCGCTGAACGCGAACGCCGGTACCATTCGTGTGGACGCCGGTCAGTTCGAGCAGATGATGCTGAACCTCGCCATCAACGCCCGAGACGCGATGCCCTCGGGAGGTCAACTACACGTGAACGTTGACGCGGTGACGATCGACCGCGCGCGGGCCAATGACTTGAACCTCGTCGAAGGCGATTACGTCGCGATTAGGGTCGCCGACTCGGGCGTGGGGATGGACGATGAGACCCGTCAACATTGCTTCGATCCTTTTTTCACGACCAAAGGTCCGTTCAAGGGAACGGGTCTGGGACTTGCGGCGGCTCGTCGACTCGTCGAAGGTAGCGGCGGTGCAATTTCTTGTCAAAGTGAACTTGGCGCCGGAACGATCTTCGACATCCTGTTTCCGACCAGTCATGAGGTCGTTGACGATGAACCGTCGGCGCCCGAGGGTGAGCGACCTCGTGGATCCGCAACGGTGCTCGTCGCTGAAGACGATGGAGGATTGCGTCGGCTCATGGTCCAGGTGCTCAGTCGAAACGGCTACGACGTGCTCGCCGTCGAGACCGGCGAACAGGCCAGAGAGCTCATCGAAGGCTTTGACGGGAGCATTGACCTTCTCGTGAGCGACGTGATGATGTCTGAACTCTCGGGACCCGAACTCGCCGTGTCACTCCAGCACGCGAATCCGGCACTGAGGATCCTGCTGACCTCAGGGACCGCCGCACCAACGGTGCTGCGCGGCCTACTACCGGGAACGAGTGCGTTCCTCGCCAAGCCTTTTCGCCCGAGCGCCCTGATCGACCAAGTGCACGATCTGCTCTCTCATCGTTAAACTCGCCCTCGTGCATCGTTTCCGGCGCTAGCTCGACGTGACGTCAAACGAGCAGGGTGGCTTAGTCGACGCGGCGTGACCAGGTGTGAGTTGAACTTTTACTGTTGGGCCATTGCCTGAGGCTCGAAACGATAGCCCACACCTCGCACGGTTTTGATCCAAAGAGGGTTGTCGGCGTCGATTTCGATTTTGGCTCGCAACCGACGGATGTGTTCGGTCACCGTGGCCTCATTTTGCCACTCGCTCGAGGACGACCAGACGTGCTCGAGTAGTTGAGCGCGCGAATACACCTGACGAGGCGACGACGCCATGAAACTGAGGAGGGCGAACTCCTTCGAGGTTAGATCTAGCAACTCTCCGGTGAGTCGCACCTCGTGCGTGCTTTCGTTGATCTGGAGATCGCCGAAGACAATATTGGGCGCGTCGATTTGGTGCTGCAGCGTGTTGACACCCGAACGACGCAAAACTGACTCAATACGTGCCGAGACCTCGCCCAGTGAGAAAGGTTTCACAATGTAGTCGTCGGCTCCTAGCTTGAGCCCGGCGATTCGTTCAGTCTCAAGACCTCGTCCCGTCAGAAAGATAGTCGGCACGTCACTGATCAAGCGCAGTTCGCGCAGGACCTCGCGGCCATCTTCATTCCCCAGGACGATGTCCAAGATGACCAGGTCCGGCTCAAGGGACGAGGCCGCGCTGAGAGCGCTGGCCCCGTTCGACGAAACGGCCACGTCGTAGCCTTCGCCTGAGAGGAACGTCTCGAGGAGTTTGGTGATCTCCGTGTCGTCGTCTACGACGAGGATCTTGGTCACTTTTGACCAGTCGGCGCGCGATGGGACTTTCGGGGACAGGGCGAATTCGAGAAGCATGAGTCGACCTTAGGTGGACGTATTGACGCCGCACAACGAGTGAGAGCCTCCATATCATCCATATTAGGAAGTTCAGTCAGAGAATTTGTACGGAGTTGGACAAGAATTGCGAATTCTCGTACACCGCACCCCTAGTTCCACTCACGCGGCACTCCCATACGACAGTTTTTCGAGGTTTTAATCGTGCCACCCGTCAAGGCGTGGGTGAGTCAATCTAGGGGTTTCGACTGCCACGTCGGACGCTTCGACACCGTAGATCGGGCTACTGGTAACTCGGCGCTTTGGTGAGGAATCGATTCAGCGCGTCAAGGGTGGCCATGGCGGCGGCCGCGACGTCGTCGTCGGACTTGGCGATCCCGAACATGTCGGCGCCCTCGGAGAAGGGTCGCAGGGTGACGATCAC
>DATLTW010000069.1:0-12620 GCA_035533495.1 Acidimicrobiales bacterium | reverse complement strand
GGATCGTCTGCCAGTCCCTCTTGGCGGTGGCTCCGTACGATCATGTCGGCAGCTTCAATGTCGTTGACCGCCGAACCCAAGTAATCGCGCATCATCGCGCCCATGACCAGAGAGGCGTTCTTGCGATTCAACGCGTTGGTCAAGTGATTCCCCTTCCCAATTCTTGAAGCGCAGACGTGTTAGTACGCGTCAGGAGACTTAACGCGGCTCACAGATGACCAGGGGAATGTCGCGCTTGGTTCGGCGACGATAGTGCGCGTAGCCCTTGTACGAGCGTTCCACTCGGGGCCAAAGTTCAATCTTCTCTTCGGGCGTCGCCGGACGAGCCCGCATCAGTCGGCGCTGACCCGCCATGGTGGTTTCAACGTCGGGATGGACCACGAGGTTCTGGTACCAGTCGGGGTCTCGGTCGTCGCCCCCTTTGGAGGCCACGAGCACGAGCCGCTCACCCTCGACGACCGGCACCGTGAGCATGGTGGAGCGTGCGCGACCCGACTTTCTTCCCACGGTCACCAACTCAACCGTGGGCATGCCAAAGGCCGACCTTCCCACGCGTCCCCCGCTCAGGCGCAGGATCGTGCGATGTACCCGGCTCAACGTCTTGAGCCCGAGATCAGCGTACGACTGCTTTAGTGTCATGGCGTGAGAATACCTGAATCGGTATTGGGTCGATAAAGAGTAAGTCTTCGTTGGCAATATCGGTCTTTGGAATCACTTGGTCGGCCGAGGCGAGGGAAAATCCGGTTCGGGTCTAGTATCAAAATTTGCTCGGGAGTTCGACGTTGGTCCCCGACGTGGCGAACTCAGGTACGTCGAACCACGTCGGAAAGAGGGACGAAGTCTTCGAGCGTCGTGTAAGTGGCAGAGTGAGTAGAGGCGTTAAAACATCAGTCAATCGTGATTCCAGCTCCGAGGTGAAGCCCATGAACAACGAGAGTGAATCCGCCAACGAGATCGTTCGCGCGGCTCTGGTTCAAACCAAATGGACCGGGGACAAGACGTCGATGATCGACCTCAACGTGGCCCTGGCCCGTCAGGCCGCGAGTCAAGGCGCTCAGGTTCTCTGTTTTCAAGAGCTG
This sequence comes from Acidimicrobiales bacterium, assembly GCA_035533495.1. GTDB lineage: Bacteria > Actinomycetota > Acidimicrobiia > Acidimicrobiales > RAAP-2 > RAAP-2. The sequence continues at coordinate 11,541 of DATLTW010000069.1, read as the reverse complement.
TTCTACGGCCCGTACTTCTGTCAGGTGCAGGACCCGGCGTACTTCTCCTACACCGAGACGATTCCTGGACCGACCACTGAGATAATGCAGGATCTGGCCCGCGAGACGAACATGGTGCTCGTGGTGCCCATTTACGAAGTCGAACAAGAGGGAGTCTTCTACAACACCGCCTTCGTCATCGACGCCGACGGCACGTACTTGGGCAAATATCGCAAGCACCATATTCCCCAAGTGCAGGGGTTTTGGGAGAAGTTCTACTTTCGACCGGGCAATCTCGGCTATCCGATCTTCCACACCGCGGTCGGCCCGATCGGGGTCTACATCTGTTACGACCGTCACTTTCCCGAGGGCTGGCGCGCGCTGGGCCTCGCCGGAGCCAAGATCGTCTTTAATCCCTCGGCCACCAGTCGAGGGCTGTCGGCCTATCTCTGGAACCTCGAACAGCCCGCCGCGGCCGTGGCCAATGAGTACTTCGTTGGCGCGATCAATCGAGTCGGCGTCGAAGAGCTCGGCGAGAACAGCTTTTACGGCTCGTCGTACTTCGTCAATCCCCGCGGGCAGATTGTGGGTGACGCCGCGTCGGACAACGACGACGAGGTGATCGTGCGCGACTTGGACATGAGCGTGCTCAGCGATGTTCGCCGCACCTGGGCGTTCTACCGCGACCGGCGCCCCGACAGTTACGGCGAACTGATCACTCCCTAAGGAGCCATGCCGCTCGAAGGCAGGAAAGAAGGTCGTATGAGAATTTTGATCAGCGGGGGCACCGTGGTGAACGCGAGCGGCCCGTTCGCCAGCGACGTGCTCGTCGAGGGCGAGACCATTGCCGCGATAGCGGCCCCGGGATCGTCCTCGTCCACGTCGTGGCGTGAGGGCGCGGACCGGGTCATCGACGCGAGCGGGCAGTTCGTGATTCCCGGCGCCATCGACGGCCACACGCACATGGAGATGCCCTTTGGCGGCACGCAGTCGGCCGACACCTTCGAGACCGGTACGCGAGCGGCGGCCTTTGGGGGCACCACCACGATCATCGACTTCGCCATTCAATCCAAGGGCAAGAGCCTTCGAGAGGGCCTTGACGCGTGGCACGCCAAGGCCGAGGGGCACTGCGCGATTGACTACGGCTTTCACATGATCGTCTCGGACGTGAACGAGTCCTCGCTCAAGGAGATGGATCTGGTCGTCGATGAAGGGGTGACGAGTTTCAAGTTGTTCATGGCGTACCCCGGTGTTTTCTACTCCACTGACGGTGAGATCCTTCAAGCCATGCAACAGGCCTCGTCCAATGGCTCGACCATCATGATGCACGCCGAAAACGGCATCGCCATCGACGTGCTGGTCGCCCAGGCGCGGGCCCGGGGCGAAGGCGATCCGCGATTTCACGGATCCACGCGACCGGCCTTTCTCGAAGGCGAGGCCACGCACCGGGCAATTCAACTCGCCCGCGTCGCTGGCGCCCCGCTTTATATTGTCCACCTTTCGGCCCCGGAGGCATTGGCCGAAGTGGTCACCGCGAGAGACCAGGGCCAGAGCGTCTTCGCCGAGACCTGTCCGCAGTACCTCTTTCTCTCCGACGAAGATCTCGCCCGTGAAGGATTCGAAGGCGCCAAGTACGTCTGTTCACCGCCCCTTCGCCCCGCGAGTGACCACGCCGATCTCTGGCGGGGGTTGCGAACGGACGACCTCAGCATCGTGTCGACCGATCACTGCCCCTTTTGCTTTAAGGAACAAAAGGAGCTCGGTCTCGGCGACTTTTCGAAGATCCCCAACGGCATTCCGGGCGTCGAACATCGCCTCGACCTGATGTTCCAAGGCGTCGAACGTGGTGAGATCTCTCTGGCGCGCTGGGTCGAGGTCACCTCAACCACGCCGGCGCGGATGTTCGGGCTCTTTCCAAAAAAGGGCGTGCTCGCGCCGGGCTCGGACGCGGACATTGTTCTCTACGATCCTGACGCCACGCACACGTTCTCTGCGTCGACGCACCACATGAACGTCGACTATTCGGCCTACGAAGGCATGGAGGTCAGAGGACAGGTGACCACGGTGCTGTCGCGCGGCGCGGTCGTTATCGAGAGCGGCCAGTACGTCGGACGAGCGGGATCGGGAGCGTACCTGCGGCGTGGTCTTAATGGCTATCTTCGATAGTCGGGGTCCTTGAGGCGCCAAGGATTGTGGCCCGCAGCGTCGACGGATCGAGAGGGGAGTAGCAATGGACTTTGGGCTCGTCGCTCAAACGAACGCGCCGGCGAGGGACGTCATCGAGCTGGCCAAACGGGCCGAAGACGCTGGCTTCTCTCACTTTTGGACCTTTGACTCGGTGGTGCTCTGGCAAGAGCCGTTTGTCATCTACTCCCAGATCCTCAGCTCCACCTCGCACATCAAAGTGGGCCCGATGGTGACCAACCCGATCACCCGCGACTGGACCGTGACGGCGTCTCTTTTCGCCACGCTGAACGAAATGTTTGGACCGAGAACCATCTGTGGCATCGGCCGGGGGGACTCAGCGCTTCGCGTGACGGGGGGCACTCCCGCGTCGCTCGCCACGCTCTCGTCGTGCATGACCGTAGTCAGAGACCTCGTGGAAGGGCGCGAAACCATCGTGAACGATCGACCGGTACGGATCCCGTGGGTCGACGAGGGCGAGTTCGAGATCTGGATGGCGGCCTACGGTCCAAAGGCGTTGGAACTCGCCGGACGTAAGGCCGACGGGCTGATTCTCCAGTTGGCCGACCCCTTCGTCGCGCGTTGGGCGATCGAGCGCGCTCGAGAGGCGGTTCGGGCTTCGGGTCGAAGCACCGAGGAGTACCGCGTCTGCGTGGCGGCGCCGGCCTACGTGGGTGACGATCTCGCTCATCAGCGCGACCAAGTTCGTTGGTTCGGCGGCATGGTGGGCAATCACGTCGCCGACATCGTCGAGCGCTACGGCGCCGAGTCGAACATGATCCCGCCCGCCTTAACCGACTACATCAAGGGCCGAAAGGGGTACGACTACGCCCACCACGGCAAGACCGGCAATCCCGACGCCGAGTTTGTGCCCGACGAGATCATCGAGCGCTTCTGCGTGCTGGGCCCCGTGGAGCAACATCGAGAACGTCTGGGCGAACTCGGCGAACTCGGCGTCGACCAGTTCGCGCTCTATCTGATGCACGACAATCCCGAAGGGACGATCGAGGCGTACCGCCGGCACGTTATCGGCAAAATTTGAGCGACGCGTAAGTTCTCGTCAAAATTCCTCGAGTGGTGGCGCGACGCGTCGGCACGTGAGAACGAGCAAAATCGCGAACGCCCCGCCGGTCAGAATCTGAGAGAGAAACAGTACGTGCAGGGCGCCAAAGAACGTCAGAGCGGCGAGCACGAGGCCCAGGAGTTGGACGAAGAGGACAGCCCCAAGACGCCGCACTGTCCGGTACAGCCATATCGAGGCAACTGACTCAAAGACGATCGTCGCCACGCCCACCGCGACATGGACGTACTTCAGCGGAGCGTTCAACGTGTACCCGTACGTCGTTACGAGGGTGAGGAGTATGAGCCCGCTGTACGTGTGAAGGAGGGTTCGGAACTGTCGCGCCAACGAAGTGGTCACTGGAATCAGGCGAGCGGCCCAGTAAGTCAGTCCCGCCGCGGACACGAGCGCCAGCGTGTAGGGCACGGCCGTCTTGGCGTGCACGCCGTAGTTACTCATCCCTCCCTCGTTGACCTTGAGGACGAGACCGGGGTGAAGTGCCACGCAGATCGCCAAGAAGAAGGCGAAGCCGATCTGGCTCCACGCCACGTACCGAGCGGCCCGGGGATCAATGGTGGGCCCGTCGCGCCGCGGCGGGTCGCGAACGGTCATAACCGGTGGGTCTCAGCTCTCATCGTCGAGGGAGCGCTCTGGGTGAGTGCGACGATGCCCACGCACATGGCCGCGAAGCCCAGTGCTGCGACACCAAGGTGCGCCAGTCCTCCCGTCAGTTTCTCTCCGTAAAGCCACACGCCGAGCACGACGCTGACGACGGGGTCCACGATCACAATGAAGGGCTGGGACACTTTGAGCGGCCCGACGTGCAGGGCCGCCTGCTCACAGAACAGACCGACGATGCCCCCGGCGATAAAGGCGTAGAGCGGCCAGCGGGTCAACGCGCCGGAAAATCCCAACGACGAGATCGTGTCGGTGGTCGCCTTAATGAACGTCGCCTCCAACGCCCACGTCACGCCCGTCGCGGCGGCGAAGAACCCCGCGCGCCGGCTCGGCGATCCCCGTCGTGCGACGCTCACCAGCACGATGGTTACGCCCAGAAAGACGGTCACGGGGGTTAGCCAGTGCGAGGAACTGGGTACGTGGGCGCGTCCGCGAGGTGAACTCGCGACGAGAAACAGCGCCAATCCAACGACGGTGACGCCCGCACCGATCCACGCGAGGCGGCGAACGCCCTGACGTATCCAGAATCGGCGAAACAAGAGCACCACGATGAGCTCGACCACCAGGAGTGGTTGCACTTCGGACATTGGTCCAAAGTGCAGCGCCAGCGCCTGAAAAATCAATGAGCCGAACAACGCCACCCAACCCAGCAGCCACAGTGGCTGGCGAAAGAGGAAGACCACGAGACGCCAATTAGACGCGTGGTCCTGCTTTCTCGTGCTCGCTATGTGTTGCGTCGTGACCGCGATGGCGTTGGTCACGGCCGTAAGGAGCGCGAAGAGAATGGCGAGTGACTGACTAAGCGTCAACGTCGTAGGCATAGCGGTAACGCTAGGTCAGGCGGCTTTGGCGCACGTTGCCTCCGTCGTGACATGGCGTCGTCGACGACGTCGGCACTAGGGTGACCAGACAGCGTCATTGGGTTAGAGGACTTCACGAACATAGGAGCACGATGGAAATCTCGACCGACACCATCACGGTAATTGGCGCGGCGTGGTGCCCCGACTGTCGTCGGGCAAAAGATTTTCTCAGCGAGCAACGTGTGGCGTTCGACTGGATTGACCTTGAACAACACCCCGAAGCGACCGAACTGGTCGAACGGATCAACGGCGGGAGCCGGAGCATTCCGACCATCATCTTTCCCGACGGCTCGCATCTGGTTGAACCGGGCAACGACGAGTTGGCGGAGAAGTTGGGCCTGAACCGTTCGGCGAAGTCCACCTCCTACGACGTGATCATCGTTGGGGGCGGTCCCACGGGTCTCACCGCCTCGATCTACGCCGCGAGAGAGAATCAAAGCGTCCTGCTCATTGAGAAGTCCGCGCCCGGTGGTCAGGCCGGCGTGACCGAGCGACTCGACAACTATCCGGGATTCCCCGATGGCGTGGCCGGTCACGATCTCGCCGATCGGATGCGCCGCCAGGCCGAGAACTACGGCGTCGAGATCCTCGAAGCCGTCGCCGTCAACGCCATCGATGCCGACGGTGACTGGCTCAGCGTGAGAACCGCGGTGGGCGAGTCGTACTTCGCGCGCGGTACTAGTGGCCACGGGCTCGGTCTATCGGCGTACCGGCGCCGAAGGCGAGGCTGACCTGATTGGCGCGGGGATTCACTTCTGTGCCACCTGCGACGGTCCTTTCTATCGAGGGGCCAAGGAAGTGCTGGTGATCGGGGGAGGGAACAGTGGTTTAGAGGAGGGACTCTTCCTCACCCAGTTCGCCGAGCACGTCACCGTGGCTGAATACTCCGAGAAACTGGCTGGGAGTCGGCTCCTACAAGACAAGGTGCTCGCGCATCCTAAGATGAGCGTTCTCACCAACACCAAAGTGGTCAGTTTCATCGCCGGCACGTCGGGCAAGCTCGAGCACGTCGAGTTCGAGGATAGCGAGAGCGGAGAGCGTCGTGATCACGAGGCCTCGGGCGCCTTCGTCTTCATCGGCCTCGACCCCAATACCGCGTTCCTCAACGGTGCGCTCGAGTTGGACGAACGTGGATTCATCGTGAGTGACGAACAGTTTCGTACCAACATGCCCGGGGTGTTCGTGGCCGGTGACGTACGGCACGGTTCGACCAAGCAGCTGGCATCCGCGGTCGGCGAAGGGGCGGCGGCGTCGATTCAAATTCGCTACCACCTCGATAAGGCGGCGGTCCGTTAGCCGATTCAAAACGTGCGTCGGCGGTCGTCGCGTCGCCGCTAACCGAGCGTGGTCACGCTCGCGCCCATCGGGAACTCCTCGCGACCCGTTGAAGTCAAACGCCAGACGCTACTTCGGCCCTGGACGGTCCACTCCTTGGGCCCTCCGACGAGTGCCGTCTGTTCATCAATGCCAAAGACGGAAATCTTCGACTCATCGGGCAGGACGAAGCGAGTAAAGAGGTCGGGCACTCTCGCGGCGAACGCGTCAAAGTGAGGAAGTACGCCGACGTGTTCGAGCAGCATCAAGCCGGTGGTGCTGCCCTTGCGGGGGTGACGGATCGAGGGGATCCACGAGCCCAGGGCCATCGCCCCCGCACTACAGCCAGCCAACGCTGCCCCGCCTCGCCAGGTCGCTTCGATCTCGCGCCATATCGCGGTATCGCGAAGGGTGTCGGCTAAGTAGTTGGGATCGCCGCCGGAGAGGTAGATGAGTCCGGCGCCAGCGATCAGGCGCACGAACTCCGGGTTGTTCGCGTCCGCTCGATCATTCACCGGCACCACCACGGGCTCGACGCCGAGCCGCTTGGCTTGGGCCACGCCGAGCTGGTGCCAACGTTCGACGACGGCGGGCCCGTCGGGCACGGCGGCGGTGGCGAGCTGGACGTAACGAGGGGCCCGTCCGGCGAGCAACCCCGCTTCGAGCTCGGCCATCTGGGGCAGGTACTCACCCGACCCCACCAGCGCGATGGGCCCGGGTCCTTGGTCAACGCTCATCACCCTCCAGTGCAACGCCACGCTCGATCAGTCGAGACGAACTGGACCTTTCACCGTCCAGGCGCCAATCTAACTGGACGAGTCACGATCGGTATCAGGTGATCCTCGCGGCGGCTGCTACGACGAGGAGGCCGCGCGTCGACACCGCGAATCGTGGTCCCCGATTCTCGAGCATCTCGATCACGTACTGAACGAGGTCGACTAACGACCTCAGCGCAAGCGCGTGGTGCCGCGCAAGGCTTGGAAGATCCTCGAGACGCCCTCGACCACGATGACGGCGACGGCCGCGAAGACGAATGATCCCACGATGTCACGAGGGTTGTGAAGATGTGCCGCGACGCGCGCCCAACTCACTAAGAGCGCGATGATGATCAACAAGAGCGCCGTTCGCCGGGAGTAGAGGAGCATGGTAAAGGCCAGGAACGAGCACAACAGGGCGTGATCCGAGGGGAAGCCGTTGTCGGCCGCGTGGGCGATGAGCGGCACGAGGTGGTGGGTCACGAAGGGCCGCGGGTCGTAGTAGAGATGTCCCGCGATCCTGGCCAACACCAAGGCAAGCACGCCTCCGACCACCAGGTGCCACCCGAGGGAGATCTTCACGCTCATCTTGGCCCGCAGCCAGTAGAGGGCGACGACGACGATGCTGATGATAAAGAAATACCCGGCGACGAATCTGATGATGGAGTCCACGTCGAGAGTTTAGGTGCGTACCGCTGCCGGCCACGGCCCGATCTCCAGACGAAGGGACTAGGGACGAACCTCTAGTTCAGTGATCGCGAACTCCGGGCAGTTGGCGATCGCCAGATCGACCTTTTCTTGGTAACCCTCGGGCACGAGGCCGTCGTCTCTCACTATTGAGTGGCCGTAGTCGTCGACGTCGAACACCTCGGGCGCCAGAGCGTGACAGCGCGCATGGCCCTGACACTTGTCGTCGTCGACGCGAACCTTCATCAAAACACCACCGGAAGCGAGCGGGGTCCGCGCACCTGGCCGCCGGCCCAGGTCACTCGCGCCCCCTCGGCGAGGTGGAATTCGGGGATACGCCGCAGCCACTCCTCCAGCGCCACTTTTAACTCCATGCGCGCGAGGTTAGACCCGGCGCAGCGGTGAATCCCCGAGCCAAAGGCCACGTGACGGTTGTGGGCGCGATCGAGCACGACTTCGTCGGCGCGCTCGAACGCCTCGGGGTCGCGATTGGCCGCGGGGAAGTTCATGAGGACCTTGTCGCCCTTGTGCATGGGACAGCCGTGGAACTCCGTGTCGAGGGTGACCATGCGCGCCATGGTGACGGGAGAGTAGATCCGCAGGAACTCCTCGACCGCTGAGTCCATGAGTTCTGGCTCGGCCACTAACCGAGCGGCGTCCTCGGGGTGCTGGGCGAGATGCCAGAGCGATGAGCCAATGGCGCTCCACGTCGTGTCGATGCCGGCAATGAGCACGAGCCCGGCCATACCGAGTATGACGCCGTCCTCGATGGCTTCGCCGTCGTGGATGGTATGGGCCAGCTCGCTGATCAGATCGTCCTGGGGGTCCTTCTTTCTAAGTTCGAGTTGCTCGATCATGTACATGACGATCGCGTCGCCGCCGCTCTTGGCGCGCTCCTTCTCGTCCGCGAACTCCAGGACGTCGCGTACCCAGCCCGTGAAAGTATCGGAGAGGGTGGCCGGAACGCCCAGAATCGTGGCGATGATCCGCACGGGAATCTGCTGGGCGTAGTCGACGGCCGCGTCGGCGTGTCCTTCGCCGATGAAGCCCTCAATCTGGCGCCGACAGAGATCGCGGGTCAAGACTTCGTACTCCTCGATCCGGGTGTGCGAAAACCAGGGCAGGAGAAGTCGTCTCGTCCACGTGTGCAACGGCGGGTCCGACGAGATTGGGGGCAGTCCGTAGGGCAGGAGTGGGTCCGGTTCGCCCTCCTCGGCGCCAATGACGCCGACTTCGAGTGAACTGAAGCGCTCGATATCGTGCGCCGCCTTGGAGACGTCGTCGTAGGTCGTGAGCAGCCACGCGCCCCCGCGACGGTCGGTGTGGGCTACCGGGCACGTCACGCGTAGTTTGTCCCAGATCGTGAACGGATCTTCAATGTAGGCCGGATCCATGACGTCGAAGTCGGTGTGCCAATCATTGACCGCTGGTCGTGGTGCCACTTGATCCCCCCTAGGTATGCGACATTTGATTCTCGCACCGTGGAGACCGTGAGTCGGGCTCTCCGGGGTGCGAGACACTCCCTATGGATAAGTTAGACGTCGCGTCGTCGACGCTCGAAGTTTCTTAGAGCGTGTGTTCTATTTGGCGAGTGCCCCAAGCGCCACGACCGGCACTATCAAGTCGTGGCCTATTCAAGTGACCTAACCGACGCCCAGTGGAGCCTCCTCGAACCCCTACTTGCGCATTGCACTAAACGAGGCCCGAAACACGGAGCCGACCTGCGCCACGTCGTGGACGCGAAGCTCTACATCTCGCACACCGGGTGCCAATGGCGCTTCCTGCCTGAGGAGTTCGGACCGTGGACCAGAATCTGGTCCCAGTTTCGTCGGTGGTCGAGGAACGGAACGTGGACCCGTGTTCTTGTCGCGCTGCACGCCTCGTCGCGCATCGCCCTAGGTCGAAAGGACCCGCGGCCCTCGATGGTGGTCATAGACACCCACCTTGCACGAGGAGCCTCCAATGGGGGCGTAACCTTCCACAACCAGGGCGGTCCCTGTGGTCGAACCATTGGTGCCAAGCGCATCGTCTGCGTGGACGTCACGGGCCTGCCGCTCTGCGTGCGCGTGGTGCCTGCTTCGTCGTCCGAAGCCAGCGCCGTCGAACAGATACTCGACGACCTGGTCCTCACGGGTGCTGACGAACGGCTGGAACTCGTGCTCGTGGACCGCGGCACGGCGCGGTCTGCCGCCACGCGGTTGTCAGCGAAGTTCAACTACGAGGTTCGCCGAGTTGGATGGACGAGCCACCGCGCAACGAGCACGGCGCCAAAGTCTTTCGCCCCATCCGCCATGCCTGGCGGGTTGAGGTTGCCCACGGCCACCTCGTGCGACGGCGACGCCTGGCGCGCTGCTTCGAGAACACCGTGACCTCAGCCACCGGATGGCTGCACGTCGCTTCCATCAGCGAACTCCTTCGGGCGCTGTGCTGAACTCGTAGGTCTTGCGGCACCGCAATGGACAACCCCGTTGAGCGGACGCGGCGGAGCTCTTCAGTCCGAGTGGACAGCACCTTCGTCGCTGGCCGCGACGGCGAAGACTCGCCACCCTCCACGAACTCGGAGGTGGTCTCGTATTGTCTTTTCGAAGTGCATTCCCGCCTTCTCCAAGACTCGCGCCGAAGCGAAGTTATCGGGATGACACGTCGCCGTTATCCGGCGTAGTCCCAGCTCGTCGAACCCGAAGACGATGAGTCGACGGGCTACTTCGGTGGCGTAGCCATGTCCCCACGATTCCCGCGACAGGACGTAGCCCAGTTCACCTGTCGACGCTTCCCCGGTGATGGCGAGGTTGGCGACGCCGATCAGCTCATCGTCGAGAGTCGCGACGGCGAGGGTGAATGAAGTTCGAGGCTCTCGGGCCGCCTCGCGAGCGACCTGCTTGATATACGCCTTAGTGTCGGTCGGCGAGTTTGGTCCCCACGTGAGGTAGCGGGTGACCTCTTCGTCTGATCCGTAGTGGTGAGCTGCTGGTTCGTCATCGAGACGAAACTCTCGAATGACGAGCCGTTCGGTCCGAAGTTCCATACCCTTCATTGTGCCCCCAGCTTGTCGTGACGCCCGATCCGGAGAGTCACTCAACCGGCCGGCGAGTTATCGCACTAGACCATCCTCATCTTGATCACTGGACGGGGCAATCACCTTGGTGGCCGTGGGCCGTTGTGTGTCACACCTGGTCTCAATACTTGGCCTAGTGGCCTCACGTCCGACGACTCCGACTTTCTCGCACACCGGCCAGGTCCTCGCGCGGGCCGTCACTTTCCAGTTCGCCCTCGATCCGAACGTTCAGCAGAATGTCCTTCTCGCCAAGTGCGCCGGAGCCCGGCGTTTCACCGTGAACCACCACCTGGCTCGAGTGAAAACCAACTTGGATGCCCGATCGGCCGAGCGAGAAGCTCACTCCGAAAGTGGTGAGTCGCCCGAACCATCAACTCCTTCACTGTCCTGGTCGGCCTTCTCGTTCATTAACGAATTCAACGCCTGGAAGAACGGCGAGGCTGATGACTCACCGTTGAACGAGGATGGCAGTTGCGGCCTGGTCTGGCGCCATGAACTACCCCACGACGTCTTCGAGTGTGCTTCGGTGGACGCGGCGCGGGCACTCGAGAACTTCTCTGCGTCGCGACGAGGCGAGCGCAGTGGAACGCCCGTCGGATTCCCCCGCTTCCAGGCCAAGGGAAAGGTGACGCCAAGCTTCCGGTTGCGCAACCGCGCTACACTAGGCAAGGCACCTTCGAGTCAACCCATCCGTTTCACCGATCCCTCACACCTGCGACTGCCCAAGTTCGGACCAGTCAAGGTCTTCGGCTCTAGCCGCAAGGTTCGCCGGATGATCGACGGTGGTCGGTTCCACGTCTACTCCGCGACGCTGACCCAACGGGCTGGTCGATGGACCGTGTCGCTCACCGGCGTAGCCGCCGAACTTCATCAGGCTGAGCGCAGCCGTTCCAACCGTCACGCAGTTCCCGTCGGAGTCGACCGGGGGATCATCTCCCTCTGCGTCGCCGCTGACGCCAACGGCGTTCC
>DATLTW010000068.1:0-6842 GCA_035533495.1 Acidimicrobiales bacterium | reverse complement strand
CGCCGGTGATCCACAACTCCACCGCGAGCGCGAGGGCCTTGCCTAAAAAGACGCCCGCCGGATCGAGTCCCAACGTCGCCACCGAGGTCCGCGTGCCGGTCGATCCTTCGACGGCCCGACTGCGGTTGATCATCAAGAGCGCAACGAGCACCATGACCAAGTAGAAGAGTCCCGGTCCGGCGCTGGAGTGTCCGGCGTGCGTGGGACCGAGCGCGAGACCGCTGAGGACCAGCCCCATGACGCCAAAGGGCACGACCTGCCAAAGCAGGACCCGAGACCTTCGTTCGATGCGCAGGTCCTTAGCGGCCACTAAGAGTGCGGTACGAATCACGACCGGTCCCCCACCACGAGTCCGCCCGCCAAGGTCAGCGTGCGCGGGTGCAGGGCGGACGATCGAAGGGGGTCGTGCGCGCTCACCAGAACCGTGGCGCCACTCGTCACGACGTCACCAATGAGTTGGTCGAAGAACGTGCGCCCTTCGTCGTCGAGCGACGCGTAGGGCTCGTCGAGCAGCCACAGCGCCGGACGCCGTAAGAGGATCCAGGCCAAGCCGAGTCGGCGACGCTGACCGGCACTGAGAAGCTTCGCTGGCATGGACGCGCGACTGGTGAGCCCGACCCGATCGAGGACACCGGGAATCTCGTTGGTCGGGCGCGCGAGCGCCTTCGCGCAAAAGACGAGATTCTCCTTCACGCTCAAGTCGTCGTAGAACGAGCCCTCGTGGCCGAGCCAACCCACGCGGCGACGAAGTTCGCGTAAGTCGCCTGTCTTCAGGTCGATGTCGCTGACTCGACCCGTACCGCTCGTTAGTGCGACCAACCCCCCGATGAGCCGCAGCAGGCTGGTCTTGCCGGCGCCGTTGGCGCCGGTGACCACGCTCAACGATCCAGCCTCAAGGTCCAGGTTCACCCCGCTGAGGAGTGGAAAGCCTCCCATGAGTACGACCGCGTCGTGCAGCGTCACCACCGTCGAGGGACTACTCGTCATCGAAACGAGTTAACGCTGGAGCGCTTTGACGTCGGCATCGACCATCATTTCGATCAGCGCGTAAAAGTCCGTCTGACACTTCCAGCCCAGGACGTCGCGCGCCTTGGTCGCGTCGCCCACCAGCAGATCGACTTCGGCAGGTCGAATGAAACTCTGATCGACCCGCACGAACTCTTCGTAGTTGAGTCCGACCATGCCAAAGCCCACCTCGCAGAGCTCTCGCACGGAGTGCGTCGTACCCGTCGCCACGACGAAGTCCCCGGGGGTGTCGCGCTGGAGCATGAGCCACATCGCGCGCACGTAATCTTCGGCGTAACCCCAGTCACGCTGAGCCTCTAAGTTGCCCAGGCGCAGTTCGCTGTCCAGTCCGGCCTTGATGCGCGCGACGCCGTGGGTGACCTTTCGAGTCACGAACTCAATGCCCCGGCGCGGCGATTCGTGGTTGAACAGTATGCCGCTCGAGGCGTGTAGTCCGTAACTCTCGCGGTAGTTCACCGTGATCCAGTGGCCATACACCTTCGCCACGCCGTAGGGGCTCCGGGGATAAAACGAGGTGTTCTCATCTTGGGGCACCGTCTTGACCCGCCCGAACATCTCTGACGAGCTGGCCTGGTAGAAGCGGATCTCGGGGTCCACGATGCGAATCGCGTCGAGGAGCCGGGTGACGCCCAGTGCCGTCGCCTCCCCGGTCAAGACCGGTTGCGCCCAGCTGGCCTGGACGAAGCTCTGTGCGGCCAGGTTGTAGACCTCACCCGGGCGATAGTCGCGCAGCACGTTGATCAGCGACACCTCGTCCATCAGATCGCCCGACACCAAGGTCAGTCGCTCTTGAATGTGACTGATCCGCTCGATATTGACGGTCGAACTTCGCCGCATGAGACCGATGACTTCGTAGCCTTCGCTGAGCAGAAGTTCGGCGAGATAGGAACCGTCTTGACCGGTGATGCCCGTTATCAGCGCGCGTTTGGCCACCGAGGTTCCTCCACAGCAATGGCACTGACGGGAGGTCACTACCGCGAACAACTCTACTACTGACCAAAAGTGACCTCTCGACCTAGCCTGGCTGCGTGGCCGACCTCGTCGTGGTGAGTTTTCGCCTGGGCGCGCACGACGGCGTGAGTATCGAAGCGCAGAAGTGGATCGACGCGTTCCAAGAACTCGGCCATCGCGTGTCGACCCTCGCCGGTGCAGGTGACGCGGACGTGGTGATGCCCGCACTCGCCATCGGAGCGACATCGGCGCCGTCGCTCGACGCGCTCTCTCGCGTCGTGCACGACGCCGATCTCGTGGTCGTCGAGAATTTCGTCTCGCTCCCCCTTAACGTCGGCGCCCGCAACGTGCTCTATGAGGCCCTCGACGGACGGAACGCTCTCTTTCGACACCACGACCTGCCTTGGCAGCGAGCGCAGTGGCGAGGCTTCGAAGGGCCGCGCGACCAGGCCACGTGGCATCACGTGACCATCAACGAGCTCTCACGTCATCAACTCTTCGAGCGCGGGATTAGCGCCGTCACCATTCGAAACTCCTTTGACTGTGATCCGCCCCGGGGACGACGCGACGTGACCCGCGAGGCACTCGGCGTTAGCGATGAACGCCTCGTGCTCCTACCCACGCGGGCCATCCCTCGAAAGAACGTCGCGGGCGCACTCGAACTCGCGGGCGCCCTCCACGCCACGCTCTGGCTACTAGGACCGGCCGAGGACGGCTACGGCCCGACGCTCGAGCAGTTGCTCATCAACGCCAAAGTGCCGGTACTACAGGGCCTACCGCACGGGTTCGACGTGCACGACGCCTACGCCGCGTGCGACCTGGTCACCCTCTCTTCAACGTGGGAAGGGTTCGGCAATCCCGTGCTGGAATCAGTGACCCACCGTCGTCCCCTCGCCGTCTATCCCTACCCGGTGTTGCGCGAGATTCGTTCGTTCGGTTTTCACCTCTTTGATCTCCACGACGTTGAAAACATCGACGCTTTTCTCAACGAGCCGGACCAACGGCTCATCGAAGGCAACGCCGTACTCGCCCGTCAGCATTTCAACCTGGCCGAACTGCCCTCACGACTAGCGACCCTCCTCGAGGGGATAGTCGCCAACTGAGGAAGGATAGGCTCTCTCCGATGGTCCTGAACGACGAACGATCCCCCCATACCGAACGTGACGCCCACGGCGGGCGGCGCGAGCAACTTCTTCTGGTCGCGAGGTCCACCTTCGCCGAGCGGGGGTTCCAGGCGACCACCATGGACGACATCGCCAAAGAGGCCGGCTTCACCAAGCCCATTCTCTATCAGTACTTTGAGTCCAAAACCGAGCTCTACCGCGAGATCGTCAGCCAAACGGCCGAGAAACTACTGACTTCCCTGCGCGACGCCGTCGCTCAAGTTGAATCGCCCCGGGCCAAGATTGAAGTCGCCTTTCGCGTCTACTTCGAGATGGTCGTCGGCGAGACCGACGCCTTTCGTATTCTCTTCATTCATTCCCACGAAGGCGAGACCAAGGGCGACCTTCGAAACGTGGAACTCGGTCTCGTGTCGTTCGTCGAGCCGCTCATTGCTGTTCGCATCAAGCCCGATCACCGACGCCAACTCGCGGCGGGTGTCGTGGGCATTGCCGAAGGCGCGGCGACGGCCTGGCTGATCCAACAAGAGGGCAAGGGCTGGCCCCCGCCGCGCCCGGGCGTGGCGGAACGCCTCGCCGCACGAAGCGCCACCCTCGCCTGGGGCGGGCTGCGCGCCGTCGAACTGGATTAAACGTCTTGGTCGTGAGCGACGATCGTCACAAAGACTTGCGCCATCTCCCAGAGCTCGGCGGCGCACGCGTCGTACGCGGCCTGGTCGCCTCCGGCCGGGTCGGCGACGTCCAACAGCCCCGAGGGTGGCAACGACGCGACGAATTGAATCTGTTCGTCGAAAGTCGCGTCGAGCGGCGCGGCGCGAAGGAACTGGTGGAACTGCACCGTCTTGGGCGTGCCGCTGGGAAAGTTACGGCGCACGAAGGCAACGTGATCCGCTTCGCTGGCCATGATCGCGTCCGCCCACGCCACGTCATCGCTCGTTAATTGATGACTGCGATGAGCGCTGTAGTGAAACGGTCCGACGTCGTCCAGGGCCAACAAGGCGTCGCGGGTGCGCGCGCTCATGGCGCTGCCTTCAATGACGTGCGTGCCCGCCGTTCGTATCTGCCAGTCGTAGCCGTTGGCTTTGGCGAGGGTGGTCAACATGTAACCCAACATCACCGAACGCGCGACATTTCCCGTGCACACCGTGACAATTTTCACGTACGTCTCTGCTCCTTCGTCGCTCGCGTGCGCTCGGCACGTCGATGCACCTCAACCACCAACGGGTGTCTCGAGGGGTCAATATCGCCAAAACGGAACGGCGAGTGGCCGAGTGGCTCGCCAGATCGACAGAACAACTAGTCCGCAATCCCCGCGAGGAACTCCAACAGGAGCCCATTGACCTCGTCGGGACGTTCCTGCTGGGTCCAGTGCCCGCATCCTTCGAGAATCACGGACTTAGTGAGATTGGGCATCGTCGTCTCGCCCAGCACGGCGATGAACTCGCGAAAACCGGGCCAGTTGACGACGGGGTCCTTGTCGCCTCCGACGTACAAAGAGGGCGCGAGCAGCGGGGCGTGGTGCCACGGCGCCATGAGCTCCCAGTTCGCTAGGGAGTTGCGATACCAGTTGAGTCCCCCGCGAAAACCCGTTCGTTGGAACTCACCGGTGAAGTAGTCGACGTCTTCTTCGGTCAGCCACTTTGGCAACGCGGCGTCGCTCGCGCCAGGAGAGCTGGCAATACTCTCACCGCCGCCGAGCGTCGACACGGAGAATGCGCCGACGGACAACCCGACCAGGGTACTGATCATGGTCGCGCGCACGTCGGCCCCGAGGGCCGCCTCGGCCACGCCTGGTTCCTGAAAGAACAACTGGTAATTGTCAGGCCCGAGCCGGGCCGTCAGTCCGCTCAGCATGTCCATGTCTCCCCGCGGCACGTACGGCACGCTGAGTAGCGCCACTCCCTTCACCAGGTCGGGCCGGAACAGGCCCACCGTGGAAGCGACGGGCGAGCCCCAGTCGTGGCCGACGACGACGCAACGACCTTCGCCGAGCGCCGCGATCAAACCGACCACGTCGCCGGCCAAGTGGAGCAGCGAGTAGCGCCCGATCTCCTCGGGGGCCTCGGAACGTCCGTAGCCGCGCTGGTCCGGGGCGACGGCGTGATAACCGGCGTCGGCGAGGGCTTCTAGTTGGTGACGGTAGGAGTACCACAGTTCGGGAAATCCGTGTAGCAACACCACCAGCGGTCCCTCGCCCGCTTCAGCAATATGGAGCGAGATTCCGTTGGTCTCCACCGACCGGTGCGTAATCGTCATCGAAGCCACCCCCTTGTCTTCGTCGAAAGCTTCAGAAAATCAGCCCTGACATGCCCCGTGCGACCTTGAGGCAAGTAAAGACTCAGGTTGGGTAACCCGTCCCGACAATATCGGCACCTTCTTCGGGCCCACTCCCACGTGCGTTGGCAACAATGAGATTGCTCGACGCTCACCATGATGGAATGATGTCATGACAAAACACCTTACGGTACGTCTGCCTGACCAGCTCGCAGCTGACGCTCAAGCGTTAGCACGCGTCGAAAACATAGGTTTCAATGAGGTTCTGTGTGTTTTGCTTAGGGAGGCCCTCGATCGCAAACGCAATGACGCGCAGTTCAACCAGCGGCTCGAACAAATCATTCAAAGAGACCAGGAGCTACCCGACCGTCTCGCTCTCGAGAGCCTGCTCGGCGCCGTGGTGACCTCGTAAGTAGTCGATGGTTACAGAGTTGTCGACCAGGACCGTCAATTTTCGGCACGGGCTCTGCGTGATCCTGAGCGCAGTCCCTCAACCATGGAGGCTCCGTCCTCTTTGCGGTGAGCCCACGAGCCGAAGGATTGGCGCATGAGATCGAGGTCATCAGCACTCGAACGCCACGTTCCGTACACCGTTTCGACCGCGTCTCGGATCAGCGCCGATAAGGACTTGCCCGTTCGCAGGGCCTCCGCGTCGAGTGCTTGGCGTTCCGCTGCGGTAAGGGAGATCCGCGTTCTTTGCATGATGTAAGTATGCATCACCGTTGATTTATCATTTCATCGATTGAACGGGGGATCGGCAAATGTGGCACGAAATCCCACAATTGGGCCACCCAGAAAACTCCCACATGTTTGAAGCAACTGAAGGGCTTGAAGCGACCGCCCCTGCTACTGGATGCGGATACCCGAAATGCTTCGCGCAATCACCAGCCGCTGAATTTCACTGGTGCCCTCAAAAATTGTGTAGGTCCTATAGGCGCGACCATAAGTACTGGTCTCTGCACCTTTCGAAAAGAGATGGACCCACAAATGAGTGGATAGACCCGTCTTGGACCCGTTTTGGCCCGATCCCAGTCCCCGTTAGTGGGTCTCGCGCGAGCACCATTGCAAGTCGTGGGCAGCATCACTTCGGGGTGACGATTTCCCACGCGAGAAGTTCGCCGTCGAGAACAGCCGGCAACACTCCGTTCGCTGCCTCTGGCGACAGCCAGATCGTGGCGACGAGGGCGCGGGCCGCAGCCACCGCCTCAAGGTTGAGAAGGTTCAACTTACAGCGTGTGTCCTAATTGGACCCACCGGTTCGCCTTCCCAGACGATCATCCGTCTGAGTACTCGGTTCCGACCCAGGGCCCTCATCACGTTGCCATGATGGTTGTGCGGGTGACGATCGGCTCTTCCCGCGTGCTTCGCGGTGCAGATCCCAAGAGGATCAGGCTGTGGAGAGAGGCGCAGCGCCCGTTGGGTCCAAGAGCGTTACCGCGGAGGGCTCCATGGGTCGCCAGCGAGCCAGGT
>DATLTW010000067.1:0-6445 GCA_035533495.1 Acidimicrobiales bacterium | reverse complement strand
GATACTTGATGACCAGTCCTGCCCACCATTGGATTCTTCCACTGCGACTCTGGGTAGGGTCGTCACGGACCCGACAGCGCAGATCGGCGACCACTGGATATTTTCGAAACAAAGAAAGTGAACCTACTTGATACGGTCATTACTCCCTGCCAGTATGCCCACTTGATTTTGCAACCATCACATTTCCATGGAGCTCGATGTGTCAAGAGAGCCATTCAAAAGCGCCGCGACTGATTAGTCCGGAAAGTCGTCCGGCCCGGCCGGAACGTCCACGGCGTGCTCACGGAGCGCTTCGAGAGGCACGATGTCGAGAGCGCGCTCGTGTGTCGAAGCCAGGACCACGTAGGCCGCCGCCCCGTCGCGATGGGAGCGGAGCCAGTTGGCCGCAGTCACGCACCACCGGTCGCCGGGTACCAGTCCCGGGAACCCGTAGTGAGGCATGGGCGTGGTCAGGTCGTTGCCGATTCCCCTCTGGTGCAAGAGAAACTCGGCGGTGACCACAGCGCAGATGGTGTGACTCCCTAAGTCCTCAGGTCCAGTCGTGCAACACCCGTCACGGTAAAACCCCGTGACGGGATCGGTGCCACACGGCTCCAAGGACCCACCCAGAACGTTTCGGTCGAGCACGAACACAGTATGGCCGATGAGCGAGCCTTAACTGCCAACATCGATCGCTCGCTGGGCGACGGCCACGCTGGCTCCACTCGGTGGGCCAGTCCAGATCTACTGCCCTCCAGGAGTCATCGAAGAAGTCAGAGACGCGGGGTTAGACCGTTGGTCTCGAACACCCGAAGTGACACGTTTCTGATCACCTGAACTCTGTCGTTGATCGGGGTTGCTTACACGGTGGCTTACGTCATGCCTCCCCGACAGGTAAAATTCTCGGTACAGATTTGAAGTAAAAAAGAGGAAGTGATCAACGATCCGGCGAACGCAGACCACTCGTCACGTTGTGCAAAGGGACTGGTTAGTGTGGGAATCCGGTTACCATCTCGTTGGCACCAAAGGTTATACAGACTAAAGACTTTCGATCAGTGGAGGTGGTGCCTTCGGATACGAGGTGCCGTTCTAGTTTTTCTGGGGCATCGTGTGCGCCGACCAAGGAAATTCGGACGCTCAGATTAACTGTTCTGGTGGGCCTCTTGACCATTGTCGCCCACCTCTGGCTGAAACAGCAAACACTCGAGATCCTTTCGAAGCGCTATCTGGGTAGGCGCCCGACGAACGTCTCGATTGCGGCGGCGACTTCTCGTGGTCGGCTCAGGGTCGGCACGTGTCCGACTCCGTCGAGCACCACCAGCGTCGCACCATGAATCAAGTCGGCCATCTCGCGGGCCGTTTCGAGGCTGCTGGCTAACAGGGCGTCGAGCTCGCCGTGAATGATGAGCGTTGGCGTTGCGAGGTGTCGCATGCGCTCTCGGACGTCGACTTGGTAGAACGCTTCCACGAGGCGAGCTGCCCGCTCCGGCCCTGTCCGCACAATTATATCGGTGAGCCAGCGGCGAAGATGCCCGTCCTCGTCTTCCGGTAGGCATAAGTGGACGAAGAACTCGAGTGTCTTCACCGGGTCTGTGCGTAGGCCCGCAACGAAGCGACGGACGCCGTCGTCGGGCGCATACGACATTCCGGCCGAAACGAGCACCAGCCCTTCAATACGATCGGGGTTTCGCATGGCCGCTTCGACGGCGACAGTTCCCATGCTGGAATCTCCGGCAAGTACACACCGTTCGACGTCAAGTGTGTCGAGCACCTCGACAACGAGTCGGATCTGCTCATCGAAGGTGACGAGTTCATCGGGGACGTGAGTCTCCCCGGCGCCGAAGTGGTCGAAGGTGACCGTGCGGTGGTTGGCGCTGAGGAGCTCGAATGGCTGCTCCCAGATCTCGCACGTGCCAAACGACCCGGGTATCCCCACGATCACACGATGACCGGACCCGAATGAAGCCGTATGCACGAGCTGACCTTGAATGCGAACGAACATGTCGCCTCCTCACCGCGTCCGTACATCATGGCGTCAACCGGAGGTGACGTGGCGATACTCTAAGGTCGAGTCCCAGCCAGGGGTGTATTAGCAGGTGAGATGGGGGCCATCCCGAGGCGCGATGGTCACTGCGTCAACGTCAAGCAGCAGTTTCAACACTTCAACTTGAGCTCGAGGACGATGACTTTATCCACCACTATCGACGCGTCGAAGTTCTCCATCCCCGGTCTAGCCGCCATCCGGAACGGCGCACGATTACTACGGATGATTTGAGTGAGTTGACGTGACGTCTCTCGAAGACGGCGCGGACGCTAGGGCACGTTAGCGAAGGCTTCGTAGAGTCGCCACTCGCCAGTCACACCTCGTAATTTATGGGCGCCGAGGTCATTGAAGGCAAGTGTCGAACCCACGACGAGATCGCGAACGGTTGACGACACCAGTACTTGTCCGGAATTTGCTCGGGCACTGACTCTGGCCGCAATGTGCACAGCCATGCCGGAAAGATTAGCGCCAACAATCTGACACTCACCCGTGTGCAGACCCGCTCTCACGTCGAGACCCGAACTCTTCAGTGCGTCGCGTACGGCGAGCGCGCAGCGTACGGCGTGTGCGGGTGATTCAAAAGACGCAAGGAATCCGTCTCCAGTGGTGTTGACTTCTCGTCCCGCGTGGCGCTCAAGCTCGCGTCGAACAGTCACGTTGTGGCGTTCGAGCTCGGCGCGCCAAACGTGGTCGCCCACGGCGCCCAGGTGTTCAGTCGAGGCGACGATATCGGTGAAGAGCACTGTCGTAAGCACCGTCGGGGCGAGCGCGAAGCCGAGCGCTTCGGCTGCTTGATGCGCGAGTGTCGTCGCCCCCAGATCGCTCGCGATGGCACTCGCGCGAGCAAGCGCTGACCGGTTCGCTGCTGAGTCCCCCACGCGCCACTCGAGGTCGGCGAGGCCGAGGTAGCTCTCAGCTTCGCGGGCCGGGCACGGTAATTGGTGGTAGCGCTGCGCGGCGTCTTGGAAGTTCGTTCGTGCTTCGTCAAACTCCCGGCGCAGCGCGAGCGTGTGTGCGTGCACCAGCGTGTTCGCGGCCCGGTTGTGGGCGTTCGCGTCACGACTGGTCAAGTTGCCAATTGCCGTGTCCCAAGCGACAAGGTCGTCAAGTCGACCCGCCGTCGCCAAGCTCGCCGCGAGGTCGGGCGAGAAGAGCCAGTGCGAACCGAGGCCGAGTACCGTAGTGCTGGCTTCGAGAACGTGCCAGAAGCGAGTTTTGGCTCCGTCGAGCTCTTCGTTCGCCAGGGCCCAATGAGCTAGCGTGGCCAGCGCCGGAACCATTCGCTGTGCCTCGCCGTAACCTAGAGCCACACTCCGTAACTCGTCGATTATCAGGTCGTAGTCGTCATCGCCAGTGCGCTCGGCCACCTCACACAGTGCCGTGAGAGCGACGACGCGCGTGGGAATGTGGCCGTGACGACGTAACACTGAAGCGAGCACGCGCGAGCGCTCGTATTGACCAGTGAGCGATAGCAACCAGGCCAGTCCGGCCTCGGGGTAGCGGTTATAGGGCAGGTTTGCGTCGCACCAAGAAGCGCCACGCTCGAGGAACTCTCCAGCGCGCTCGAGGTTGCCCGTCCATAACGAGTTGTAGCCGACGTTCGTTATGAGTTGGGTCTCAAGGAACGGATTGTGGGCGGCCCGGGCTGCCGAAAGAGAGAGTTCGAGGCTCTCTTCGAAGTCGGAGCCCTCTTGGGTCATCAGGATGCGGCTGCCGTGGAGGAGGGACAGCGCCTCGTAGTTCTCGCACTTTGTGGCGAGTGCGATGCCTCGAACAATCGTCTCTTCGGCTTCGTCGAAGCGGCTCATGAATATCATTAGCCGCGCCGTTCGCGCCACGACCAGCGCCTCCTCGTACGGGTCGAGGTCGTGAATCAGAACGCTCATTTCGCTCAGGAGAGCGAGCGACCTCGGTGTGTCGCCCGAGTCATAGGCGTCCCTTCCCAGGACCTCGAGTGCGTGGACCTCATCCCGGGGGCGTCCCGCGCGACGGGCCACGTCGAGCGCCTCGTTGGCGAAGGCGACGGCCCAGCGGCGTTCGGGTAGTTCGATTAGAGCGTTGGCCGCCTCGATGAGGAGGTCCAGCCGCGTGGGCGCTGAGTCAGGCACGTGTCGTAGGGCCCATTCGAAGCGTCGTGCGGCCTCCTCGAGGGCGAAACTTGCGACAGCGTAACGCGCGGCCCGTAGGTTGAACTCGACGGACTGGGCGACGTCGCCGACCTCGCTGAAGTGGTCGGCCATCTGGGCGCACACGGGGTCGAGGTCGTCGCGATGGACGATCGCTAGCGCCTGGGCGATGCGCTGGTGCGCGTGCTGTCGATCGGGGCCAACAAGTTCGTCAGCCAAAGCCTCGCGGGTGAGGGCGTGGCGAAAGGCGTAGCGTGGTGCGGCGTCGTCGCGACGTTCAACGAGCAGTTGAAGATTTAGCCCCTCGCGAAGAACGTCGTCAATGACTTCCGCGCTGAGGCCCGAGGCCTCCACCAAGGTGGCCACTTCGAGTTGCTCGCCGGCCACGGCGGCCAGGCGTAAGACTCGTAACGTCTGCTCGTCGAGGGTTCGCAAGCGCGCGAGTAGCGTATCGCGTACCGAATCGGGCATCTCAATCTCTAAGACAGCGCGTCGCTCCCACGAGTCAGTGCCTCGGAAGATGTCGCCGCGCTCCAGGAGAACCTTGATGAGCTCTTCAGCAAAGAAGGGATTGCCCCTCGTTCGCTCATAGAGTGCATCGACGAGATCGTTTGAGATCGCTTCCCCGTTGAAGATGGCGCTGATCATTGCACCGAGTTCGTCGACGCTCAGCGGTTGAAGTCGAAGTTCGTCCACGAGGTGGCCCCGAGTCAGTTCAAGAAGAGTCGCGGTAAGGGGGTGGCGCCGGTGTAGCTCGTCGGTTCGATATGTCCCCACGATCCACACCGGTAGCGACGCACGTTCGCGAATCAAGTAGGTCAGTAGCTTGTACGTATCGCTGTCGGCCCAGTGGAGGTCCTCAAGGAGGAGGAGAACCGGCGCTGTCTTACTCACGCGATCGAGCAGCGTCCAAACGGCCGAGTAAATCTCCACTAATTCGCGCGCCTCGTGTGGCACGTTCACTATTCGAGCGACTTCGGGCAACAGCGCCGCCGACAGCAGAGCAGTACCGGAAAAGAGCGAAACGAGCTCCTCGCGATTGAACGTACGCGTGAGACGACGCAGCGCGTTGGCAATGGGCTCATAGGCAAGTGCGCCCTCGGAGGCGCAGTGGCCGAGCAGGACAGTCATGCCTCGGTCGGTGCCGACGCGTAGGGCCTCTGCGGCGAGACGCGACTTGCCCACTCCGGCCGGCCCGCCAATTAATACGGGTGAGAAATGCTCAGCGAAGTGTCGTAGTTGCTCAAGTTCGCCGTCTCGTCCGATCTGAACGGGACTCACCACCGAATGGGTGCTCATTGGCGAATTCTGGCATACCTAGGCGCCGCTGTCATGGACTGACGGCGCAGCCACTTGGAAAAATGTAGTGAGATGTTACGCACAAGGATGTTCGTGTCAATGCGGCAGTGCCAATCAAGCCACATTGCCCACCGTTGATGGATTCTTGGCGCGAAGCGTCAAGGAACTCAGACGCAATCACTTTCCAAAATACGTAGTCCCCCGTGGAATTACTATGTCATTCGTTGAGCAGTTCGATTGGCCCGCTCAAAGCCCTACATAAAGAGGTATGGACAAGAAGAGTCGGATTTCATTGGTGTCGGAGACCCCCCGCGACAACCTCCCCAGTGCCTGACAGCCGTTGCTGATCCCGGTTGCTTACACGGTTGCTTGTATGGGAGCCCGTCGATCGCGAATTGAGGCCGCTGAGAACCTCAAAAAATGCACCGAAATGGCCGACGAGTTGAGTAGCTTTGATCCCTTGCATGCCATCGGCTCAGGACGCGTTCACGGGCGTTTAAATTGGTCTAAACCGACTTCGTTTGTTGGGCTTTCAATTCATCGCCGTTCATCAAAAATCGTTTCAATTCATTTCAACTGCTGATGTTATTGCTGAAGTAAACCCCTTGCGCGCAGCGCAAAGGATTAACCAAAACTGTTCGATGACTCTGGGATTGTCTGCTGCGAACCGCGTCGGCCTAGGATTGCTGCAGGTGAAAAGTCAACTGTTTAAGTGCTTGCTCGCGGCATTGCTGTTGGCGACTGGACTTCTCGCCACCTCCACTCTTGCCGGCGCCAGCACGCCAACAGCGTCGACATCGATCGGCTACGACATCAGTTTCCCCCAGTGCGGAGGCGTGCCGCCAACCTCGGCGGCCTTTGGCATCGTCGGGGTCAGTGACGGGTACCCCCTGTCGACAAATCCGTGTCTGGCGAGCGAACTGCAGTGGGCCCAATCGACCGTAAGCGGCGCTCCCGCTTTCTATATGAACACCGCGAGTCCTGGGCCGGCGTACTC
>DATLTW010000066.1:0-7618 GCA_035533495.1 Acidimicrobiales bacterium | reverse complement strand
GAGCGGGCGACGGGAATCGAACCCGCGTTCTCAGCTTGGGAAGCTGATGTTCTGCCGCTGAACTACGCCCGCGTGGTCCAAAGGTTAGTGCGACGTAACGTCACCACACCCAGCGGCGTCTTCAGTTCGTCTCAGCGTTCGTTGGTCGAGTGACCTCGATCGGGGGGTCGTTGCTCGGAATGGTTCGTGGTCGAGGTTGGCCGATCCCGGAGGCAAGCATTGCCGAATTCGGTATCTTCAAAACACCGTCGTCGGTTTGCACCGTCACGTACGTAAGACCAATTCCCAAAACCTCGCAGTCCAGTACCCCGAGAACGCCAGAGCGGACTCGAATGTGGTCACCCACGACAAAGGGCCGGGTGAACAGCAGCACAATGGCCGCGAAGATGTTGCTGAGGCTCTGTTGGGCGGCGATGCCGAGAATGACGCCGGCGAGACCCGCGCCAATGAGCAGATGCTGCAGCGAGACCCCGAGGACGGCAAACATGGCGAAAAGAAGTACGAGGTAACCAACGGCCGTGGCGACCAGGCGAAGGGCGGCGCCCGCGCCGGGGTTGGAGCGTCGAGCCAACTGTTGGCCCAATCCTTTGGCGAGGAACCGAACGGCGGAGGCGCCGGCGATCAAGAGCACGAAGGCGGCGCTCCAACCGATGACCTTCGCGTGTGTGGACGATTGGGTGATCTTGCCAAAGGCGGTGCCCACGACGAGCGCGGCCAGCGCGATGACGCCAGCGATAGACGCTTTTATCCATTCGCGCTTCAACGCGCCCGTCATCTTGAGAGTTTTCTCCCGTGTCATTGATGACCACTGTATAGAACTGCGCCGAGCTCATCGAAGGACGGTGCCCGAGTGAGGAAATAGTCGCGTGGGGCACGGCTCTAGAGTGAAACGTGCCCCACCACTCGCGGAAGAGTTGATGACGACTCACGATACTGAAATTATTCGCACCGAGGACCTCACCAAGGTCTACCCGGGGATGGACGTCGCCGCGGTGGACGCGTTGAATCTAAAGGTCCATCAAGGCGAGATCTTCGGCCTGCTTGGACCCAATGGCGCGGGCAAAACCACGACGGCGGGCATTTTGACGACGCGCGTCGTCCCCACGTCGGGCAACGCGTACGTCGCGGGCATCGACGTTCGTAAGCACCCCTCGCTGGTGAAGCAGGTATCGGGCATCGTGTCCCAGCAGAACACCCTTGACCGACAGCTCACGGTGCGCGAGAATTTGTACTTCCACGGACGTCTCTTTGGCATAAGTGCGAGTGAGTCGCATCGTCGAAGCGACGAACTCTTGGAGCAGTTCGCGCTCTCGAGGTGGGCGAAGGCGTCGGTCTACGCGCTCTCGGGTGGTATGGCGCAGCGTCTGATGGTGGCCCGGGCGATCTTTCATAGCCCCGCCGTGCTCTTCATGGACGAACCGACCGCTGGACTCGATCCCCAGAGCCGTCTGGCTCTCTGGGACATGTTGGAGGGCCTCAATAGGTCGGGTCAGACCGTCGTCTTGACCACGCACTACATGGAAGAGGCTGATCATCTCTGCGATCGGGTGGCCATCATGGATCACGGCCGGATCCTGGCGCTCGACACGCCGACCACATTGAAGCAGAGTACGGGCGCGGACACCATCGTGAGCGTGAAGGTGACAGACGGCGGTGAGAAGCTCGCGGCGGCGCTCGCCCAAGAACTCGAGGGCGTCGTGGGCACGCGCGTGGTCGACAATGTCATCTCGCTCGACGTGCGGGGCGTCGATCGTCTCGTGCCGCGAGTGGTGAACGTGGCTGAGAACATCGGCGTGCAAATTCTCGACCTGGCGGTCGCGGAGCCGAGCCTAGAGACGGTTTTCATAAATCTGACGGGCAAGGAGTTGCGAGAGGTATGACCACCCAGACCATTCACGTCGCACCGACGCGCACGGTGATGGCCGCGAGTCGCTACGCGCTGGGTGCACTGATCTTGCGCGACCTGGTCGTGCTACGTAAGACCTTTCGTGAGTTCGTGCTGCGCACGTTGATTCAGCCCTTCCTGCTGTGCTTCGTCTTTCTCTTCGTGTTCCCCAAGATCGGCCAGGCGGTGGGCGGCGCCGGGGCTCGCGGGGCGTCGAATTTCGCAACGGTGTTGGTGCCCGGGGTCGTGGGGATCTCGATCATGTTCCAGGGCGTGCAGTCGATCGCGCTCACGATGGCCCAGGAGTTCGGTTTCACCCGCGAGATCGAGGACCGCGTGCAGGCGCCGTGCCCGATATGGCTGGTCGCGATGTCCAAGGTGCTCTCGGGCGCGGTGCAGGGACTGATCGCGGCGCTGATCGTCTTTCCCATCGCCTCGGTGGTGCACGCCGCGGGTGTCACGGCCGACCTGTCGCTGCACTGGCTCATCATTCTCACGATCGTGCCGATCGCGTGTGTCACGATGGCCGGGCTGGGCCTCGTCCTCGGGACCTCGTTCGAGGCGCGCAACATTGGCCTGATGTTCGGCTTCGTGATCCTGCCCATCACCTTTTTGGGCGGTACGTACTACCCCTGGACCCACCTGGCGCCGGTGAAGGTCGGTGGATTTCACTGGCTCCAAACGCTCGTCTTGATCAATCCCTTGATCTACGTCAACGAGGGCATGCGCGCGGCCTTTACCAACGCGCCGCACATGCACCTCTACGTGGTCTACCCCGTGATGATCGGCTTCGGGACGGTCTTCTTGGCACTCGGGCTGCGGAACTTTCGCCGTCGGGTCTTGTCCTAATGCGCAAGACGCCGCGGTTCTCTCGCCAGACGCAAATGAATGAAGCGAGTAGCGTGACGTTTTAATGGTGCTCTCGGATCGGTCCATCAAAGAGGCGCTCGCAAAGGGCCGACTGATTATTGAACCCCTCGGCGAGGACTGCGTCCAGCCCTCGTCAGTGGATTTGCACGTCGATCAGTACTTTCGCGTCTTTCGCAATCACTCCCAGCGCGTGATCGACGTGCGCGAAGCCCAAGAGGACCTCACCGAGCTCATTGACGTGGGCAGCGATGCGCCGATGATTCTGCACCCGGGGGAGTTCATGCTCGGGGCCACGACCGAGCGCGTGGGGCTGCCCGACGACATCGTCGGACGCCTCGACGGCAAGAGCTCGCTTGGTCGGCTGGGTCTCGTCATCCACTCCACGGCCGGCTTCATCGACGCCGGCTGGGACGGGCACATCACCCTGGAGTTGTCCAACGTGGCCAATCTGCCCATCACCCTCTATCCGGGCATGAAGATCGGTCAGATCAGCTTCTTCGAGATGACCACGCCCGCCGACCGACCCTACGGCTCGTCGGGCC
Organism: Acidimicrobiales bacterium; assembly: GCA_035533495.1. Classification (GTDB taxonomy): domain Bacteria; phylum Actinomycetota; class Acidimicrobiia; order Acidimicrobiales; family RAAP-2; genus RAAP-2. The sequence continues at coordinate 4,321 of DATLTW010000066.1, read as the reverse complement.
TGGGCTCGAAGTACCACGGTCAACGTGGACCGACCCCGAGTCGTTACTCGGAGAACTTCAAGAAGTAGTCACGATGAACCGGTCGAAGAGCCCCTCGTGCTAGCTCGAATCCTGATCGGACTGGCCATCACAATCGTGGCTTTTAGCGTGGCGGGACGGCGCTTCTACTGGCTGTCGCGCCTCATACGCGCCGGCCAACCCGCGCCGCGGCGCTGGCAGGGGTTTCGCAAGGTCGCCGACGCCGAGGTCGTCGAGGTCGCCGGCCAGAAAAAGCTGTTGGGCTGGACCGTGCCGGGGCTCGCGCACTTCTTTACGATGTGGGGCTTTACCGTTCTCATGACGACCATCCTCGAGGCGTACGGCGCGCTCTTCCAGCGCGGCTTTCACATCCCCTGGATCGGCCAGAGCAACTGGCTGGGCTTCGTGGAGGACTTCTTCGCCACGGCAGTGCTGGTGTCGCTCGTCGTTTTTGCGATCATCCGGGTGAAGAACGCGCCGGCCCGCAAGGAGCGCGCGAGCCGCTTCTACGGCAGTCACACCCGGGCGGCGTGGATGGTGCTGGTGATGATCGCGCTCGTTATCGTGACGCTGCTGGTCTACCGCGCCGCGCAGATCAACACCGGCCACTTCCCCTACGCTCAGTCCAAGTGGGCCTTCGCGAGTCACGTCGTGTCGACGTGGCTACGTCCGCTGGGCGCCGGCGTGAACAGCGTGCTCGAGGCGTTCTTTCTTCTCGCCAACGTGGCCGTCATCGCGGGCTTCCTCGTGTTCGTCTCCTATTCCAAACACCTGCACATCTTCCTGGCCCCGATCAACGTGGGTGTCTCGCGTCGACCCCGGGCCCTGGGCGGACTCGACAAGACGCCCAACATGGACATGGAACAGGTGAGTGAGGACACGGTCTTTGGCGCGGGCAAGATCGAGGACTTCACCTGGAAACAGATGTTGGATTTGGCGACGTGCACCGAGTGCGGGCGATGCCAGAGCGTCTGTCCGGCCTGGACGACCGGCAAACCGCTCAGCCCCAAACTGCTCATCATGGGACTGCGCGACAACATGTTCGCTTCGGCCGATCGGCTGCTCTCCAAGGAGGGTGACGGCGCCGTGGCCACGCTGGTGCCCACCACGATCGACCCTGACGTGCTCTGGTCGTGCACGACGTGTGGCGCCTGCGTGGAGCAGTGCCCCGTGGACATCGAGCACATCGACGCCATCATCGACATGCGACGTTACGAAGTGCTGATGGAGTCGAGGTTCCCCTCCGAAGCCGGTCTCTTGCTGCGCAACATGGAGAATCAAGGTGACCCGTGGGGACTGGGTTCGAGCAAGCGCACCGAGTGGCTGGGCGCGTTGGACTTTGAAGTCCCGGTCTTTGACGGCGCGATCCCCGACGACGTCGAGTACCTCTACTGGGTGGGGTGTGCTGGCTCGCTCGACGAACGCGGGCGCAAACAGGTCGAAGCCACGGCGCGAATGTTGCACCGCGCCGGGGTGAACTTTGGCATCCTCGGTGCGCGCGAGTCGTGCACCGGCGACCCCGCGCGGCGCCTGGGCAACGAGTACCTCTACCAGGAGATGGCCAAGGCCAACATCGCCACGTTGGACGAGGTGGGCGCCAAGAAGATCGTCGCGAGCTGTCCGCACTGCTTTAACACCATCAAGAACGAGTACCCCGCGCTGGGCGGGAACTACGAGGTCCTCCACCACTCAGAACTGCTGAGTCACCTGGTGGCCTCGGGGCGCCTGGTGCCCGGTGTGTCGTACCACGGCACCGTCACCTACCACGACCCGTGCTACCTCGGACGACACAACCGCGTCTTTGACGAGCCGCGCGACGTGCTCGACGCGATTCCCGGTCTCACCAAAGTGGAGATGGGCCGGTGTCGCGAGCGGGGGTTCTGCTGTGGCGCGGGGGGCGCGCGCATGTGGATGGAAGAGACCATTGGCAAGCGCGTCAACATGGAGCGCACCGAAGAGGCCCTCAACACCGGCGCCGACGTCATCTCCACGGCGTGCCCGTTCTGCATGATCATGCTCGACGACGCGGTCAAGGCCAACGGCCGGGGCGAGGACGTCTCGGTCATGGACATCGCCCAGGTCGTCGAACGCTCGCTGGGTTAGCACCGGTCGGGGCGCTTTGGGCCATAGGTAGTTCATACTCCCGAAACACGTTGCTAACGATTATGAAATTCTTAATTGGCACACTGAACTCAACATTTGAGGTCAACGGCGCCCTCTCCTAGTTGAAAAGGAGTGGACGTGCTCACTGCGACGAGTTATATCCCCTATCCCCACTGGCTGAATCCGGCGGACAACACGTGGCAACTCGTGGCCGCGACGCTGGTCGGGCTGATGAGCTTGCCGGGCATCGCCGTTCTCTACGGAGGCCTCGTTCGAAAGAAGTGGATCGTCAACACGATGCTGATGGTCTTTTCGGCCTTCTCGCTCACGCTCGTGGTGTGGATGCTCTGGGGCTACAACATGGCCTTTGGGGTTCTGTCGCACTTTGGTCCCACGGGATCGTTCTGGAGTGGCTTCGTTGGACACTTCGAGCCCCTGGCGACCGCGAGTTCCGAGCAAGGTCAGGCCGTCTCGGGCGCCAATACGCTCATTCCCTTCCACTTTCCGACCGCGACGCTCGCCTACTTCCAATTCGTCTTCGCCGCGATCACGCCCATCCTCTTCCTGGGCGGTCTCGTTGGGCGACTGAAGTTCAAGGCGTGGCTGCTCATCGTGCCGCTGTGGATCACGATGATCTACTGCGTGAACGCCGCGCTGCTCTGGGGCGGGGGCTTCTTCGCCCAAAAGGGCGCGGTGGACTACTCGGGTGGGTACGTGATCCACCTCTCGGCCGGGGTCGCGGCCTTCGTGGGCGCGTGGATCGTCGGACCTCGGCGTTGGCAAGATCGAGAAAACGCCTTTCCGAGCAACCTGATGATGGTGGCGGTGGGCGCGGGAATTCTCTGGCTCGGCTGGAACGGCTTTAACGGCGGTGACCCGTTCTACGCCGGCGCGGATGCGGCGTCGGCCGTGCTCAATACCAATGTCGCCACCGCGGCGGCGCTGCTCACGTGGATGTTCTGGGACATGTTCGCCTCGAAACAGAAGAAACCGACGTTCCTCGGTGCGATCAACGGCATGATCTGTGGGCTGGTCGCCATCACGCCCGCCGCGGGGTGGGTCAACGGGACCGGCGCGTTGATTATCGGGCTTATCTCTTCGACAGTGGTGTGGATCGCGTGGAACTACCTCTCGAAGTGCCGTCCCTTCTCCAAGGTCGACGACGCCCTTGGGGTGGTCTACACCCACGGGTTCGCGGGACTGACCGGTGGGCTGCTCGTGGGCGTGCTCGCCGACCCGCGAATGACCGAGTACGGCATCAAGGGGCCGAACTACAAGGGTTCGGGGAACTTCTCGGTGGGCGGGTGGTTCTTCACCCACTCGTTCCATCAACTCTGGGAACAGTTCCTCGCGGCCATGTGGATCATTGGCTATACCGCGGTCGGTACCGCCCTCATCTTCTATGTGGTTAAGTTTCTCCTCGGAGGTCTACGTGAATCCGATGAGGTGCTGCGTGAGGGCGACATCGCCATCCACGAGGAAGAGGCGTTCCCCGAGCCGACCTTCGGCGAGTCGGTCGCTACCCCCAGTCACACCCACTCGGACAACGTCTAAGGAGAGATCATGAAGCTAGTTACCGCCGTCATCAAGCCCTTCAAGCTCGACGAGGTCAAAGTGGCCTTACAGGGCGTGGGGGTCACGGGGATGACCGTGACCCAGGCGCGAGGATTCGGGCGCACCGGTGGGCACATCGAGATCTACCGGGGCAAGGAGTACGAGTTCGACTTCGTCGACAAGATCCGCGTGGAGATCACCTGCACCGACGAGCACGTCGAAGAGGTCATCGACGCGATCGTCAACGCCGCCAGGACCGACACGGTCGGCGACGGCATGGCGTGGGTCAGTGACGTCGAACACGTGATTCGGATTCGCACCAACGAACGGGGCCCCGAGGCCCTCTAGCTCAACCGGCCTGGCGCGCGACGGCCTCGGCCGCCCGGGCGGCGGCCTCGGGATCGCCGAGGTAGTTCGCCGCCAGGACGCTGAGTTCGTCGTCGAGGGTGAGCCGATAGGGGATCCCGGTGGGGATCTCGAGTTCGGTGATCTCGCCTTCACTGATGTTCTCTAACACCATGCGCAGGGCCCGGATGGAGTTGCCGTGCGCCACGACGAGCACCGCGCCGCCGCACACGCCCTCAGAACGCAGGTCCTCGCCGAGCACGTCGCGAAAGTACGGCGTGACCCGAGCGACGACGTCCTT
>DATLTW010000065.1:0-19167 GCA_035533495.1 Acidimicrobiales bacterium | reverse complement strand
TCCATCGTGTCCGCCCCCCGAAGCATCGACCTCTTCGTCACCGTCACTGTACCCGCGTCAGGTAAGTGTGTCGCTGCTGAGCTCACTGCTTACGGTCGATCGAAGGAGCGATCGTCAACGTGGGATAACGAAGATCCATATCCGTCCAAGTCAGATATTTTGCGGTGGGCCGTAGCGGACTTGACCTTGTGACCCCTTTCCCTTGGCGGCGTGCGCCACGAGCCGATTTCGCTTCTTTCACATCAGGCAAGTGCGGTTCTACGTCGCGACGAAGGGAGTCGTTGACGTCGCTATACCTCAGTGCTACAATTAACTATTCTCCTAGTGAACTAGAGGTATGATGATTGAGTTTTACATCGACACCCATTCGGGCGTTCCGCCTTATCTTCAAATCGGCCAACAAGTTCGACGGGCGCTGAAATTGGGCCGGCTCGAGCAAGGAGATCAACTCCCGACCGTAAAAGAGGTGGTCGCTCGCCTCGCAATTAACCCCAACACTGTTTCCAAGGCCTATCGCGAACTCGAACACGAAGGCCTCGTCGTCGCGCGAGTCGGAGTTGGCACGTTCGTCGCCAAGTCCCTAGGCAGCGAGTCGTTCTCCGCACTCGCGCCTCTTCGGCACGACCTACAGAAATGGTTGGAGTCAGCCCGCGAGCAGGTCTTGATGACGAAAGCATCGAAGCGCTCGTGCGCGAATGCTTTCGATCCACCTCGGGCACGGTAGTGGCGTGAGCTCCTCGTTCTGCCGATTCGAAGCATCTCAGCCGCCTCTTCAACAGTTAGTAACAGAGTCGGGCCCGGACTTGATGAGGAGTTCTCTAACACGATGTCTATCCTCCACTACCTATTGCTCTTGCTAGCTGGTCAATATGCATGACCGCCGTCCCTGACGAACTCTTCAATATCTTTCATCCGAATTCGCCTCGAGCGACCTATGTGTACTGAGGGCAGATGACCTGAGTTAAGAAGCTCGCAAAGTTTGGAGTGACTGTGTCATGCCCATATTTCGAGTCCGCCATCGCTTTCTGTCGTCCAAATTTCGTTAGATGGTAGCAGTTAATGTTCACCGAAGTATGCCGCTGATTGCCAATAATTTTCGGCAGTGCTGACGGCGTTGCTGACGAAAATTTTGCCCGCGCCCTTGCGGATTACGCAAAGGGTCATTCGAACCACCTTCCGCGCTTAAAACTACGAGGGATCGATTGCGAGTTCGAGGATGGCGCTCTGGATCCCTTTCGAAAGCGTTCACTGGCGCCCCCAAGGAACGAGACGTCGCAAGGCGCTCGCTCGAGTGATGTAAAATTGAATCACTGCCGGTGGATTCACTGAGTCGCCGTAGGGGGTATCCATACCCCCACCCTGCCTCGCATCTGTCTGTATGGAATTCCATACAGACACTTAAGCCGCTAAGTGTCTGTATACTGGAACCATGAAGACACCTCGCCAACCAAAGGGAGTCCGGGAAGGAGGGCGATTCTCTGCAAAAGCGAAATCGGAGTCGACGCTCGCTTTGGCCCCCGAAGATTCCTCCTGGCCGTCAATCACGTACGAGGAGCGTCGCCTCCATGACGTGGACGAGGAACTGGAAGCATACAGATCGAATCGCGAACGCAAGTTGTCCAAGGGACCGTACCGCGCGGCGATCACACCTGAGATCGCCGAAGTTCCCTCCATCGACATCCCGTCTGAAGTAGCCGCTCTCGCAGCAGAAGCGTCGGTAGAGATCGCTAGGTTCGACCAAGAGATCGGTTCGGAGTTCGCCAACTTCACGTCGATCCTCCTTCGTTCGGAGTCGGCGTCCTCGTCACAGATCGAAAACCTCACCGCAGGCGCGAGAGCGATTGCACTTGCCGAGATCGGCGACACCTCTAAGAGCAACGCTTCAATGATCGTGGCGAATACGACGGCGATGAATCGTGCGCTCGAACTCGCCGATCGCCTCGACGAAGAGTCAATTATCTCGATGCACGAAGCGCTACTTGGCGACAGCAACCCCGAGTGGACAAGGCACTGGCGCACCGACCAGGTGCGCATTGGTGGTGCCTCAGTCCACACGGCTCGTTTTGTCCCGCCACATCAAGAACGCGTGCCGGCAGCAATGACCGACCTTGTTCAATTCATCCATCGCCTTGACATACCAACCTTCGAGATGGCGGCCGTCGCTCATGCCCAATTCGAGACGATCCACCCGTTCCCCGACGGCAACGGGCGCGTGGGCAGAGCTCTGGTCCACGCGATATTTAAGAACCGAGAACTCACGCACAATGTGACCGTGCCCGTGTCCGCCGGGCTCTTATCGGACACCGATGCGTACTTCGATTCATTGAACGATTACCGCTCCGGCAATCCCATCACGATCATCGAACTCATGGCACGCGCATCATTCGCCGCGATCGATAACGGAAGGAATCTCGCCGCCGATCTTCAAGGCTACGAGGAAGATTGGCGCGGCCGCCTCAAGGCGCGCTCGGACTCGTCAGCGTGGAAGGTAGCGAACCTTGTATTGCGTCACCCAGCGATCGATTCGTCTCTCGTGCAAAGTGAGCTCTCCATTGCGCAACGCGCAGCGGACCGCTCTATTGGTCAGCTCGTCGACGCGGGAATATTGACTGAGGTTTCGGGCTACAAACGCAATCGACGCTGGGTAGCCGTCGAAGTGATCAATGCATTGGACGCGTTCGCGAAGCGAGCCGGAAAACGTCGAACGCGCTAATCAGCAGAGCCACGAGTTAATGCGTGCACGGTCATTTCCATATTTCCAATTCGCCATCGCTTTCTGACGTCCAAATTTCGCAAGGTTGTAGCAGTCTGATTCCACTGACATTCGCCATTGAAGGCTTAGATTTTTCGGCGTTGCTGACTGCGTTGCTGACAACGAATGCTTATGGCAGGTTTTTGATCAAAAATGGCCTGAAGGCACTTGCTCTAACCAGGGTTTTTTAGTGGGCCGTGCAGGACTTGAACCTGCGACCCCTTGCGTGTCATGCAAGTGCGCTACCAGACTGCGCTAACGGCCCCTAAGGGGTCAACCCTACCACCCGCCTTATTTCCAATTTGCAACCAATCACTGAGTTCACTACCGTCTTCCAAGCATCATGACCGGGGCAATTCGAGGGGACTCGTTCTTTAAGTTCATCCAACATCTGAAGCCGTAAGGTTGCGGCATGGAACTTCACAGCCTTGGTCGCACCGGAATAAAAGTCAGCCCACTCTGTTTAGGCACCATGATGTTTGGCGCCTGGGGCAACACGGATCACGACGACTCGATTCGAATAATTCACCGGGCGCTCGACGCGGGCATCAACTTTATTGACACCGCGGACGTGTACTCCCAAGGAGAGTCGGAGATCATCGTTGGCAAGGCGTTGTCGTCCCTCGATCGATCCACCGTCGTTTTGGCCACCAAAGTTCATGGAAATATGGGCAGCGATCCCAATGCGCAAGGTAATTCACGGCGCTGGATCATCGCCGAATGCGAGCACAGCCTGCGCCGGTTGGGAACTGACTACCTCGACCTCTATCAGATACACCGACCGGACGAATCGGTAGACATCGACGAGACTCTCGGCGCCCTGAGCGACCTCGTGCACGCCGGAAAGATACGTAATTTTGGAAGCTCAACCTTTCCCGCTGAACAGATCGTCGAAGCCCAGTGGGTCGCCGAGCGACACGGGCGCGAGCGTTTCCGGACCGAACAGCCCCCTTACTCAGTCCTCGTGCGAGGCATCGAACGCGACGTTTTGCCCGTCGCGCAGACATACGGGATGGGCGTCATTCCGTGGAGTCCCCTGGCGGGCGGTTGGCTGTCGGGAAAGTTTGGTGAGGGTAAGAAAAACGTCAGCCGTCGATCGGCGATGCTGCCGGCGCGCTACGACCTCAAGGTCCCGGCGAATCAACGCAAACTCGAGATCGTGACCCAACTGGCGGCCCTGGCGGAGGAGGCCGGAGTGAGCCTCATTGAACTGTCCCTGGCCTTCGTGCTCGAGCATCCCGCGATCAGCGCAGCGATCATCGGGCCTCGAACAATGGAGCAACTCGAGTCGCAACTTTCGGCTCCGACGATTCGACTCGAGACCTCGGTACTGGACCGCATCGATGAGCTGGTTCCCCCAGGCACCAACGTAAATCCCGAAGACGCGGGCTGGTCACCTTCAGTACTTACCCGGGCTCATCGACGCCGTCGTCATCACCCGTAACAGGAATCGTTGACCGAACTTCCCCCGAATCATCGGGGCCTGGTCCACTCCCCTAACGGCACGACGCAACGAGGCTTTTAGCTCTTCGAGGCGGGAGTGGGCACCGAGAGGTCGCTGGGCGACCCGACCCATTGGACCTCGGTGCCAGTGGGCGTTGTCACGGGCGAAATTGATGCGCGAAGTGAATGCGAGAGGTTTAGGGCGGCCTGTCCGGCCATGCCCAACGGATCACTGCCGTGTTGACCCAGCACGACGGCGTACGTAGTGATGACCGTGTGGAGAATGAGCACCTTCATTGCCATCACGTCACAGCCTCCAGCCGGATTCGTGAATCCAGATTTCACGCCGATCACTCCGTCGCGACCAATGAACGGCGTGTAGGAGCCAACGACTCCAACGACCGGAAGAGCCACTTGGGACAACGCGGCGATCGATTGCACGACCGGTTCGTCAGTCATCAGGTCCACCGCGAGGGTGGCCTGATCTCTCGCGGTGGACAGGTCGCGGGACGCGATACCCGTGACATCTACGTAATGCGTTTGCGATAGTCCAAGGGTCTTCGCGTCTCGATTCATCTTGGATACAAAACTTGACTGGTTCATCCCGGTAAGAGCCACCAACAGCTCGGCGTAGTCGCCCGCCGAGTGAACGAACAGTCCGCGTAAAAGAACTCCCTCACACATTCGCATACCTTCAACGATCTTGACGCTCGACTGATCAGTAGCGACGTCATAGTTGTAGGCGGCGACGTCGCTTGCGCTGACGGTGAGACAGGGTCCACTCTGAGAAAACGTGAGAGGAAACCGATGTAACACAACCCACGCGGTCATCATCTTCGTGAGGCTGGCGATGGGCTCCCTTGGCTGGAAGGGTGAACTAGCAGCTACCGAGAGTTGAGGTATCGCCACTGCCCCACTACCCGCTGACGGCCACCTAAGTTTCGACTTGATATGAGACGTGGGCGCCGTGCTCTTGGTAGGCAGAGTCGTCGTGGTCGTGGTGGTTGCAATCGGTACGGTCGTCGTCGACACCACCGTGGTAGAAGTCGTATAGATTTCGCCGGTCGATGAGATCGCAACGGCCGAGGTCGCCGTGATCAAGAAATTAGCCAGCAGGCCAGTGAGCGCGGTGGCAACAAGTGACTTCCAAACGAGCCGAAATACTCGCGATGACCTCACCATTTCGAAACTTCGCCTTCGACGACAGCGCCCCGACCGTCATTCGCGCCTCCAACGCGCGTGTTCCGAGGCTCCTTCTCAGAGGTAGACCGCGCCTCGTTCGTTCCAAGTGACATAGATACCGCGCCTTTACACAGCTTCACGCCTATGACTGAGCGATTCCGAGATAGAAGTGAATCAATACTACATATCGCACAATTGAGACTACAGGGGTAACAGTGGCTCCCCGGGGACACAAATGGAGAGCGAGCCAGTGACGCGGCACTGGTGGCAGCGCCGTCCACGCAACCTCCGCGACACCACCGCGCTCGACGCACCACCGTCCTCTGCTCTCAAAAAGGGGGCACGATTTGTCGTCACGCTCCTCGCGGGGCAGAACTTAGCCCTCGCCAAAGTAACCTTGAGTCATGAAGTTGGACCGACCCTTTACTCGTTGCTTGATTGCGTCGGGCGCGATCGCCTTCACCACGCTGATGGCGTTGCCCTTCGCCCAGGCCGCGAGTAAACCTCGAACGGCCGAGGCCGCGTTCTCGGTACGGCTCGAGGATCAAATACTGGCCACGCTTCGATACTTACCTGTCTCGTTCAAACCAACCGTTCGATCGACCACCACCACAACCACTTCAACCACCACAACCACTTCAACCACCACCACTACGACCACTACGACGCCAGTGACGACGACCTCAGTCACGACGACCACCATGCAACCCACCACAACCACCACAACGAAAGCCAAAACGAAAGCCAAAACGAAACGAGTCAATCCAACCAAACTCCTAAGTGGCACGTTCCCTTGGCGATTTCATGCCTTACCCGGCACTCTTAGGGAACTTTGGCGAGTGGGCACGAACAACGTGGTTCTCCAAGGCGCGCTGATGCGCTTTCAATCCGTGCACGGACTGGCGACAACAGGGGTGATGGACGCCTTGACCTGGAAGACGATCACACAGGCGGCTCTTCGAGACCAACGCGATCCAATGAGTTACAACGTCGTCGTGGTCAACCAGGCGCTGCCACAAAAACTCGACCTTTACCAGAACGGTAAGGTCACCTTCGTCACCTTGGTGAACACGGGCATTTCCGTGGCGCCGACCGAAAACGGCACGTACCCGGTGTACGTGCGTTACGTCACTACGACGATGTCGGGAACAAATCCCAATGGCTCGCACTACAGTGACCCGGGGATACCGTGGGTCTCGTATTTCCACGGGGGTGACGCACTCCATGGATTCATTCGGGCCAGCTACGGCTGGCCCCAAAGCCTGGGCTGTGTCGAGATGCCCTTCGCCGACGCCCAATCTCTTTGGCCCCATACGCCGATTGGCACCCTGGTCACCGTTTTATAGCGCTTCTTCGATGACGCTAACGACACAATCATCGAAGGTCTCACAACATCAATTTCTCGCGACTCTTGGAATTACGCAAGTTCCGTTCTGGCCAGATACGCATCACCGTCCGTCGCCAAAGAAAGCGACGGTTGCCCGGCGTTGTTGTAGATCACCTGCTCCATAAACACCTCAACCGCCGCGCGAGCGTCCCCGAGGGCGTCATGACCACCCGGGGTGACGCCGTAGTGGTGGCAGAGATACTCCAACCCCCGTCGCGGACGGCTTGCCCGGCTTGGCTCGATGGCGAGGTCGTGTTCGACCACGTCAATTATGCGCAGTAACGAAAGGTCGAAGTACGCGTCGTCCAGTGCTGAACCGAGCACCGACATCGAGCTCCGTCGCAACATCTCCAGGTCGAATCTCCCGACGTTAGAGCCCACGACATAGGCGCCGCGCGAATGGAAGTCCCTAAGAGTCTTGACGGCGAGCGTGAGTCCCGCCTCCACGTTGTAGACCGACGCGCTCGCCCGCTTGGCCTCGAGATCTTCGAGCGTGAGACCGTGCACTCGCTGAGCACCGGGACTGATCGGTCGGTCGGGAATCACGTAGTAGTGCTGGGACCACAGGGGTACGCCAAAGCGGTAGGCGCAAAATCCGTACGAGATGGCCCGTTCGCTCAAGACGCTCAGTCCGGTGGTCTCGGTATCAAAGCCCAGTACGAGCTCGGGCACCTGGAGATATTTCTTCGCCACTCTCCTACTCTTTCAGCCTCGTGTGACAGATGCCAAACGGCAATCGCGGACTTCGTCGCGTGTCACTACGAGTGGCGAAAGCTTCGCCGCAACTGTGGCTGGCTCTTATCGCGATAGCGCGGGCGTCGGCGGCGTCATCTCTTCGTTCGCAAGGTAGGTCGCCTTGGCTTGGCGCGCGTGACCCCAGGCGACGTAGACGCGCCCGACGCCGTACGCGGCGGCGCTGAACACGCCCACGTAAAAGCCCACCGGCCAGTTGGTCTGGTACGAGCAGGCAATGGCCGCCCACAGGGTCAAGAGTGCAATAACGACCGAACCACCGAGGGCGGTTCCGGGCCGGTCACTGAAACAGCGCGCGGCCGCCGGGGGGCCGATCATCAACGTGAAGATCAAAAAAGCGCCGACGACCGGCACGGTCATCGTCGTCGAGCACGCCAGCACGACGAGGAACATCAATTCGATCACCCGCGGGTTAATCCCTCGAGCGGCCGCGATCTCGGGGGCGAGCGACGTCAACATCAGTCGTCGATACAAGAGTCCGATCGCCAGCACGCACGCCAGACCGAGCACCGCGACGGGAACAATCTGACTCGTGCTCACGCCCAGGATCTCACCAAAGAGGAGTGAAAAGATCTGAGGTTCGTACTCGGTGCTCTGGCTTAAGAACGCCGCGCCCAGAGCGAGCATCGTCACCAGCGCCAGCGCCGTCACGGCGTCGCTTCGGCCCCGTCGACCGAGTGCGCCAATGCCCAACGCGGCGCCCAGGGAAAAGACGCCAAGCCCGAACAGTGGATTGAGTCCGATCAGGTTCGCTCCCGCCGCTCCGGCGAACGCGCCGTTAGGAATGGCGTGCGCCGGGAAGGCCGCGCCGCGGAGCACCACGAAGAAACCGACCACGCCCGCCACGACGGCGACGATGGTACCGACCAGCCAGGCGTTGGCCATAAAACCTGAGAACATTAGTTCCGCGCTCCTGAACGCGGGGTCTCAAACGGACGAACAGTCAGACGCGAGTGACCGTGATCCGCCGCTGGCCGTGCGACGAATCGGCGAACCGCCGGGACACCCGACGCCAGGTAGGCGACAAGGATCAGGGCCACGATAAAGAAGCTGACGGGGAGTCCTTGACTCGATGGGATCCAGTAGAAACTGTCGTAGGCCAAGAGAACACCCAGCCACGTAGTCGCGACACCCATCGCGCAGGCCACGCCAATGGCACTTCGCAGATTCTTGGTTAATCGTAGCGACGTCGCCGCGGGACCGATGAGTAGCGCGGTGGAAAGAACTGACCCGATGGCAATCGCCGAGACGCCAACGGCAATGGCGAGAGCGAGCATGAACAGTAACCCCACCCGACGAAGCCCAATTCCGCGCGCTGAGGCGAGCTCGCTACTCAGGGAACTGAGTAAGAGTGGTCGATAGATGAAGCCGAGAACAAACAAGGTTAGAACGCTCAAAGCGAGAACGTAGGGAACGATGAATGGATTGACGGTGAAGATCGATCCAAAGAGAATCTGTTGGGTCGCCCCGGTCGTCGCGTTCATCGTCGTGTCAAGGAAGAGAAAGAGGGCGGCGAAGCCGGTCGCCACGCTGAGGACGATGCCGGTGGCGACGTCTCGACTGCGCAACCGCTCGACCCCGATGAGATCCATGGCCCCGGCGCCGAGTACTCCCCCGCCCACGAATCCCACCAGTGGGCTAATACCGGTGAGGAAAGCCCCGGAACCCCCCGCGGTAGCGACGTCGGTGAGCGCGTGGCCGGCGAACGATTGACCGCGTACCACGGTAAAAACGCCCACTACGGCGGAGATCACCGCGGCGAGCGCGCCGATTATCATCGCGGTGCGCACCGGTGCGCTAGCGAAGAAGCCGGGTTCGAATAGGAATCGCACGTTCGCTCAACTCACCGTCAGATTCGGGTGATCCGGGATGTCGTCGTTGTCGCGCCCGGGTTCGGCGACGACGAAGACGCGGCCGTGAATCTTCAGCACGTCGACGTGATGCCCGTAAAGTTTGCTGAGCACCTCAGGACGTATGACTTCCTCGGTCGTGCCACTGGCGGCGCGACCGGCGGTGAGGTACACGATGCGGTCCATCACGGACAACAGGGCGTTCATTTCGTGCGCCGAGAGTAAAACGGCCACTTGGAACTCATGCGCGACACGGTGGAGCAGCGCGACGATCTCCTGCACGCTCGCGGGATCAAGGTTGGCCAACGGCTCATCGAGTAACAAAAGCTCTGGCCGACTGATTAGCGCGTGCGCGATGAGCACCCGCTGCTGCTCTCCCCCCGACAGCGTGCCGACTCGCCGATCGGCGAACCCAAGGGCGTCCACGTTGATCAGCATCTGCTCAACGAGTCCCCGCTGTTCTCTCGTCCTTCGCGCGAAGCCATAACGATCGGCGTCGAGACCGAGTGCTACAAAGTCACGAGCTCGCATCGGTACGTCGGGGTCAAGGTTGACCCTTTGTGGCACGTAACCCAACGATCGACCTCGCCGACCGAGGGGCGCGCCCGTCACTCGAATCTCTCCGGCGTCCACGCGTTGAAGCCCCAAGATGGCTCGGAGTAACGTCGTCTTGCCGACCCCGTTCGAGCCGATGAGCCCGGTGAACTCCCCTTTTCGAATGACGAATGAAACGTCATCGAGGATTCTTCGTCCAGAGAAGGAGACCCTGACCTTGTCGACCTCTAAAACCGGCGCATCGCTCATAAGTGCTCCGTCGACTGGTCACGGGTGACGGCCGCTTGGATCGCCGCCACCTCAGCCATCATCCACGTCTGATAGTCGTAACCGGGGGTGGGCATGGTCTCATAGACGCCGACGACGGGCACGCCAGCGGACTGGGCCGTCGCTCTTATCGACGACGTGAGCGAATCGACGACCTGCTCGTTATAACAGAACACCTTCGCCACGTGGCCGGTGAGGAATCCGTTCTCGAGAGTGATGTCTTCGGGCGCGAGATCAACGCCGTTCATGACGTCGGCTTGGAAGATAAAGGGCGTCAGGATCTTGACGCCCATCGCCTGAAGGAGCCCGTCCGCGACGGGCTCGGTCACGGCAACAGGGGTTCCTGCGTACTTCGACCTAAAGGCGGCGATGGCGTTGAACCAGGGCTGCAACGAAGAGTCGAAGGTCTTTAGCCTCGCGTTGAAGTAGGTTCGGTGGCTCGGTGCGAGCGCGGCCAAATCCCTGGCCAAGACTTTGGCGACGGCAGGCATCGTCTTGGGTTCGTACCAAAGATGCGGATTGGCAGTGCCATTCGAGAGACCGAGGACGTCCTGGACGACGATGATGCGGCGCGTGGGATTTGGCGACGCGGACTCAATGCTGTTCATGAATCCGTCGTAGCCAAGGCCATTTTGGACGATCAGCTCCGCCCTTCCCACTGCCTCGGCGACACTCGGGCTCGCTTCATAGGCGTGGGGATCAGTATTGGGATTGTCGAGCACCGAAGAGACCGAAACGTACTTGCCGCCAATCTGACTGATCACATTCGCGTATTCGTTTTCCGCACCCACCGCCTCGATCACGCCGGGCTTTGAACCAGCCAGGCTAGGTGGCGACGAACAGCTGGCCAAGCTGAGGGTGACCATCGTCACCGCACCAACGCTCAACGCAGCCCTCCAGTGTCGTGAACGAAGGAAAACATTCGATTGCGCAGTTGAGGACAGCACGGAATCAGATTAAACTGAGAATGAGTCTCATTACAACTGAGATTGAATGTCCGATTCCCTTTCGAAGTTCGTCCGGCTCTTTGGAGATGGACGGTTCGCACACCGAAGAGACCCGATCGAAAGTAGCTACCATGCCTTCTACCGATTCAATTGATACGCTCCACGAACTCGTTGAAGTCCATCTCCGTCGCGTCGACCAGCGCTACACGTCGGGCCGACGAGCAATCGTCGAACTACTGGCCTTCGGCCAGCCGATGAGCATTTCAGACATCTCGCTCGCGGATCCCGAGGTCCCACGAAGCTCTGCCTATCGTCATCTCTCGGACCTACAGCGCGCGGGCGTCGTTCGACGCCTTTCTGCCGGCGACGAGTTCACCCGTTTTGAATTGACGGAGGACTTAACTCATCATCATCACCATCTTCTCTGCACCTCGTGTGGCCGAGTCATTGACGTCACACCCAGTCACGCCTTCGAGCGAACCGTCGCCGCGATGGTAACCGAGCTCACCGCCCAACGGGGCTTTCGAGCGATCTCACATGCCTTAGACGTCACCGGACACTGCAAAGACTGCGAGCGCTGACCTCATTCCCTCACGGGCCTGACCCTTCTGTGGATCGTCATCGAATCGTGAACAAGGTCACTAGAACCGGGTCACTGATTCGTCACCAGCGGGGGGCGAATGATCGGCGTAACGTCCTCACGCGCCAGAGCCGAAGTACCGTGTTCAGGGTTATCAAAGAACTCTTCAACTTCTGACAGGGCAAGGGGCTTGGAGAAGAGGTAGCCCTGTCCGTACTTTACGTCCATGGCTTGGAGCGCCTCTAGTTCTAGAGCCGTCTCGATACCCTCAGCGATCATTTGGAGCTTGAGTGCCTGGGATATCTGCACAAAGACTTTCACGAGCGCCAACGAGTCGGCGGATGCAACGATTTTCGACACGAAGGAACGGTCGATCTTCAAAATGTCAATGGGGAGCCTTTTGAGGTACGCCAACGAGGAGTAGCCCGTGCCAAAGTCATCGAGGGCAATTCTCACACCCAATGTCTTCAAGAGCGTGAGGTTGGTGATCGCCCTCTCGTCATTCTGCAAGAGCACGGTCTCAGTGAGCTCGAGAATAAGTAACCTCGGATCGAAACCACTGACTACCAACGCGAGCTTGACATCGTCGATGAAGCGATCCAGCATGAGTTGTTTGAAGGACACGTTGACGGAGATGGCGACGTGGTGGCCATCGCGGAGCCACGCAGCACCGTTTCGGCACGCCTCTTCGAGCACCCACGCACCGACCGGAACGATGAGACCGCTCATTTCGAGTTCCGGAATAAATTCATCAGGCCCAACGACGCCGCGACTCGGGTGTTGCCAACGCAGCAACGCTTCGACGCCGGAGCACGAATTCGTCCGTAGATTCACCACCGGCTGGTAGAGCACGAAGAATTCGTTCTTTGCTAACGCGTCGCGCAGATCCAGGGACAAATCACGGTGGAGTTGAACCGTGACCTTCATCGCCGGGGTAAAGACGACGGCGCAACCCTTACCGAGACCTTTCGCCTGATAGAGGGCAATGTCGGCGTCTCGCAAGAGGTCGTCGGGTGAAAGGCGATCCCCCTCAGCAATGCCAATGCTCGCCGAGACGGACAGCGGGAGGTCGCTTTCGGAAATCGTAAAGGGCATCTCGAGGAGCTCGAGAATCCGGTTCGCGACCGTTTGGGCACTTTCGGCTATGGACGAGCCCTCTACTAAGAGGATGAATTCGTCGCCGCCAAGTCTTCCAACGGTGTCACCCTCTCGCAACGCCGTGAGTAGGCGCTCACCAACAGCGGTAAGAAGCTGATCACCCGCTCGGTGTCCCAACGTGTCGTTGATGTCCTTGAAGTCATCAAGGTCAATGAATAGGGCCGCTGCAGAAGTGTGATGTCGCCGCGCGCGGGCCATCATCTGCTCGGTCCGGTCGAGGATCAACGACCGATTCGGCAGACCCGTGAGCGGGTCGTGCAGCGTTTGGTAGCGAAGCTCGTCGGTGCGTTCTTGCACAAGGTCCAAGGCACGAGTGCGACCGGTGCCCAAGACAAGGATCATCGCGCTGATCAAGATGCTAAGCAGCAGACCCGTGATCAACAGCGCGAGATCCGACGGATTCGAGAAAATTGATCCACTCGCGACCCTGTTGGACGTGATGACCGTCCAGCCATTATGGAGACTGATCGTGTCGGTTCCGGCTCCGGGGGGTACGATCCCACTTCGAAAGATGATTTTTGACTTGACGCCGCCATAACGAAGGGCCAACGCCGTGTCCGGATGATTTTGCAGTGCCGTGTTGAGATCAACGCTGGGTACGAGCAACATGTCGACCCAACCGATGAATGCCGCTTGGCGAGCGGCCGGTGTCTTTGGCGTCGTCCCCCCACGGTACGTCGGCACCGACAGCGAGAGGATTCTCACGTGCTGGAAACTCAACGGCGAGAGCGAGGGCTTTGACACCGATCCAGTTGGTTGGAGGTCCAGTCCCGCGGGGCCAGTGCAGTAGTCATAGCCCCTCGGCAAGCTCACGCTCGCACTTCGAAACAGACCGACCGAAGCGAAGCAGTAGGTAATTCGCTTGCCCGGCGGGACGATCGTGAAAGCTCCAGTAGTCTTCCACCCAACGCCCGAACCCGCCGCTTGTCGGGCGGCGAACGCCGCAACCTGAGCGGCGGGCACGATCTGGACCAGGCCTATCCCCTCAACTTGGGGATAACGACTCATCGCTCCAATCCTGCGCGCCCAATTAAGAAACCCAGTTTCCGAGCCATTCGGAGCGAACTCGATATGGGCTTGCGCTGCCAAGACCAAATCGTTCTCGTGCTGCAGTGACAATTTCATCGTGCCGGCAATCTCGTTCGACGCCAAATTGGTACGGGCTTCGGAGTCCTGTGCCGCACGATGAGCGTCAGTATTGGCCAAGAAGAATGAGCCGGCGGCACCAGCGACCAAGATCCAAGCGGCGACGGTCAACCAAAGGCGCGACTTCGCTACGGGTTGGCGGACATCGCGAGATTTCAATTGTGGCGCGCCGGCGAGACCAAACATGGGTGCAGCAAATCGCGAATGGGCGTCTCGTTTTACCGCGGTAGAAAGCCGGTTCCACCACCTCAAGAAACCGTGCGAACGGGCCATAACTAGAACTTACGGCTCATGCCCAATGCGGTAACGGAGGGGTTTGGGCACCACGCCTGGTTCAAACGGACGTTCTTAGGTGGTAAAGACCCGTCATCTCAACCATAAACCCTGGTCCCAGGCTTGACCAAAAAGCGTGCTCGGCGAGTTTGGCCCCCGTGGGCTGACTTGCCCGCTGCCTTCTCACCCTCAATACTAAGACCCCTCCCAGACGCTGTGAAAGAACTTCTCTTTTTAACCTCTCAATGACGGGCATTCGTTCCAATGCGTCGAGCGTCATTGGCCCTTGAGGTCTCGTCGTTGGAAAGAGGCCACGCCCATCGCTGCCGCGACGGCACCGATTGATACCGTGATCGCGTTCGCACTCCAGTTGATGGACGCCGATGGTGCCGCGGCCATCTGATGAATCGCCGCGGAGTCGAGTATCTAGTGATTCAAGCTGGCGAGACCGCCTCATACGCCAGTCGTCGGTGCGCGTCAACGGATTGTCAACGCGAGTCCAAGCCGCAGATCTCCGCGCGCCCACTCGTCGGTATGAGCAGTCCGAGCAGTAGTCGGATCAGCGTGGTCTTGCCCGCGCCATTGGGCCCGAGACAACCCACGATTTCGCCCTCGCCCACATGAAAGTCCAAGTCCCGTAGTGCCTCAGTAGGGCCAAACTGTTTGGACAGTGCGCACGTGCTGATCGCCGTGATGGTCATTTGCTCTCCCTTCAACTACTCCGCATGGTTAGGGCATTCTCAAACAATCACGCGAATGCAGATCACAGCCAAGGGTGAACAGACCACTTGGCCGCTGTTAGGGGCGAAACCATCAGCTCGAACTTCCTACCGCTGGGGACTATTGAAACCCTCAAGATCATCGATGCTGCAACGATTCTTTTCAGACCAGTATTCGCGTATTCCACCGACGCCCTTGCGCCTCGCCCACTGATCCATCGTCGGCCGATGATCGTCAAAGTTCATGAACGGCACGCCGTACCCGCACGAATCGGCGATCCGCCTCACGGTGACAAGAATTATTGAGCGCACGCCCACGCCTGACGCGCCGGGAAAATGACCAGCGAGTGACTCGAACTCCGCCGAATCCTTCAGTACCGCCCGCCCCTCACCATGAAGTCGAACGACCCGCGGCGGTCCGCTAAAGGCGCAGAACATCACCACGATTCGTCCATTTTCACGTAGATGTGCAATGGTCTCAACTCCGCTGCCGGTCTGGTCGACGTAGGCCACGGTGTGAGGACCCAGAACGGCCAACTCTTGGCGATTGCCTTTCGGCGAACAGTTGAGCAAGGCCGCCGCGCCGAGCGGGGCGGTCGCAACGAAGAATATCGGTTGAGCGGCCAGCCATTCGGCGAGGCCATTATCGATCTGCTCGAAGGTCTTCGCCACATTGCCATTATTGCGCGAGCACGCCAAGGCAACTGACGTAGTACTGGAAACTCGGACTAACGGATCTGGAGGCGGCGTCCGGATTCGAACCGGAGTACGGGGCTTTGCAGGCCCCTGCCTAACCGCTCGGCCACGCCGCCAGAACTGTCCATCCTAGTGGTCACCGCCAGATGAACTAATGCTTCTTGAAGTAGTGGTACACCCCATAACAGATTGCCACCACGATCAGTACCACGAGAACTGCCTTGATGATCGCCGTGAGGACGCCCACAATCGAGAAGATAATCCACAGGGCGAGCAAGGCAACAACGATCAACCCTAATGTCTTCACGATTACCATCCGCCCCCCCTTTCTTAAACCAATTGTAAGCGTGTCACGGCTTTATCGTCAGTAGCCTGGGAGAGTGATTCGTCGCCTCAAAATTGCCTGCGCCGTGGCCGTGGTCTCTCTCACCTCGACGATTCTGCCCTCGCTCGGTGCGTCGGGTGCCACGATCTACCGAGTGTCGGCGACGTTTCCCGCAACTCTGTCGGTGAATCTGCCGCTGCTTCGATTGCACTTCAGCGCCCCGACAAAGGCCACCTCCCTGCCACCATTGTTCGCCAAGCCCTCACTCTTGACTAAGTGGCAACAGATTGGCCCAAGTGAGGTTCAAGCGATCGCTCTCGGTCCCTTGAAGCCGATGACTTCGTACACCTTCTTCATTCCGTCGAAGATGCGTTGCGCCTCTTCGTGTCGGTTCAGCGCGTCCCGTCCTCGCGTGGCCAGCGTGTCCACCAATTTGACCTGGGAAGTTCAGTTATTGGCCGAATTGAAATACTTGCCAGTCACCTTCACGCCCACCGCGACCCAGAGTGCTCCCAGCGAACAGGTCAGTGGCACGTTCGCGTGGGCCTATCCAGATCTGCCCGCCACCTTGCGTTCGCAGTGGCGCCTGGGGAGCGACAACGCCATTCTTCGTGGCGCGGTGATGAATTTTCAGAGTCGGTTGTCCCTACCCACCACCGGCGAAGCCGACGCGGCGACCTGGTCAGCTTTACTCAGCGCAGTCGACGCCCACCACGTCAATCCGGCGTCGTACAACTACGTTGACGTCTCTACGGCCCTCCCCCAGACCCTCACCCTGTACGTGGCGGGCCACGCCAAGTTCCACGCGCTCGTCAATACCGGCATCTCCGTGGCCCCAACAGCCCTGGGCACGTACCCGGTGTACGTGCGCTACTTGACCACGACCATGTCGGGCACGAATCCCGACGGCTCGCACTACAGCGACCCGGGCATCCCCTGGGTCTCGTACTTCAACGGGGGCGACGCCCTGCACGGTTTCATTCGATCAACGTACGGATGGCCCCAAAGCCTGGGCTGTGTCGAGATGACTTTCGCATCGGCGCAAACGGTCTTTCCCTTCACGCCGATCGGCACCCTAGTCACCGTGCACGCCTAACGCCGTATTCATCTGGCGACCTCTGGACCAAAGGCGTGTCGGCCCCGCTGCGTCACCACTTCTACGCCGTGTTCGCTCAGTTCGCTCGCCGTGCCCACCGAAGTGCGGCCAAAACGTCGGCGAACTTCGTCGATCGCGTCGCGTAGCGCTTCGTTCGAGACCTGGCGCTCGAGAGAGATCTCGGCCGCACTGGTCTTGGCGTCGAGCGACGCGGTTTCCAGCCCAAAGCTCAGTTGCACTTGATTGTCGCTCCGTTCGAGAAAACCCGACGCGTGCAGGCCGAGGAGTCGCACGGCACGAGAGAGATCGACAGACTGCACGAGTGCTTCGCCAATGGCCCCGATTGCGTGCTCGTCGTCCACGCCAAAGGAGAGCGTCTGTGACCTCGAGACACTCGTGAGGTCGTCAAAGCGCACCACCACGCTTATCGTGCGGGCCACTTGGACCTTCTCGCGCAGTGCCCGAGCGACGACCGCCGCGTGAGTCTTTAACGCCTCGCCCACTTCGTCTCGTCCGCTCAGCGAGCGAGCGAAGGTCTGATCGTGACCGAGCGACTTAAGCGCACGATCGACCACGACCTCGCGGCGGTCCTCACCTTGGGCGTAGGCGGCCAGCGCCGCCGCCAACGACACGCCCACGTGCTTCGCCAATGTCGCTTCATCGACCCGAGCCAAGTCACGAACCCACGTCAGTCCGAGTTGCGCGAGTTTCGCCGCCGTGGCCGGACCCACACCCCAGAGCGCGCGCACGGGCAGAACGGAGAGCCACTCCGTTTCGAGTTCGGGGCTTACCCAAAAGACTCCCGCGCCCTCGATGAGGTCGCGATCGACCACGCGGGGCTTGGCCTCCTTCGAGGCCAACTTCGCGAACAGTTTGTTTCGGCCCAGTCCCACCCCGCAGAACAGCCCCAGTTCATCGTTGATACGACCTCGTAACGTCGCGGCCGCCTCGAGAGGACGAACGCCGAGTCGACGCAGACCGCGCAGATCGGCGAAGACTTCGTCGAGACCCAGCGGCTCGTACTCGGGCGTGAGATCGCGCACGATATCGTGAAACTTTCTCGAGTAGACCTCGTAGCGGTCGAAACGACCCGGGAGAATCACCAGAGCCGGACAGACCCGTTTCGCCACGACGCTCGGCATCGCGCTGCGTACCCCATAACGGCGCGCCTCGTAGCTCGCGCTCGCGATGACGCCGCGTTCGCCCGCGCCCCCCACGGCCACCGGTTTCCCCTTCAACGAAGGGTCGTCGAGTACTTCCACCGAGGCGAAGAAGGCGTCCAAGTCCGCGTGCAGAATGGGGGCCTCGTCGACCGTGGGGCTCTTAGAAGACGAGTTCAACGCAACGAAAAGCCTCGCCAAAGGCCACTCCGACCGGGCGGCCCGCCTGCTCGGCGCGCTCGAGCACCACGCCTCGGATCGCGTCGGCGTCACCCGCCAGCTGCGAATCGTGCGCCAGGACGGCCTTCACCTTGGTGTCAATGGTTCTCGACACGTCCGCGACGACGTCGGGCTCGTGGGTGCCGCTGAGCAGCAGCACGCTCACCTGGTGCGGGGGTCCCTGCGCCGGGAAGTAGAGCGGCATGGCCGCGGCCGGCGCCACGGCGTCGAGCAGCGCCCAGCCCGTTTCGCGGTGGTCACGATGATTTACGTAGACCCCGCCGAAGAACGTGGCCGTGGGGTCCGGTCCGAGCACCACTTCGGGTTTAAAGGTTCGGATCAGCCCCACCAGCGTCTCGCGCAACTCTTCGCTGTTGGTCACTTCACCGTCGGGCCATTCGAGCGAGGTGACACTTTTCGCGCCGAGCAGGTCACCCGCCAGCTGGAGCTCTTCGCGACGGGTCTCTCGAAGGGTCGAAGCCTCGGACAGTGGAGAGTGCGAACCCTTGGCCCCGTCGCAGATCACGACCAGATGGACCTCGGCGCCCTCACTGGCCCACTGCGCGAGCACTCCGCCCGCGGCGACGTCCGCGTCGTCGGGATGCGCGTAGATCGCGAGTGCCGAACGGGGTTCTAAACGTAGCGCGCGCACGATTAAC
>DATLTW010000064.1:0-3703 GCA_035533495.1 Acidimicrobiales bacterium | reverse complement strand
ACGTCGACGGGCCCGTTCGACGGCCTCTTTGGTGTAGCTCGCGCGCAGAACGACGATCGCGCGGCCCACCGGAATCTCGACGTCGTGGCGAAGGGGACGCTCGCGCGTGGTCAGCGCTCGCGCGAGTACCGCCGCCATGCGGCGGTCGCCCTTTAATTGGTCGACCTCTTCAGAGTCAACGGCGCTCACCTCGACGTTGGTCACGAGTCCCGCGATCGTGGAGAGTTTCACGCCAGACTCGCCTAGTGAGGGCAGCACGTTCTCGATGTAGTTGAGAAACAGAGGATTCGGACCCACCACCAAGACGCCCTGGCGTTCCAGGGTCGCGCGATGGGTAAAGAGCAGGTACGCCGCGCGGTGCAGGGCGACGGCCGTCTTTCCGGTACCGGGACCCCCTTGGACCAAAAGCACCCCCGCGAGCGGGCTGCGGATGATTTGATCCTGTTCGCCTTGGATCGTGGCGATGATGTCGCCCATGCGGCCCGTTCGCGCGCGCCCGAGCGCCGCCAGCAGCGCGCCGGGACCACCGAGCGCGAGCCCGCCTTCGATAAGGCCCTCTTCAGTCGCCGAACGCACCGCGTCTTCGGGCAAGTCGAGTTCGCCGTTGGCGTCGGCGAAGTACTCGTCCTCAACACCCGAGACTTCGTTGGCGCGAATCGCCACGTGGCGCCGGCGCGACAGGCCGAGCGGCTCGACGCCGGTCGCGCGATAAAAAGCCTCGGCCACCGGCGCTCGCCAGTCGATCACCAGGGGATTGAGGGCCTCGTCCGAGACCGCGAGTCGTCCGACGTGGTAGGTGTCGCCCTTGCCATTGCCATTGCCATTGCCATTGCCGTTGCCATTGCCATTGCCGTTGGCCTGGTAGTCGATGCGGCCAAAGAACAGTGACTGGTCACCGATCGCGAGTTGATCGAGTCTCTGGAGCGCCGTTCCCATAACGACGTCGCGCTCGACCAGGTCGCCGGCGCCGCGCATGTTCGCCACGGCCGCGCTGTCACGAAGCGATCGTGCCCCTTGGCGCATGTGATCGAGTGCCCCGAGAGCGAGATCGAGGAACTCTTGCTCTTCGGCAATCTCACGCTCGTGCGCCATTGACGACCTCTCTTCAACCCTCAAATCAGGGGAGAAACAAGTCTAGAGGAACTGAGTGCTCGGGCCGGCAATCGATGAAAGTTGCTGGCCTAGATTGGAAACGGCAAAAGGAGCGTCGTGAGAGAGCCAGTATTCCTACGGGCCTGTCGAGGGGAGTCCGTTGAGCACGTGCCGGTCTGGTTTATGCGCCAGGCCGGGCGCTCGCTGCCCGAGTACCGGGCCCTGCGCGACTCGGGTTCGATTCTCGACGCGATCGCCAATCCAGACGTCGCCTGTGAAATCACGATGCAACCCGTTCGTCGATACGGCGTGGACGCGGCCATTCTCTTTTCTGACATCGTCGTGCCTTATCACGCGATCGGCTTTGGCATTGACATCGCGCCTGGTCGTGGTCCAATTATTGACAAGCCTTTTACGAGCCACGAGGACCTGACGCGATTGCGCGACCTTAACGACACCGACATCGCCCACGTCACCAGGACCGTCGATCTCGTCGTCGAACAGCTCAACACCACCGATACGCCCTTGATTGGCTTTGCCGGCGCGCCCTTTACCGTGGCGAGCTATCTCGTCGAGGGCGCGCCCACGCGCGAGTTCGCCGTCATCAAGACCATGATGCATCGCGACCCCCTCCTCTTCGAGGAACTTCTCGAGCGACTCGTCGCCATCACCGTGAGCTTTCTTCGTGCCCAGATCACCCACGGCGCACGGGCCGTGCAACTCTTCGATTCGTGGGCGGGGTCGCTCACTCGTGACGAGTACCGACGCTTCGCGCTGCCCGCCACGAAACGCGTGCTCGAGGGCGTGGCCGATCTGGGGGTGCCGACCATCCTCTTTGGCGTGGGCACCGGTGAGCTGCTCGATCTCATGGGCAGCGCCACCAGCACGGTCGTGGGCATTGATTGGCACGTCGATCTCGACGAGGGGCGCCGACGCGTGGGCGACAAGCCCGTCCAAGGCAATCTCGATCCCGCGCGCTGTCTCGGCGGCGAGGCGCTCGCCCTCGAAGCCGCGCGCGAAGTGCTGGCCAGGGCCGGCCGCGGCGCCGGTCATATCTTTAACCTGGGACACGGCGTGCTACCCGCTACGGACCCCGCGGTACTCGAGGCGATCGTGCGTGTCGTGCACGAAGAAGGAAGGGCGGGCGTGAAGTGAAGACGGGCGTTCTCGTCATGGCCCACGGCACGCCGACGTCGCCAGGCGGCATCGAGGTGTTCTACACCCGTATCCGCCACGGGCGCGCGCCCACGCCTGAACAGTTGGCCGACCTCACTCGGCGGTACCAGGCCATTGGCGGCACGTCGCCGTTGGCCCAGCACACCGCCGATCAGGTGGCGGGATTGGCCGCCGCGCTCGAAGCGTCTTCTCCGGGCAACTACGACGTGCGCTACGGCTCGAAATTCGAACCGCCCCTGCTCGAAGAGGCCGCGTCGCGGTTTCGCGACGAGGGTTTCGAGCGGGTCGTGGGGCTGGTGCTCGCGCCGCACTCTTCGACGATGTCGACCGATCAGTACATGGACCGCGCCCGCAGCGCCCTAGGCGATGGGGTTGAGTTCACTGCGATCGGCGCGTGGTACCGCGCGCCGGGATTCTTAGAGCTGATCGCCCAGCGCGTCAGCGACGCGATGGCCACGATCGCGCCCTCGCGCTACGCCACCACCGAGGTGCTCTTTAGCGCCCACTCCCTGCCCCTGAGAATTCTCGAACTCGGCGACACCTACCCCGAGCAGTTACGCGAGAGCGCGAAGATCGCCGCCGAACTGGCTGGCGTGCGCTCCTTCGACGTGGCGTGGCAGTCCGCGGGGCGCACGCCCGATCCCTGGCTCGGGCCCGACATCTTGGATGTACTGCGCGACAAAGGGGCCAAGGGCTTGACCGACGTGGTGTCGTGCCCGATTGGTTTCGTTTCCGACCACCTCGAAGTCCTCTTCGACGTGGACATCGAGGCCCAGAGCGTCGCCCGGGAGGTCGGCCTCAATCTGGTGCGCACGGCGTCGCTCAATGACGACCTCGAGTTTCTTTCAGTGCTCGCGCGCGTCGTCGAGAACGCGGCAAAGTAAGTGGGTCGTTCGTCGGTCGTCGTGGTCGGGGGGGGCGTGAGTGGCCTCGCCGCCGCGTGGGAACTCTCGGGCGGCGCCCAGGGACCGAACGAATCGACCCCTCGCGTGGAGGTCGTGGAAGCGAGCGAGCGATTCGGCGGTTCCCTGGCGACCACGTCGTTCGCGGGTCGCACGATTGACCTCGGCGCCGATGGCTTCTTGGCTCGGCGACCCGAAGCCGTGACGCTCGTGGACGAACTCGGACTGAGCGATCAACTCGAGGCCATCAACGCCAGTGGCGCGTCGTTGTGGGCGCGGGGCGCGTTATACGAACTGCCCGGGGGCCTCGTGTTGGGCGTACCGACGGATCTGAAGGAGATTCTGCGCTTTAAGGGGGTGACGTGGCGAGCGCGACTCGCGGCGCGACGCGACGTTCACTTTCCCAAGCGACTCCATCTCGACCAGGACGCCACCATTGGTGAGATCGTGCGCACGAAGCTCGGCGACGAACTGAGCTCTCACCTCGTCGAACCGATGATCGGCGGCATCCAGGCCGGTCGCATCGACGAGCT
>DATLTW010000063.1:0-5026 GCA_035533495.1 Acidimicrobiales bacterium | reverse complement strand
CGCGATCAAGAGCGCGACCGACAAACTGCTCTCGGCGAGTCAGAGCTTCAGCCAGCGCCTCTACGAAGAGGCCGCCAAGTCCAACGCCAGCGAGCCCGCGGCCCCGGCCGGTGACGATGACGAGATCGTCGACGCGGAGATTGTCGACGAAGCGTGAGCGGCGACGGCGTAGAGAATGCCTCGGTGGCGCCGTCGAGTGACGACACCACCGAAGCGTTCGATCCCCGCAGCGACGCCGAGCGTCAACGCGACGAGTACCTCGACGCGCTCCAACGTCTTCAAGCCGAGTTCGAAAACTATCGAAAGCGCGTGGTGCGCTCGTCGGAGGACGCCGCCACGCGATCCACCGGTCAGATGGTGGCGAAGTTGTTGCCCGTGCTGGACGCTTTCGATCTCGCCCAGGCCCATTTCGTCACGACGCCGGGTTCTGAGGCCGACGCCTTGGACCAGGCTCGAGGCCTCATGCTCGACACGCTGGAGCGAGAGGGCCTCGAGCGCATCGACGCCGTCGACGTGGCGTTTGACCCCCACGTGCACGACGCGGTCGCGCACGTAGAAGGTGAGGGCGCGAACGATGGACCCCGGGTCGTGGAACTACTCCGAGCGGGCTATCGCTGGAAGGGCGTCGTGCTACGTCCGGCGATGGTGAAAGTTCAGGGATAGCGGATCGCGATGGCCGAACGTGAGTGGTTCGACAGGGACTACTACAAGATCCTGGGTCTCACGTCGAGTGCGACCGATAAAGAGATCACGCGAGCGTATCGAAAACTTGCCAAGCAGTACCACCCCGACTCCCATCCCGGCTCGGAGGAGAAGTTCAAGGAGATTTCGGGCGCCTACGACGTGTTGGGCGACGACGTCAAGCGCAAGGAGTACGACGAGGTACGTCGACTCGGTCCCGCCGCGAGTGGTCTCGGGGGACCGGGCGCGGGCGGTTTCAACTTTCAAACGGGCGACTTCACTGACCTAGGGGACGTCTTTGGCGGGCTCTTTGGCGGCGCGAAGCGTCAACGCCCCCAGCGCGGCGCCGATTTAGAAACTGCCCTTCACCTGGGCTTTCGTGACGCGGTCATGGGCGTCACGACGACCGTCTCGCTACCGAGCAATGAGGCCTGTCACACCTGTAGAGGGACGGGCGGCGCGCCGGGCAGTGAGTTTCTTACCTGCGATCGCTGTCACGGACGCGGGGTCATCAATGACGATCAAGGACCCTTCGCCATGTCGAGTGTCTGCCCGGTCTGTCAAGGTCGAGGGGGCCGTTTCGCGTCGCCCTGTCCGACCTGTCACGGCACCGGACGCGAGCCGTCGTCTCGACGGGTCAACGTGCGTATTCCCCCGGGCGTGATTGACGCACAACGCATTCGTCTAAAGGGAAAGGGTAACCCGGGTGTGCACGGCGGCACGGCCGGCGATCTCTTCGTCGACGTGTACGTCACGCCCGACACGCGTTTTGATCGACGGGGACGACACGTCACCACCACGGTCAAGGTCCCCTTGACCCAGGCCATGCTCGGGACCACCGTGCAAGTTCCCACGCTGGATGATCCGGTGACGCTCAAGATTCCCGCCGGTACCCAGCCCGGTACCACCATGCGCGTGAAGGGCCGCGGCGTTCCCGCCGGCGGCAAGAACGTCGCGGGCGATCTCTTGGTGACGGTGAGCGTGTCGGTGCCTAAGAAATTGACGAAACAACAGCGCGGGCTCGTGGAACAACTCGCGAGTTCACTGAAAGAGGAGGTCGCTAGTGACTGAACGCCCGGAACTCCACGCCGTCTACGTCATCTCGGTCTTCGCCGAACTCGCGGGCGTGCACCCCCAGACGCTTCGTAACTACGAACGCGGAGGTCTGTTAAACCCCCAGCGCACGAGTGGTGGATCGCGTCGTTTCTCTGACGAGGACCTGGTGGCGTTGCGCAGAATTCAAGAGCTCACCAATGAAGGTGTCAATCTCGAAGGTGTGAAGCGGATTATGGCCCTGGAGATCGAGCTGGCCGCGTCGAAAGAGGCGTTGAACGCACTTTCGGATGAGGCGCGCGCCACCGTGGAACAGACGCGACGTCAGTATCGGCGTGACCTGGTCCCGGTGAAGAACACGCTCTCGATAATCATCAAGCCCCCGCGGCGTTCACGCGGCGTTCACTAGTCCTCTCGCTCGACCTTCGCGTCGCGAACCTCGAAGCGGCGGAACTCGATTTTCCTTACGGTAGGCTTTCGTTGCAACGAGGCCGTCTCGAGGAGTCAAGTGCCCGCATCCGTGGTAGTCGGAACCCAGTGGGGTGACGAAGGCAAGGGCAAAATCACCGACCTCCTGGCGAGCGAGATGGACATGGTCGTTCGTTACCAAGGCGGCCATAACGCGGGCTATCGCATTGTGGTGGACGGCGAGGCCTTCGCCCTGCAACTCGTGCCCTCGGGCATTCTCTATCCGCATATCACCCCGGTCATCGGCAACGGCGTGGTGATCGACCCCGCGGTGTTGCTCGATGAGCTCGACCGACTCATCGAGCGGGGCGTCGACGTCTCGCGCCTCGTCGTGTCGGGCAACGCGCACCTCATTATGCCCTACCACCAAGAGCTCGACCGACTGACGGAGCGATTCTTGGGCAAGAACGCGCTCGGCACGACCAAGCGCGGCATCGGGCCGGCCTACGCCGACAAGTCCTCGCGCGTGGGACTTCGCGTACAGGACCTGCTCGATCCCAAGATCTTTCGTGAGAAGCTCGATTTGGTGTTGCACGAGAAGAATCTGATACTCACCAAGATCTACAACCGCCCCGCCCTCAGCGCGAAGGACGTCGCCGCGAGGTACCTCGAGGAGTTGGCGCCGCGCTTGGCGCCCATGATCGCCGACACCGTGGGCGTCGTGCACGACGCGCTCGAGCGTGGTCAACGAATTCTCCTCGAGGGCACCCAGGCCACCTTTCTCGACCTCGATCACGGCACCTATCCCTTTGTCACCTCGTCGAACCCCGTGGCGGGAGGTGCGTGCGCGGGTTCGGGACTGGGACCGCGCGACCTGACCCGCGTCGTGGGCATCGCCAAGGCCTACGTGACGCGGGTGGGCGCGGGACCGTTCCCCACTGAAGTGGACGGTGAGTTGAGCGAGCTCTTGGTCGAGCGCGGGCGCGAGTTCGGCACCAACACCGGGCGGCGCCGGCGGGTGGGGTGGTTCGACGCGGCCCTGACGCGCCAGGCCGCTCGACTCAACTCACTGAGCGAGATCGCCTTGACCAAGCTCGACGTGCTCGACTCCCTCGATGAGATCAAGGTCTGCGTGGGCTATGAGGCGAAGGGCGTTCGCTACAACTTCCCGCCCTATCACCAGTCGGTCTTTCATGAGGTGACGCCGGTCTACGAGACGGTGCCCGGCTGGCAGAGTGACATCACCTCGGCGACCACGTACCAACAGCTGCCGAGCGCCGCGAAGAACTACGTCACGTTCCTGGAAGAGATCACCGGTGTCACGATTTCAGTGGTGGGCGTGGGACCGGGCCGAGAGCAGTTCGTTCGACCGTCGTGAGGCGCTGCGTCGTCGTTGGTTCGGGCGCCCGCGAGCACGCGTTGGCGTGGGCGTTGGCGAAGGGCGCCGACGTGGTGGTGACCCCGGGGAACGCCGGCATGGCGGCACACGGACTGACCTGCGTGAGTGCGTCGGCGCGTGATCTCGACGCCGACCTCTTCGTCATCGGACCCGATCAAGCCGTCGTCGACGGCATGGCCGATGAACTGCGCGCCCAAGGCAAGACGGTCGTGGGACCGGGCGCGGACGGCGCACGTCTCGAGGGGTCCAAGGCCTATATGAAGGAGTTCCTGAGCGCGGCTGGCGTACCGACGGCCGCCTACGGCGCCTTTGACGATGAGGCCGCGGCGCTGGCGTTCTTGGCGACGATGACCCCGCCCTACGTCATCAAAACCGACGGACTCGCGGCTGGTAAGGGCGTGCTCGTCACGCACGACCTCGCCGAAGCGCAGGCCGACGTTCGCGAAAAACTGAGCGGCGCGGCGTTCGGTGACGCCGGCACGACGGTGGTGATCGAAGAGGGGCTTGAAGGCGAGGAGTACTCACTGTTCGTCCTGTGTGACGGAACCGACGCGCTCTGTCTCGCGCCGGCCCAGGACTTCAAGCGGGTCGGCGATAACGATCGGGGCCCCAACACCGGGGGCATGGGCGCGTACGCCCCCGTGGCGGCGATGTCCCAACAACGAGTTGACGAGATCGTGCGTCTCATCGTCACGCCCACGCTGAAAGAACTTAAACGGCGCCACATTGAGTATCGCGGCGTGCTCTACGCCGGGCTCATGGTGGGTTCATCGGGGACGAAACTGCTCGAGTACAACGTGCGCTTCGGCGATCCCGAGGCCCAGGTCCTGGTGCCGCTCTACGGCGACGGACTCTATGACTTGTTGCTCCGCGTCGGTGAGGGGCGCCTGGGCGGCGCGAACGTGGCGCCCGCGGGCGCGGCCGTGACCGTCATCCTCGCCTCGGCGGGCTATCCCCAGCGTCCACGAACCGGTGAGGTCATCTACGGGCTCGGGCCCGACGGTCAGCTCGCCACGCCCGTGGAGAACGTGATCGTCTTTCACGCGGGCACGATCCGCAACGACGAGGGACAGTTCGTCACGAGCGGCGGACGGGTGTTGGCGGTCACGGGCCTGGGGGCCGATGTGGTCGAGGCGCGTCGTCGCGCCTACGAGGGTGCGTCCCTCGTAACCTTTAGAGGAAGCGTTCGCCGCAGCGACATCGCCCGTAGGGCGTTAGAGGGAGTTACGTGATTCCGAGGTACGCACCAAAGGACGTCGCGGCGCTCTTTAGCGACGAAAACCGCTTCGCCACGATGCTTGAGGTCGAACTGCTCGCCGTAGAGGCGCTGGGCGAACTCGGCGTCGTGCCCAAGAGCGACGTCGCGGCCCTTCGCCAGCGTCGACCGGTCGTGGACGGGGCCTTCGTCGAGGCGGTGAATCAACGTGAGGAGATCACCAACCACGACACCGCGGCCTTCGTTGACGTCGTGCAAGAACGCATCGG
>DATLTW010000062.1:0-16504 GCA_035533495.1 Acidimicrobiales bacterium | reverse complement strand
GGCTCATCGGATTTCAGCGGGGTGCGTCGAACCGGAAAATGACACCTCCTAAGATCACGAAGGTGACGCCCAACGTGCATACCCTCAACGCGCAACTCACGAGTTTCGAGATCTTCACTGATTTTGCGCACCAGCTGGGTGCACCGCAGGTGCAGGCGGCAGACGCCACCATCAGCGACGATGGCCAGAGAGTGGAGCTTTTCTTCTCGCACAAGGACTTCCCGAACGCCCGCTTCGGTTACCGCGCCAAGGCACCTGGCCAGGACGCCCACGAGAAGCTCTGGCTCGCCGAAGAACTGGCTACTGGCGCACTCCACCGAATCATGCGCGACGCCACTCCGACAGCCGAAGCGGCGGGGATTACGTGGCTCCGATTGGACGAGCAACTGCTACGAGCTGACTCCTAAGCCCGAGTCGCGGTACCGTCGAATCCGCCATCACACGGGGCTTGGGCGAGCAACCTTCCCGTGCGCCGAGGGCCCGATCGCTCACTATTGCGAACGGTGGACCCCGCTGAAATCCGATGAGCCCACAAACTATCGAGCGACGCGCTACGTCTTTTCTTGGTTCTGGTAGTGCTCGCGCCAGATAAGCCGATAGAGCCGGGTCTTGCGCGGGATGGAGCGAAGACCGGGAACGAATGGAGTCACCAAGAGCCCAATCGAGAGCACCATCATGAGGGCCCAGACCAACACGTCGGCGTTGGTGCTTGTGTTAAAGGGCGGTATCTGGTACCAGAAGGTGTACAGCCACAGCCAGGCCTGGCCGGGGTAGCTGCCCGTTTCGTTCATCATGCCCCAGCGGTCACCGGTCAGGTGCTGGTTCGCGGCCAGGCTGGACAAGTAGGTGCCGTCGGACAAGAACAACAGCGGCATCGTGTAGTTCGTCGTGTAGAAACTCGTTTGGGTCACGAGCGCTTGGTCCAAGGCACCGGTGCGGGCCATTTGGGTGAGGTCTTGGATCATCACCGGTACCGGTCCGGCGTTAGCGGCGTTGACGACGACTTGGCCGCTCACGAAGGTCATCTGCCCCGCAGCCTTGGTGTAGTTGGCGACCCAACTCGCGCGAGTCGAGGTTGACGCCTGTGACCACTGCGTGAGTGCCGCCGAGAGAACCGGCTGATTGGGCAGTGACTTCAAGGGATCGACCACAAAGTCCTTGACCGTGTTGACCGCGATACGAACCCCCACCCACTTGGCCAGCGTGAGCGGGCCCAACTGCTGGCCGGTGGACGCGTGGTTGTAGGGCGCGCCGTACTGCGCGGTGGTGGTCGTGCCGTTCAGTTCGTTGACGGCCGTGGTCGCGAAGTCGATGGGGTTAGCGTTCGACCAGGTCTTGATCGTGATGGCGTGCTCGTCGGGCGAACCAAAGACGATGGCCAACAACAAGGTGAGCAGGGCCACCACCACGAGCGCGATGGTGCCTTCTTTGATGATGTCGTAAGGGCTGTGGCCACCCTTCCACGCCGGGGCGTCGACGTCGGGGCGAAAGGCCTTCTCGGTCATCTGGTCGCCTTGGAAACTTCTTCGAACGGTGGCACGACGCCCTTGATGCGCACCAATAACACGTGAATCGCCGTCAAGATTATGGCGCCCAAGGGTAGGAGCACGATGTGCCACATCAACATCTGACCCAGGTTCAACACGTTGAAGTACGCGCCCGCGCCCGTGGCGTTGATGCCGTCCTTGGCTTGGGTGGAGATCCACTGCGAGTCGAAGTTGGTCTGGCTGACGTACCCGGTGAAGGCGGCCGCGATCGAAGTGAGAAACGTGACGACCCCGGTCATCCACGTCATCGCCCGCCCGCCACGCCACGCCGCCATGAAGTACTTACCCCAGAGGTGCACCACCATGGCGAAGAAAAATATCTCAACACTCCAGAGGTGCAGCGAATTCACGAAGTGCCCGACGGATGAGGCGTGCCACCACTGGGGGCCGCGCAGGGCGAGCAGGCACCCGGTCGCGATGACGACCGTCAGCGCGGCCAGCGTCGTGACGCCAAAGACGTAGATCCACGACGACACGTAGGTCGGCTGCTTGTCCGGCAGTAACTTCTCGGGGGGCAACCGGCCGGCGACGCGTCGGCGCATCCGGGTCGTCCATTGGCGATCGATCTCGGTCGTGCTCATGGGTTCTCCTTGCGACGTTGGCGACCGGGGAAGGGGAGTAACAGCGCCGCGATGAACGTGACCACCATCAACACGATCACCACGAGATTGGCGACGCCGATCTGGATGAAGTGCCAATGCAGGTAGTGGCCCAGGTTGTCCAGGGGTATCAGCGAGGCGAATGGGCCATACCAGAACATCAAGACCCCTCCACGTGGACGTCTACTGACTTTGGTTCAACTTACTAGGGTCTGGACGCGTCAGTCGCTAGGTAATTCCACGCACCGGCGTACCGTATTTTCTCCTATCGACGGCGATGGAGGATTTGGTTGACGAAAATGTCAGGGCAGTACATGTTGTTGACGCTGATCGTTTAACGCGAATCTTGACGAATTAGGCAGGACGTTTCTTCGTCCCGGGTTCGCGGTCGTGGGCGATTTGGCGAAGGTTGAACTGGGTGAGGCCGATGGTGAGCGAGATTGCGCCGGCCACGTGCAGTTCCACGAGCCAGGCGGGCAAGTGCGTGAGGTACTGGGTGGCGCCGATGGCGCCTTGAACCAGTGCGATGTACACCAAGCGGCGCACCCCAAGCTTGAGAGCCGTGGGCGCGTCACTTTTCCAAATTGCGACGAGCACGCCCGTGACCAGCCCGATGAAGAGCACGGCCGCCAGCGAGTGCACCCACGCGGCCGACGACAGCGCGAAGGGCAGCCGCCGCGCGACGAGTTGACCCTGGGAGGCCCCGGCGTGCGGCCCCGAGCCCGTGGTCGCGGTGCCGGTCAATACGAGCACGAAGAAGGGTATCCACAACGCGCGAGCGACCCCACGAAAGTAAGGGTCGCGTACGTCGGCGCGCGCGTCGGGACCGTAGACGTACTTCGAGTGGTGATAGAGCGTCGCGGCGATCGCCACCATCGCGAGACTCAAGAGCATATGGAGTGATACCAAATAGGGATTGAGTTTGGAGTACACGACGAAGGCGCCGAGAACAGCGTCGGCGACGATGCCCAGGACGAGGGCTCCCGACAACACGACCAGGTCGACGCGCCGCCTCTCTCGAAGAAGAGCGGCGGCGAAGGCGGCCCCCACGAGCACGACCAAGGCGATCGTGACCATCCGGTTGCCGTACTCGATCAGGGGATGGATACTCCACGAACCGGTGAGTCGGTCGTGGAAACACGTCGGCCAGTCCGGACAGCCCAGCCCCGAGCCGGTGAGGCGAACGGCCGCGCCGGTGAGCACGATGACGATCATTGACAGAAATGTCGCCAGGGCGAACCAGCGAAACACGGGACCAGTTACGCGGCGCGACGTCAAAGATGGCACCGACCCAGCCTAGGTAATGGCGCGCCTCCTAGGATGTCCTCTGTGACTCTCTCTGCCACGACGCCGCACTCCACGGTCGAGGTGTTAAAGGGCTATCTGGCCCTGACGAAGCCCCGTATCATCGAGTTGCTTTTGGTGACGACCGTGCCGACGATGATCGTGGCCGCGAACGGCGTGCCGGGCCTTTGGTTGATCGTCGCGACATTGATTGGCGGTACCCTGGCCGCGGGCGGCGCAAACGCCTTCAATATGGTGATCGACCGCGACATCGACGCCGTCATGCAACGAACCAAGCGGCGTCCGCTGGTGACGGGCGTAATGTCGCCGCGTTCGGCGGCGCTCTTCGCCTTCGCGCTCGAAATCGTGGCCTTCGCGGTGCTTGTCATCTGGGTGAACCAGCTCTCGGCGTGGCTCGCCCTGTCGGCCACGGCTTTTTACGTGGTCGTGTACACCATGATCTTGAAGCGACGCAGCAAGCAGAACATTGTCATTGGCGGCGCCGCGGGGGCCGTGCCGGTGTTGGTGGGCTGGGCGGCCGTGACCAACTCCCTGGGCTGGACGCCGGTGCTGTTATTCCTGGTGATCTTTATCTGGACCCCGCCGCACTTCTGGGCGCTCGCCGTTCGCTACCGCGACGACTACGAAGCCGCCCACGTGCCCATGCTCCCCGTGGTGACGTCGCTTCGCCGAACAACGCTCGAAATTCTCATCTACTCGGTCTTGTTGTGGGCGTTGACGATGTTGATCGGGCCCAGTGCGCACCTCGGGTGGGTCTACGGCGTGTCGGCGACGGTCCTCGGGGCGATGTTCACGTTTTACGCGCTGCGTCTTTATCGCCACGCCCGCGTTGACCGGGCCAACGTCGCCGAGGCGATGCGACTATTCCACTTTTCCATCACGTATCTCTCGGCCCTTTTTATCTTGATGGCGGTCGACGTTCTTGTCCGACACCACTAAGGCCCCTCGGGGACGACCGTCTCCCATGATGTTCTGGTCCCTGGGTCTTGGGACCGTGGTGGCCATCGCGCTGATCGCCGTGGTCTCGGTGCTCACCGGCGGCAAGGCGACGCCGAACAACGCGAGCACGTCGGCGCTGGTCGGTACCCACGTCCAGAGTTTTTCCCTGGGTGGTCTCAATGGCGGCACCGAGTCCGCGCCGTGGACGTCGGGTCGCGCCAGTGTCTTGATCTTCTTCGCGAGTTGGTGTGGGCCCTGTAAGAGTGAGATGCCCAAAGTCGCCGCCTACCTGCGCGCCCACGACCCGAGTCCCGTTGAAGTGCTCGGAATCGACGCCAACGACCAGCGCGCGGCCGCGCAGGCCATGGTGAGAAAAGATGGCGTGAACTTCCCGGTGGCCTTTGACGCCAACGGTGTTGTGACGAGCGGCGTGTTCTCTTTTCTGACGGTTCCCGAGACCGTCTTTATCAACGCGAAAGGTGTCGTCACCCAGGTCTACTTTGGCGCCATCCCCGCCAAGCAACTGGCGCAAGGGATCAAGAGCCTGCGGTCGGCCTAGTCGACGCGAAACGTTCGCGCCGCGAGCAACGGCGCGATGACGGCCCAGAGCGCGAGCGAGAGCCAGTCGGCACCGGTGGGGCGCGCGCCCTGTCCAAGGACGTGGTGAAGGGCTTCGGCCATCGCGCCCGACGGCAGGCCGATCACGACTCTTCGTATCACCACGGGCAACGACGTGAGGGGCACCACAATTCCGGAAAGCAGCAATAGCACCAGATAGAGGCCGTTGGTCGCGGCCAAGTTGACCTCCGCGCGAAGCCAGCCCGCCAGCGCGAGACCGACGCCGGCCAAGCCCGCCGAGCCCAGCGTCAGAATGAGCACGACCTCCAGGGCACCGAGGAGACCACCGTGGGGACGCCACCCCACGAGTAGCGCTACCGCCGAAACCACGATCACTTGGAGTACTTCGGTCACCAGGACGCCAGCGACCTTGGCGCCGATAAGACGCCGTCGCCCCAGCGGCGTGACGTGCAAGCGTCGCAGTACGCCCGAGGCACGCTCAAAACCCGTGGCAATCGAAAGGGCCACCAGTGACGTCGAGAGTACGCAGAGCGCCAAGATCCCGGGCGCGATGAAGTCGACGCGACGCGTAGTGGGTGAGGCGGTGACGTGGGTGAGAGAGAAGAACACCAATAAGAGCACCGGGATGCCAATGGTGACGAGCAGAGTCTCGCCGCGGCGAATCGTCATGGCAACTTCGGCGCGGGTCTGCGCCCACCACGCTCTCACGTCGGTGCGTCGCTTCGTTCTTCGGCAATGAGTTCGAGGTAGCGTTCCTCGAGTGACGCTCGTGTACGCAAAGAGACCAACGAAAGGCCGACGCTCGCCAGGTAGTTCGTCACCAGCGCGATTCGCTCGGGCGACGACGCGACTTCACAGCGAAGGCGTCCGGCGCTGTCGGGGATGACCACACAGCCCAACACGGTGGCGAGGGAAATCGGGTCCACGCGGCCCGACGCCTCGATAATCATCTCGGGCGAACCTGCGAGTTCGTCGAGCGTCCCCTGGACAACGACGCGGCCCCGGTGCATCACGACGAGTCGATTCGCCAATCGTTCGGCCTCGCTGAGCTCGTGCGTGGTGAGCAGGAGGGCGCACCCTCGCTCGCACTCTGAGTTAATGAGCTCGCGGATCGCGTGGCGACCTTCGGGATCGACGCCGGTGGTGGGCTCGTCGAGCACGAGTGCGCGCGGTCGTCCGAGAAGGGCCAAAGCGAGCAACGCACGTTGCTGCTCGCCGCCGCTGAGCCGGCGCCACGGCGTCGTCGCACACCGCTCGAGGTCAAGTAACGCCAGCAACTCACGGGTGTCACGCGGTGCGTCGTAGTACGACGCGGTGAGTCGCAGCACATCGCGCGGTGTCATCGGTGCCCACACGCCGCCCCGTTGGAGAAGGGCGCCGGTGCGTGCGACGACCTCGTGGTGGTCGCGCACGGGGTCCAGACCGTGCAGTCGAACGGTGCCTGCGTGGGGCGTACGAAAGCCGAGCAGCGTCTCGACGACGGTCGTCTTGCCGGCGCCGTTGGGGCCGAGCAACGCGACCACCTCGCCGTAGTTCACGTGCAGGGTCACGTCATCGACCGCGCGCAACTCTCCAAAGGAGACCTGCAGGCGGTTGACCTCGACGGCGTAACTCATGCCTTACGAACCTAGACCGTTCCAAGAACCCGTTGGGCGCCTCTAGGTAGGCTTGGCCAATGATTGATCTGGTTGAACTGCGCCGCGAGCCCGACGCCGTCAAGGCCGCCCTGGCCCGTCGCGGGGTTTCGTCTGCGGCGATGGACGAGATTTTGACGCTCGACCTCGAACACCGACGACTACTGCACGAGGCGGAAGGTCTGCGCGCCCAGGTGAAGGAACTCTCTCGCCAAGTGGGCGACGCTCGGCGCAGAAACGATGGCGCCGCGGCCGAGTCGCTGGCCGTGACGAGCCGGGCAATCGGAGTTCAAGAGCGCGTGGCCAGCGAGGCGACCGACGCGGTCGCGGCGACGCTGCGGGGCCTTTTGCTGATGATTCCCAACGTCCCTGATCCCAAAGTTCCTGACGGGCACGATGAAAAAGACAACGTCGAGCTGCGTCGGTGGTGGGTCGGGATGGATCAGGGCGTGCCGTTTCCCACGTACGCCGACTACCAGCGCGTGCCTCACTGGGAGATTGGCGCCCAGCTCGGAATCTTGGACATGGAGTCGGGCGCGAAGCTCGCCGGCTCGATGTTCGCGCTCTATCGAGGCGCGGGAGCCCGGCTCGTGCGGGCGCTCGGATCCTTCGCGCTCGATCGTCACTCGGGCGACTACGAAGAGATTCATCCGCCCAGCTTGGCCCTCACCGAGACCATGGTGTCGACGGGTCACTTGCCCAAGTCGGTTGACGACATGTACGCCCTAGAACGTGACGGTCTGTGGGCCATACCCACCGGCGAGGTGCCCCTGACCTCGTTGCTTCGCGGCGAGATTCTCGACGAGGCGTCGTTGCCCGTTCGCCTTTGCGCCCAGACGGCGTGCTTTCGCCGCGAAGCGGGTGCCGCCGGACGCGACACGCGGGGGTTACTTCGGGTGCACGAATTCGACAAGGTCGAACTCTTCGCGTACTGCACGCCCGCGCAAGCCGACGAGGCCCACGCCGACATCTTGCGCCGGGCTGAAGAGCTCTTGCAGGCACTTGGTTTGACGTATCGACTCTTGAATCTGTGCACCGGCGACTTAGGCACCGCCTCGGCCTACACGATTGACCTGGATGTTTTCAGTCCCGGCGTGGATCGCTGGCTAGAGGTGTCCTCGGTGAGTTGGTTCCGCGACTTTCAAGCTCGTCGGGCCAACGTGCGCTATCGCACTAGTGAGGGCGCGACGGCGCTCGTGCACACCGTCAACGGCTCCGCGCTGGCGTGGGCGCGTATCTGGGCGGCCCTCGTGGAGACGTACCGTCAGGCTGACGGATCGGTCGTGCTGCCCGACGTGCTCGCTCCGTACTTAGCCGGCCAGACGACGATTCAACCTAGGGCTTCGTAATCTCGTAGCGATAGCCCACGCCGCGCACGGTGGTGATGTGCGTGGGGTTCTTCGGTTCGTCCTCGATCAGGGTTCGCAGACGCTTGATGTGCACGTCGAGGGTCTTGGTGTCGCCCACGTAATCGCTGCCCCAGACCCGGTCGATGAGTACTTCACGGGTGAGCACGCGACCGGGATTCTCGAGCAAGAGTCGAAGGAGGGCGAACTCCTTCTTGCGAAGTTTGATCTCGTCCCCCCCGACGAAGCAGCGCCGAGCGTCGAGATCCATGCGGATGTTGCCCTGCATGATCTCTTCGTCGACGTCGTCTCGATCGTTGTCGCGGTGTCGGCGCAGCACCGCGCGGATCCGCGCCACTAATTCGCGCAGGCGGTAGGGCTTCGTCACGTAATCGTCCGCGCCGATCTCGAGCATCAACACCATGTCGACCTCCTCGCCCTTGGCGCTGACGATGATGATGGGCACGCTGCTCGTGGAGCGAATCGATCGACAGACGTCGAGCCCGGACATCTTGGGCAACAACAGATCGAGGAGAACGACGTCGAAGTGGTGCTTGACGAAGAGGGAGACGGCTTCGAGTCCGTCGCGCGCGATAGTGACGTCGAAGCCCTCTCGGTCCAGGCCCACCGAGAGGGCGTCAATGAACGACTCCTCGTCCTCGACCACCAACACCTTCACGCGCTGGGCACTGGGCTGTTTCTTCGTCATTGCTGGTCAGAGGGCAGTTCAAGGGTAAACGTCGATCCCTCGCCCTCGTGGGAGTCCACGAGCACCGTGCCCCCGTGATTCTGGGCCACGTGACGAACGATGCTGAGGCCCAGGCCCGTGCCTCCCGTCTCGCGCGCCCGCCCCGGATCCACGCGATAAAAACGCTCGAAGATCCGTTCAAGATCTTTCGCCGGTATGCCGATCCCGTGATCTCGAATGGTGACGTGCACAAAGGGCCCGACGCTCTCACCTTCGCTGTTGTGGCTCGCGTCGACGCGATTGACGTCAATATCGATGGTGTCACCGCGCGGCGAGTAGACGACGGCGTTCTCGAGCAAGGCGTGCAGCGCCGAGGTCAGCTGGCGTCGATCTCCAAAGACCACCGGATCGGTCGTGGGCTCTTCGAAGTTGATCTTCACCTCGTGCTGCTCCGCGGAGGTTCGGATCCGTTCGAGGCCTTCGGCCACGATGAGCGACACGGCGATGGGTTCGCGCGTCGGCGAGCCCTGGCCTTCAATTCGTGATAAGTCCAGTAGGTCATCGATGATCCGACTCACTCGGAAGGCTTCGCTGTTGATTCGCTCGGCCAGTCGTTGGGCCACCGAGGGATCTCGCTCGTACTGCAGTGTCTCGGCCAAGAGCCCGAGCGCGCCCATGGGGGTCTTGAGCTCGTGCGAGACGTTGGCGATGAAGTCGCGGCGGATGTCTTCGAGACGGCGGCGTTCCGACACGTCTTCGATGATCGCCAAGACCCCGAGTGACCGGCGTCCGTCGTCGATGACTCTGGCTCGGATCGTGAGCGTGCGCCGAGGCGGGCCGTAGATGTCGATGGTGCGCTCGGCCACGCCGCTGGACCACGCGTCGTTTAGGACGTCGGTGACGGCCTGGGCGGCGATGGCGTCGCCGTAGCGACTGACCATGAGGTTCTCGGCTTGGGTATTTCGAAAGATAACCCCGCCCGCCTCGTCGCACAAGACCAGACCCAAGGGCAAGGTATCGAGAGAGCGTCGCAGGCGAACAGACTCTGCGTTCGAGTCGCTCACGGCATTGTGGGCGGCGCCGGTGACCTCCTCGAGGTAGCTGAGCGAAGATTCAACCTTGCCGTCACCTTGGCGGGGATTGACGGCCATGCGTGAGGCCAAGGCGTTGAGGCGTTGAGCGATGGCTCGGTGGCCGCGGTGGCGAAAGATGAGAATTCCCAGCACGACGCCCACCAGCAAGACCCCGGCCACGGCGAAGTACACGTCGAGCGATGACCACTTCGAAACCACATTCTTCATCAAGGCGTCGAGCACGACTCCAGTCTCGCAGACCCGGTCAGGTGGGTGGCGACGGCGACCGTTGGGCACTCTCTGTTCGAAAGCGAGACCACGATGCTGTACGCCAATGTCACCCTCACCCCCTCTACGACGGCGCTGCCAGGCGGAGCCGCCTTGCAGCAGATTGCCAACGGAATAGCGTCGTGGGCGCTTATCGGCGCACTCGTCGCCCTGTTACTCGGTGCCGCGTTGTGGGCAGTGGGTAGTCACACCCAAAACATGCACCAATCCGCGCAGGGACGCCGGGCGGTGCTGACGTCACTGGGCGCCGCCATACTGATCGGCGCGGCGCCGACTTTGATCAACTTCTTCTTCAACACGGGGCTCAAAGTTCACTGATGGGTGGTTTGCTCTGTCTTTTCACTCCCAGCTCGTGTGCCGGCACCATCGCCAAATCCACCTTCAACGATCTCTTTGACGCGTTGACGAGCTGGATCTTGAGTAGCGTGCAGTGGCTGCTGGACGCCGCCGGTCAAGTGCTCACTTCGGCCAGCGAACCCGCGACGATTGTTGGCGGCGCCAGGGGCGAGTTCACGACGCTGTTGGTCTTGGCGCCACCGCTGATGATGATCGGACTCTTGGTGTCGACGCTCCAGGCACTTCGACACGGCGAGGCGTCCGTGCTGTGGCGGGTCTATCTCGGCGTGGCCCCGGCGTGCGTGGCCGGAATCGCGTTGTCGCGTCCCCTGGCGTTGCTCATTCTTCAAGCGATCGATCAGATGTCATCAGGCGGGGCGAACACGGTGGCGCAACACGAGGCGACGCTCGCGCACAATCTCACGACGCTGGTGCCGTCGACGCCCGGCTTTGCGCTCTTCTTGCTCGGTGGCGCCGTCGTGATCGGGACCTGGCTTCTATGGTGTGAACTGATCGTTCGTACGGTAGTGCTGACGCTGCTCTTGGTGTTGGTGCCCGTCGTTGTGTCGCTGTCGACCTTTCCTTCGATGCGTCGCCTCAGTTGGCGCCTCGCCGAGATATTTCTCGCCATAGCGGCGAGCAAGTTCATCATCGTCGTGACCCTGGTTCTTGGACTCAACGAACTCCAAGGTTCTTCCCTCACCGAGGTAATCACCGGTGCCGTGACCCTGGTTATGGCGACGTTCACCCCGTTTCTCTTGCTCCGGGTGATTCCCTTCATCGAACAGTCCGCCTTGCACGGTCTCGAAGGGATACGAGCGCGCGCGACGCGGGGTGCCTCGAACGTGTCATCCTCGCCGGTGGCCCAGGTCGTTCGTTCATTGACACCCGACGTTCCGCTGCCCGGACCGCCCGTCCGTCCCGACGACCTCGGTCTGGAGACCTGGCCGGGCGAGGGCGAAGGGCCGATGCCTCCGCTCGACGGCGAACTGCCCCCACCGCCCATCGGGACGCCTCGACGGCGCGGCGGACACGTGGCCTACCACCGAGACGAAATGGGTCCGGTTGTCGGGTGGCACTTTGACGAGTGATTTCGTTGGTCTCGGCGATTCCGACGCGAACGCTCGATGGATAGGCGTTCGGCGACACCAAGCGGTGTTGAGCGTGATGGGCGTGGGACTCCTTAGCCAATGGCTCTTTAGTTCCGTGGCGCCCACGAGTGAATTCATTGTCGCTCTCGCGCTTTTCACGTGCGCCGCACCCTCCGCCGACGGGCTGACCGTCGGAGAGCAGTTGGCCGTGGCCCTTCGCTATTTCGTGCGCTCACACTGGAGTGTGATCAGCGCACTGGAGTTCGGTGACGACATGGCGCTGTGGGCCAACGGCGAGGTTGCCTTTTGCGGCTATGAACTGGTCCATCGAGGTCGGCTCGATCTGTCGGGTCGTGATGTCGCCAATGCCGAAGCGCTGAGGGCACTGGCCGACGCCGCGAGCGCCACGAGGGCGGGCCAGCACTTCTCAGCGCATGTGTTTCGCCGAAACGACCAGCGGAGCACGCTGCTGGCGTTGCCGCCCGGCGTGCCGGTGCCGGACGGTTGGAAAAAGGGCAATGATCTCGCTCGACGGGTGATAGGACTCGACAACGACGCGCCGTCGCTTCACCTACTCGAACGTTTTACCTATCTGCGTGCCCCCGAGCAACTTCTTCGGCTCTACCGAGTCCGAGACTTCAACGCTGCTCCTTCTGAACGTGGACTCTTGGATGCGATTCTGAAGTCGTCCACGCCCTTGGACCTGGCGTTGCACGTCGACGTCGTCAGTGGCGCGAGAGCCCAACGGCTCTCCGCGCGAGCCGTTCACCAAGTGGGCAGTGACGACGCGACGTCGCGAGCGGTGGGTTTTCGGCGAACGGCCCGTGCCACAAGGAACTATGACCGACTCGCGCAACGCGAAGCCCTCGTGGCGAGTGGTCGAGCGCTGTTGCGAGTGGCGGTCTTTTTGATGGTGCGCGCGTCGTCGTTGGAGGAGTTGCATAAGCAAGGTGACGCGTTGTGGCGCCACGCGCACGACGCGGGCCTGCGCGTCGAACGCGGATGGGGCCGTCAAGCGCGGTGGTACCGAGCGCAGCTACCCGGCGGACCGAGTTGGTGAGCCGGGCCTGGACCCACTGGGCGACCTCCGTCGACCTGGTCAGTCTGCGCGTACCGGCCCACGACGCGGGAACGGGTCTCTCGGGGGAGAGTCTCGGCGAGTCGCAGTTCGGATCGTCCTTCGTCCTTGACGTGTTCGACGCGTACGAGGCGGGCCTGGTGTCCAATCCCAACGTCATCGTGGCCGGGTCGATCGGCGCGGGCAAGAGCACGATCGTCAAGATGCAATTGGACCGGGCGTTGCGTCGAGGGCGTCGAGCCGTGGTGGTC
The DNA here is from genome assembly GCA_035533495.1 of Acidimicrobiales bacterium. Classification (GTDB taxonomy): domain Bacteria; phylum Actinomycetota; class Acidimicrobiia; order Acidimicrobiales; family RAAP-2; genus RAAP-2. The sequence goes on along the minus strand of DATLTW010000062.1, from coordinate 3,750 downwards.
GATCCCAAGGGCGAGTACGGCGATCTCGCCGCCGAGCACGGCGTCGTGCCCGTGGCCCTGGGCCGCGACGGGTGGTGTAGCCCCTTCTCGGGTGAAGAACGCGAAGGACGAGATCTCCTGCGAGCCCTGCTCGCCAGCGCTCAGGGTTCACCCTTAAGTAACGATCAACACTTCGCCCTGGACGAGGTGTGGCACCGGCTATCGACGCCCCGTCCGACCCGCGTGCTGGGGTCGCTCTACCAACTCCTCGCGGCACATCTCGAATCGTCCACGCCGAGCGCGCCTCGTTCGCTCGCGCTGATTCTGTACCGATTCATTCACGGCGATCTCGCGGGGCTCTTTGATGGTGAGAACGAACCGCTGGCCTTCTCGGGCGACCTGGTCGTACTGGACCTCTCCGCTCAGTGGTCGTCCAACTCACTCTCGGTGGCGGTCTTGAGCGCCGTGGCCGCGGCCCAACAGGTGGTCGCACGTCGCGACGAACTCGGCTACCTGGTGCTCGACGAGGCGTGGGCTCTCCTGAGCGACGTCGACGCCCTTCGGTGGTTGCGCGGTTCGTGGAAGCTAGCGCGCGCTCGGGGGCTCTCGCACGTGCTGGTGCTGCATCGATGGAGTGACGTCGCCGCCGCCGGCGACGCCGGCAGCGCGCAACGTGAACGAGCGCAGGGACTCCTTCGAGAGTGCGAGACCGCGTGGCTCTTTCGCCAACCGGCGGACGAAGCGCGCGAAATGTCGCTGGCCCTTGGTCTGTCGTCGCGAGAGGAGCGCTACCTTACGGGCTTGCCCAAAGGCGTCGCCCTCGTGCGTTACGGGGCGCACCGCTCGATTGTTCGGGTGCGGCCCGACGCGAACGACCAGCGCTTCATCGACACCGACGCGGCGATGCGCGAGAAGTGACGAACGATCGACCGGTACTGGGCCGTCGCCACTGGCAGGGCCTGTCGATCGGACCGCCGGTCACCCTCGACCCTTCGAGTTCGTTGCTCATCGTTGGACCCACGCAGGCGGGCAAGACGTCCTCGCTCGTCATACCGGCGCTGCTGCGTTGGAGTGGGGCGCTGGTGGTCACGAGCGTGAAGCGCGACGTCGTAGAGACCACCCTTGGCTGGCGGCGCACGCTGGGTCAGGTCCAGGTGCTCGAACCCGGACGCGAGGGGGGTCTGACGTGGGATCCCTTGGAGGGGGTAACCACGCTTCGTCACGCGACGCGCGTCGCACGAGACCTCACGATCGGCTCGAACGATCGTGGTGACGTCGAATTTTGGAACGCCCTGGCCACGAAGTTGGTGGCGGGACTGATGATGTTGGCCAAGGATCGTGGCCGGACGATCTTTGACGTGTCCAAAATGGTCGAGGATCACGATGTCGATTCGTGGTTGGGTGATCGATCGAACTCACTGGCCAGCGACGCGGTGCGAAGTTTTCTCGCGCACGACCCCAAGACGCTGGACGGCGTGTTCACCACCGCCGAGACCATGTTGATGCCGTGGCGCTTCCCCCAACCCTTGGCCCAGATTCGCTCGGTCCTGGCGGGCGCGAACACGCTCTATCTTTGCGCGTCACGGAGCGAGCAGCGTCACTACGAACCACTCTTTCGTGGAGCCCTTCGAATGGTCTTGGAGGAACAACAACGTCAGGTCGACGAGGGACGGTCGCGACGGGTCTTGATGGTGCTGGACGAGGCGGCGACCGTGGCGTCACTCGACGAACTCGATCAACTCGCCGCCACCGTGAGTGGATTGAACGTCACGCTCGTCACCGTGGTGCAGGACTTCGCTCAGCTCGTGGCCCGTTGGGGCGCGCGCGCGGCCACCATTGTCAATAATCACACCACGCGCGTCGTGCTCGCTGGTCTGGCCGACCCGACGCTGGGCACGTACCTGCCCGAACTCGTCGACGCTTCGAATGACACGACGCACGTTGGACTGCGACTCCATCCCAAGGGCACGGCCATGGTGGTGAGTGGTGGCCGGCGCGTCTACGGCGTGCGACTGCGTCCGTGGTGGAGGTATCGCCAGTTACGGCGCCGGGGCGTTGGCGGACGTTAACTACGATTTACCAATGGCATACCAATCGCTTCTTCTGCAAGAGCAGATTTTCGCGATTGACATCGGCGCGACGAACATCAAGTTCTCTCACGTGAACGACCAGGGTCAACTACTTCGGGCCGTTCGCCGACGCCCCACGCCCTACCCCTGTACGCCCGCTCGCCTCGTGGAGTTCTTAGAGGAGCGCATCGCCAAGAGCGGCGCACGACGCGTCGGCGTCGGCTTTCCCGGCGAGTTCAGGGACGGACACGTGATTCGCCCCGGTAATCTCTCTCGACCCGGCGGCGTGACGACCGAGATCGACCCCGTACTCGACGCGAAGTGGCGCGGCTTTGCCCTCCAAGACGCGCTGAGCCAGGCGTCCGGGCGAGAGGTGCGCGTGGTGAACGACGCCACGATGGCGGCGCTGGGTTGCATCGAGGGCTACGGGGTCGAGCTCGTGTTGACCCTCGGCACGGGACTCGGTCTGGCCCTGGCCGTCAACGGCCAACTACAGAAAGTTCGCGACGTCGGCGCGGAGATTTTTCGCGGCGCCAAGACCTACGACCAGTCGGTGGGTGAGCGGGCCCGCGCCGCCGATGAAACGCACTGGAACGCGACGCTGGCGGACGTCGTGGTCGGTTTTGCGACCGAGTTCTCTGCCACGACGGTGCACTTCGCCGGAGGTAACGCGCGCCGGGTGGTGGCGGGGGAGTTCGACCATCTGCCCTACCGGATCGTCGTCAACGGTAACGAGGCGCCCATGCGCGGCGCGGCGCGGCTCTTCGTCCCCTAATCGCTCGTCGTCGTAAGAGGACGGTCAGCCGCGGGCGAGGTCAACGGCGCTGGTCGCCAGGACGCCCGCGACCGTTCGACAGGCCTCGTCGTCAATGGCGAAATCGGGACCGTGGTGCATGCCGCTCGACCCATCGGCCAGCGCGCCACCGATGAACAGGTAGCAGCCCGGCACTCGACGTAAGAACTCCGACACGTCATCACTCGTCGCGGTCGGCGGCATCGTGATGACGTGCTCGGCGCCCACAACGTTGGTGGCGCTCGTCATGACGCTCTTCACCGCGGCGTCGTTGTTGACCACCGCCGGCGTGCTTTTGTCAAATTGGAGTTCACAACTTACGCCAAAGACGGACTCGACCTCGGCCAAGAGTTCGCCCAATCGCGCGAGCGCGATCGATGGTTGGTCCGGCGTGAAGGTGCGTAACGTGCCGCGAAGCAGAGCGTGGCGGGGCACCACGTTGTTCGCGGTGCCGGCGATCAGCACCCCGGCCGAACAGGCGCAATTCGTTCCTTCGTAGGTGAGGCCACTCACGACGTCGCCGAGCCGTGGGGCCAAGAAGCTGACGGCCAGCACCACGTTGCCCTCGGTCGTGGCCATGGCGCCGTGACCGCCCCGGCCCTTTAGGTGGACGCTGAGACCGCGCGCCTCGCTCATCACGACGCCCGCGCGGGTCGCCACGAGGCCCAGTGGCGCGAGTGAAGTGACGTGCGCGCCGATGACGAAGTCCACGGGATTGTCGTCGAGGACGCCGCCATCGATCATCGAGATCGCGCCGCCCGCAGCCTCCTCGGCCGGTTGAAACAACAACGTGAACTCCCCGGCCAGGTCGTCGCGACGCCGCGCCAGAAGGTCGGCCACACCCAGCAGCGCGGCGGTGTGCACGTCGTGACCGCACGCGTGCATGACGCCCTCGACCTGTGAGATGTA
>DATLTW010000061.1:0-71832 GCA_035533495.1 Acidimicrobiales bacterium | reverse complement strand
GCCGCTCGACCTACGATTCAAGCCTCCGCGTCCGGCCAAGCCCGAAATCTTCGTGATCGCCGACGTCTCGGGTTCGGTCGCGTCTTTCGCTCGCTTCACGTTGCACCTGGTGCACGCCATCAGTTCCCAGTTCTCCAAAGTTCGCAGTTTCGTCTTCGTGGACGGACTGGATGAGGTGACTCGACTCTTCGAGGGCGTGGAAGATCCCGCTGACGCGGTGGCACGCATCAATGCCGAAGCCGACGTCATCGCCTTCGACGGTCACTCGGACTACGGTCGGGCCCTCGTCACCTTTCACGATGAGTACGCCAAAGACCTCACCAAGCGTTCGACGGTGTTGATTCTGGGTGACGCGCGCAACAACTACCACCAGGCCCACGCCGAAGTTCTGGCGGACTTGCACTTCCGCGCGAAGTCGGTCTACTGGCTCAACCCCGAGCCGGCCAGTTACTGGAACAGCGGGGATTCAATCATGAGTCAGTATGCGCCCTACTGCAATCGAGTGATCGAGTGTCGCACGTTGCGCCAACTCGAGGCGTTCGTAGGTGAGCTGGCATGAGCTTCGACGAGAACCTACCGCCCGGAGGTTTTCGCCAGCGCGGCCTGCCTCCGACCGAAACCCGGCTGCTCTTCATCCGCCACGGCGAGAGTTACGCCAACACGCTCGGCCTCGCGGGTGGACCACTGGGCGACAAGGGCGGCTTGACCGACCTCGGTCGCGCCCAAGCGTCGGCCCTCGCGCGACGTCTCGCTCTCACGAAAGAACTGGCGAGCGCGAGCGCGTTCTACACTTCAACGCTGCCTCGAGCGATCGAGACCGGAGCCATTGTCTTTCCCGCGATTAATCCCGCTATAGATGCCCTTGCCGATGCGTCGCTGTGCGAACTCTCCGTGGGTGAGGCCGACGGACTCAGCTGGTCCGAAATTAGTCAGCGCTATGTCGCGCCGGACTGGGACGTCGACCCTTCGTTGATGAACGTGCCCGGTGGGGAGTCGCTCCTAGATTTTTTCCAGCGGTGCGTTGACGCGATGGAGCGTATCGTTGCTCGTCACCCCAAGGAGTTGGTGGTTTTGGTGGTGCACGGTGGGTTCATTGAACAGGCCCTCAAGCTCTACCAAGGGCTCGGTGGTGGCGTTCGGCTACAACCACGAATTGAGAACTGCTCGATGACCGAAATCGAGTTCGCCAGCGACCACCGCCGGCTGCTTCGCTATAACGACCTCGCACCGCTCGCCGTATTCGACTAAGAGCGGGGTCACGGCACTCAACGCGAAGTAGATGACGTGGTTGATGCCAGAACCAAGATGCCCGAGATTGGATTGGCGGCGCTGGCGAATGTGACATTCTCGTGACTTTCGCAAACGTGGATTTAATGTCGAATTGGAAGTGCATTCCGAACGCTTTTGCCACTTTCGATAGGTGTGTAGAAGATCGAAGAGGATGAAAACAATGTTCGACATTTACTTGAGGTCAACATTGAGTGAATAGCGAAAATTAACTACTCGTTCGTAGAAAATTTTTCGCAATTAATGCCACGCGCGCCACGATGTGCATCACTCGTGGGATGAGTTGAACTCACTATGGAATTGCCAGAACTGCTGTGGGAGGCTTACATTACGTTCAGCATGAATGTTGATGAGTTCTCACCAAGTCGGATTCCCGTAAGTGCTGTGAGGGTTGTGGAGAGTTGGCGTGGCATTCAAGAAGAAAAATCGAGAGGATCGTGAGCCGAGGGGCGAAGCCAAGGATCGCGTTGCCGCTGCAGTAGAAAACGTTGCGACCGCGGCGCCCGAAACCGATTCGGAGGCTCGGTCGGTGCCGAGTAACGCCGTAGTAGTCGCCCCGGCCCGAGATGCAAGTTCGCTTGATGCGGCGTTGCGCGAAGTGTTTACCGGCACTTCGAGCGGTCTTATCGCTGAGATGCTAATTGCGAAAAACCTCGTAACCCAAACACAGCTCGCCGCCGCTTTAGAACTCCAACATCGCGCCGGGGGCATGCTGTGTGACGCCTTGGTCTCGACGGGTGCTCTCGCCGATCTCATATTCGCTCAGGCCATTGCCGAAGGCTTTGGCTTCGAGATGGCGGAACTTCGTCGAACGACAATCGCCGACGACGTACTGGCGCTTGTTGACGAATCGGTGGCGCGCCGATACCACGCGATCCCGTTACGAATCGAAGATGGTGAACTGGTGGTGGCCAGTGCGGAGCCGAGCAATGAACTTCACGACTCAATGGCGAAGTTCAGCGTCATGCCGGTGCGTTTCGTGGTGGCGCCACTGTCCGATATTCGTTGGGCTATCGACTCTAATTACCGCTCCATCAAAGAGGTACAAGAACTCGTTCAGGCGTTTCAATCAGTGGAAGGCTCACGCAAGAGAGCGATTGAGAGCAGTGACGCCGCGGCGATTGGCGACGACGCGCCCATCGTGCAGGTTGTCGACAAAATTCTGACTCAGGCTATGCGCGACCGCGCGTCGGACGTACACCTCGAACCCTCAGACGACGTCATACGCGTTCGTTTTCGCATTGACGGTGCGTTAAAGGAGATTATGCAGTTGCCCGCTTCGATCGGGCCCGGTCTCGTGAGTCGCATCAAGGTGATGGCCAATATGAACATCGTGGAGCGCCGCCGCCCTCAAGACGGTCAGTTAGCGATCACAATCGATGGACGTGAAGTGGACGTACGAGTCTCGACGGTGGCGACCATTATGGGCGAGAACTGTGTTCTTCGTATCCTCGATAAGACTCGATCGGTGCTGGGCCTCAAGGAATTGGGCATGCCGCCGGACACGTACGCCACCTATTCAAAGATGGTCCGAGCGCCATTTGGCATGGTGTTGTGTGCCGGTCCGACCGGAAGTGGCAAGACCACAACCTTGTACGCAACGTTGAGCGAAGTCACCAATGAGAACGTAAATGTCATGACCATTGAGGACCCGGTGGAGTACGTGTTCCCCTCAATTAACCAGATCCAGACCAATGAACAGGCTGGTCTAACATTCGCAACTGGTCTGAAGTCAATTCTCCGTCAAGACCCCGACGTCATCCTGGTTGGCGAGATTCGTGACGTAGAAACCACGCGCGTCGCTGTTCAATCGGCGTTAACGGGTCACTTCGTCGTCTCTTCGGTGCACGCGACCGACTCGGTATCGGCGCTACACCGATTCCTCGATATGGGCATTGAATCGTTTTTGGTGGCATCATCGGTCCTCGGTGTGGTCGGCCAACGCTTACTGCGCAGGATTTGTCCGTCGTGCAAGACCCAGTACACGCCAACGAGCGAAGAAATGGCGTTCTACGAGGGGACCGACGCACCGGTGAAGAGCGTCTTCTACCACGGGACAGGCTGCAACTTTTGTACTGGCACCGGCTATAAGGAACGCATTGGCGTGTACGAATTACTCGTGATGACGCCCGAGATAAAGCGTCTCGTCGTGGGATGGGCGACGCAGGAAGAGTTGCGTACGCTTGCCGTAAAGCAGGGCATGCGCACCATGCGCCAAGAAGCCATCAATTTGGTGCTTGACGACGTGACCACCATCGCTGAAGTGATCCGTAGCGTGTACACGCTATGACCATCGGCCTTTCGAAGAGCGAAAAGAAAGTCTTGCAAAAGGCTGACGAGAGAACTCAACGACGTCGTGCTCGTCGAACGAGCCAACCAACGTCGAAGCGGAGCGCCAAGAAGCTTGCGAGGCATTTCGCAAAGCCATACGCGCCTCCAATGACCAAGTTTCATTACGAAGCTCTGAGCAAAGAGGGCAAGAAGATCTCTGGAAGTGAATCGGCTCTCTCCGCTGGTGCGTTGCACCTCGTCCTCTTACAACGCGGCATGCAACCACTGGATGTGGCGGCCAAGAAGAGCGTCTTCAAACTCGAGATCACGAAGAAGAAAGTGCCGCGCCCGGAGATCATGAACTTTTCGCGCCAGATGGCGGTCTTCATGAAAGCTGGCATTCCGATCATGGGTGCGCTTGAGGTCATTGTCGATGAGACGCAAGGAAAGATGTTCAAGGCCATCTTGTCCGACATGGTCGAACGACTTCGCAGCGGCGACACCTTTGCCGCGGCGGCGAAGGCGCACCCAGAGGCCTTCCCGAATTATTACGTCGGCATCTTAGAGTCAGCCGAACTTACGGGCAACCTCGATTCTGTCTTGAATCAACTGGCCGACTACATCGAGCGTGACGTCAAGGCGCGAGCCAAAATTACCGCCGCGCTGATCTACCCGAGTGTGGTCGCCGCCATGTCAGTCTTCACGGTCCTCGTGCTCGGTATCTTTGTGATGCCCCGCTTCGTGGTGTTCTTCGCGTCGTTCCACGCAAAGTTGCCCTTCGTGACGCAGTTGTTGTTGAACATCTCGTCGTTCCTCGGAAAACAGTGGTACGAACTGGTGGCGGGCATCGTCGCGATTGCGGTGCTATTCATTACCATGCGTCGCACGAAAGGGGGCCGACGGCGCCTCGACACGTTGTTGCTGCGCCTGCCAGTAGTGGGCGACATTACTCAGACTGCGATCATCGAGCGAATCTGCCGCATCCTCGCCTCGCTGCTTCGCGCTGGGGTCGACCTTCCCCATTCGATGACGGTGACAGCGGAGTCGTCGAACAACTACGTGTACCGAACGGCCCTCGAGGACATTCGTGAAGAGATGATGGAGGGCCAGGGCCTGGCCGCTCCGCTTGCGCGCTCAGGACTGTTTCCGGCCGCGGCCAAGCAAATGTTTCGTGTGGGCGAAGAGACGGGAACCCTCGACCAGCAACTCGAGGTCGCGGCTACGTACTACGGACGAGAACTGGAGAGCAAGGTCGACCGAGCCACGTCTTTGTTTGAACCGGCCATCATCATCTTCATGGGCGTGATCGTCGGTTTCGTTGCGGTCGCGTTGATTTCGGCCATGTACGGCATCTACAGTCAGGTCAAGGTGGGATAATGCCCGGTCGGCGCGATCGCGTAATACGGCGAATCGGCGCGCGGTCGAACAAGACCCAAGTTGAGCGACGTGGTGGACGTGCCAAGCGCACCGTCTCGCGCGGTGACGACGGCATGACGCTCGTCGAGCTTTTGATCACAATGTTGATCGTGCCGTTGGTTATCGGTGCACTGGCGTTCGGATTGGTCGCCGTGCTCTCGTTGCAATCGACGGTGTCAGGTCGAATTACGGACTCGGGTGACGCTCAGACTCTTTCAGCGAGCTTCAGCAAAGACGTACAGAGTGCCCAAGCGCTCACCGACGGCGCAGGCCCGATCTGTGGTTCGGGAAATCAAGTGATTGGTCTGAAATGGGGTAGTTCAACTGGCGGCTACCTTGACTACGTTTCCTATAATGCGGTGCAAAACGTCTTGTCGACCACGTATTCGTTGATCCGTAGTTTCTGTTCTAGCGTTGCGTCATCCACGCCGAACTCAATACAGACCGTCGCGACGGACCTATCGGCTACGAGTGCGTTGGCAGCGCCGTCGATTTCGTGCGCGCCGACGGCGAGCGGCTGCGCTTCGACCGCACGCACGGGGTGGATCTCCACCTCGGGTGTCACCCAGGTCACACTAAAAGTCACTGAAACGCAGAGCGTCATAGCTGGTTCAACCACGCCGTTTGCCTTCGCTCTCGTGGCCACCCCGCGAGCGTTCACCGAAGCAACGAACGTTCCTCAGTTATCGTCATTTGCGCCGTTCACGCTGTTGAGCGCGACGTCGAGCAATGCGCTTTCGCTTGGCAATAACTCTGTGTTGTCGATTGACGTCGGTACGGGCACCGATAATGGTGCGCTCAATGTCGCTTCCCCGCTTCCGGGTTCAGTGTCGATTTCACCCAATTCGCAACTTCTGGCCGCGAGCATCAACACCTCAGACTCGACTCTTAATTCGGTGTCGGCGGGTAGTGGCACGACGTATCCCTCCAGTGAGTACTACTCGAGCTCCATCGGCAACCCGTTCTCATCGCTGAGCGCGCCAGCCGATCCGCCGGGTGGGGGTTCGGTGGTGAGTTGTACGGATTCCAATAACGTATATACCTGTCCGCCGGGTTACTACACCACGGATCCGGGCCTGTCGTTCGCCAATAACGCAACGGTGTTCTTCACGCCGGGCGGCAACTTTTGGTTCGAACAGGGCCTCACGCTCGCTAACAACGTCAACGTGACGTTCGCCACCGGCACCTATATTTTTGATGGAGCGCCGACGGCCTTTACGACGGCGAACAATACAATCGTTAATGCCACCAGCGGCGTGTTGTTCTACATCAACTCAGGGGCGGTCCAATTCGGGAACAACGCCATTATTAACTGCGAGGGCTTGGCGCAGTATCAGGACGTGGTGGTGTGGGATGCGGCGGCGGTGGGGACGACGAGTCCAATTACTTTGGGAAACAACGGTTCCGCGGGGTACGGCTATGGAGGAATTTACGTGCCCAACGGTGAAGTGATTCTCAACAACAACGGTACGGTGACCGCGGCCTTTTTGGTCGCGAACACTGCGGTCATCTCCAACAACGTAAGCCTTAATATTGTCTCGCCGTGAAACTCATGCGGCGCGAAAAGATCACCCCGAACATTCGAGATCTCGACGAGCGTGAGGGCCACCGTGGGGACCACGGCGACACCCTGATTGAAGTGCTCATTGCCCTCGTGATCTTGAGCATCACGGTGGTCAGTTTGCTGGTGGCCTTTTCCGCCGCATTTTCTTCGTCGGCGACCCACCGCAATCTAGCGGTAACCGACACGGTCCTGCGTAGCGTCGCGGAACAGGTCTACTCGTCATTTCAGCAGACGTCGACACCGGTATTCGTGGCGTGCCCCACTGCAGCGCCGGCGTACTATAACGGCGCCTTGTCGGGGGCGCTCGTGCCGCCGCCTCCGTACACTTCGAGCTACAGCGCGTCGATCACCTCGGTGAACTACTGGAGTGGCGCAGACTTTTCGCTGACGACCTCAACGTGCACAAGTGGCACGACAGTGCCCCAGCAGCTGACGATTCAGGTTCTGGGTCCACAGGGCCAGTCCGAGTCTGAGGCGCTCGTGGTTGGTGGTAGCGGGCAGATCATCGCGGCCCAGTCCGTTCAAATCAATGCGCCGATCGTGGCGAGCGTGACGCCACCTTTGAACACTGTCGGCGGCCTTTCCGTTACTTTCACTGGTTCCTCGAATGCGCCTTCGGGCCAGACCTACAACGTTATGGCTTGCCTGGATCCGGCAATGTCGCTGTACTGCACGTCGAACAACTCGTACGTGTCGGGTTCGAACATTCTCGGACTGATTCCCGGTACGACCTATTACGTTACCGTCACGGCCCCCGCGTCGACGGGCTACCTCTCTGCGACGTCAAGTGAATCAACAGCCGTGTCGAGTGGGACCACGATTACGCCGACGGTGACGTCGATCCTTCCGTCCACGACGCTGACGGGAACCCTGGTCATAACGTACAGCGGCATTAGCAATCCACAGAATGGCCAGACGTACACGGCGATGGCCTGTTCTAACTCCGAAATGACTGACAATTGCGTGTCAGATGGCGCTTTTGCTTCAGGTTCAAACATCGGCGGGCTGATCCCTGGCACTAAGTATTACGTAACCGTGAGGGCTGACGTCAACGGCTCGACGCCGGCCGCCACGTCGGTCGTTTCGTCGCCGGCGGTGCCAGCAACGGCAGCGTTGATCGCGCCCAGTGCAGTAGTGGGTACGCCATCCTCGACAGTGTCCGGCGTCATCAACGTGTCCTTCACGGGGTCGTCGAACGCGCCCCAATCTCAGTTGTACACCGCGACCGCGTGCACGGATAGCGCGATGTCCAATGGCTGCGTGTCAGTGAATTCGTTCACCTCTGGCGCACAAGTGGCGGGGTTGACGCCAGGGACGACCTACTACATCACCATTGGCGCCAACGCCTCAAGGGCGTACCTCGCCGCCACGTCGGGCGTGACCTCGGGCGTGATGGCAACCGTCGCCCTCGTTGCGCCGTCAATCTCCTCAACTTCGAGTGGTGCTGCGGGTACGGCTTCTATTAATTACAACGGCTCACCCAACGCGCCCTCCGGTCAGACCTATGGCGCCACTCTCTGTACGAGCTCGACGATGACCTCGGGATGCCGGACGGTCAGCCCCTACGCGTCGGGGGGAACCATTACCGGGTTGACGTCGGGGACCGGTTACTACGTCACCATTAGCGCCAACGCGTCGACGGGCTATCTCGCCGCGACCTCAAGTGTGGGGGGCGTCAGTGTCAGTTAGCGCACTCTTTCGAAGTCGCTGCTGTCAGGGTTTCCCCGACGTCCCCCATCGTCAAAATGAGTCCGGAAGTTCACTCGTTCTCGCCATCGTGTTTTTGACCGTCGTAAGTGTGGTCATGGTTGCGCTCGTCACCTGGGTTGGCAATGATCTTCGTAATACCGCGAAATTCACGGCGGCCCAGTCATTCCAGTCGACCGCTAACAGCGCCAGCGAAGTGGCGCTTCAAAATGTGCGCTACAACTTCATGGCCCAGACGTTGAACGCGTCGCCTCCAGCACCGTGTTGGACCACGTCACCCACGCCTTCCCTGTTGTCACTGAACGGTCAGACGGTGGATTCCTGGTGCACGACGGCCTGGACGACGAGTCCAACCCAGGGGCGCGTGGTCACCATCTCGACGTGTTTGAGTTCGATGAGCGCCGCAAACTGCGCCGTCAATCCACTGTTGCAGTCAATCATCTCCGTCGGTGACGAACTTTCAACGGGTATCGCCTCGTGTAGTCCCGTCCAGACGGCGGTGAGTTCATCTAGCACGACGTGTGGTACCGCCATGAAGATTGACTCGTGGTCATTTGGCGTGCGGCCGCCCAGCGTCAGTTCGGTGATCCCAGGAGTGGCGAGCTGTGTCGCCGGCAATCCCGTGGCGATAGTTGGGACAAACTTCACAGGGGCCTCGAGCGTGACATTTGAACTCGTCTCAGGGGGTTCGGCGAACCAGCTTTACGCGGCTTCTAGTTTCAGCGTGGTGAGTTCTACGTCGATCACGGCGTGCACACCCTCGACCGGAACAGGCAATGCCTACGTTGCAGTGACGACGCCGGCAGGTCCCAGCATTTTGGGGCCGACGTTCTCGTACTAGGTGGCGCGACGATGCTTTGTCGTCACTGTTACCTCACGTCGCATCGGTCGCGCCTGGTTAATTGTTTCGTGGAAGGCACGTCGCGAACCATACAAAGAATCTTTTACGTTGAATGAGTGGCGTTTACCACACAGTAAACCGAGTGTATTAGTTACAACTTCATGAATGATGCATGTTGCCTATATACAAATAGTTTTTCGGTACCTAGCGTGTTGTTACTTTCACGAGACATAATTGAAAGTACTTAGGGGAGGTAGATCCGAAGCTCGGATCGCCTATCGACGAAAGGGAGATTCCATGTCGGGCACATATCAAAGAATCAAGCGACGTCGTGAGGCTGAGGGCCTCAACGCCAATGCCGGTTTCACGTTGATCGAACTTTTGATCGTCATCGTCGTGCTCGGCATTCTCGCCGGAGTAGTGATCTTCGCTCTCGGCGGTATAACGGGTAAGAGTGCGGTAGCGGCGTGTCAAGCTGACGGAGCTACGGTGTCTACGGCAATTTCCGCTTTCAACGCGCAGAATTCGGGCACCACGGTGACCCAGGCATTACTTTTAGGTTCCACTGATGGGGGACCGTATGTCCAATCGTGGCCGAGCAATTTCCCTCACTACGCGTTTGCGATTTCTGATGGTACGACAGCGTACGGTTCGATTGCGGCGGGCACCTTGGTTGTAGCTACAACTCCGGCGGGAAACGTTCCATCACCGCCGGCGAGTAGCGCTTGGGCCGCTTACACGGATCCGACGTCGTGCAGCACCGTTAAGTAGTCATACGGAGTTAGCAGTTCGCGAAGTGCCCGGCCATAGCGCCGGGCACTTCGCGTATTATTTGACGTATGGCACTGAAAGCGATGACGAGATAAATGGAAGCGCTCTCGATTGATCCTTGGCTCGAATCGTTGTGGGAGCGTCGCGGAAGCGACCTTCTACTGGTAGGAGATTCTCAGCCGCGGGTTCGCGTCAGTGGACGCCTTTCACTCGTTGACGGAGCGCCGGTCTTGACCGGAGATCAGATTCACGATCTTGCGTGGCCCTTGTTGACTACGGGGCAACGGGCCACGTTTACCGAGCAACTTGATGTTGACTTCGCCTTCTCGTGGCGCGATCGCGCTCGTGTTCGGGGCAGCGTTTTTACCCAGCGTGGTCAAACCGCCCTCGCGCTTCGAATGATTCCAGCCGAGATCCCCACCTTCGAAGAGTTGGGGTTGCCGATGGGCGCCGAGATGGTCGTAAAGCAACCGCGCGGCTTCGTCCTCGTCACGGGCCCCACCGGGTCGGGCAAGTCCACGACGCTCGCGGCCATCATCAACCGCATTAACGAGACTCGGCCGGTACATATCTTGACGATTGAAGACCCCGTCGAATATGTTCACCACCACAAGATGGCGGCCGTTTCGCAACGTGAGGTGGGACTCGACAGTCCTTCTTTTGAACGTGCGCTGCGATCGGCACTGCGTGAGGACCCCGACGTGTTGTTAGTTGGAGAGATGCGAGACCTGGATTCAATCCAGATTGCGTTGACAATGGCCGAGACCGGCCACCTGGTCTTCGCGACCCTGCACACCAATGACGCGCCACAGGCAATTGACCGGATTATCGACGTCTTTCCGCCGGAACGCCAAGAACAAACTCGTGTCCAGATCGCGGCCTCGCTCAACACGATCATTGCGCAGCGCCTCATTCCAAAGATCGGCGGCGGCATGGTCGCGGCCTTTGAAGTACTCGTTGCGACGAGCGCCGTGCGCAACTTGATTCGCGAAGGCCGTACGAGTCAACTACCCAACATTATGTACACGAACTCCAAAGAAGGTATGCAGACCCTCGAATCAGACCTTGTTCGCCTCATCGGCGAAGGCGTCATCAACTACCAAGATGCCGTTGAGGTGTGTGCCCACCCCAAAGAATTAGCCCGGGCGTTGGAGCAAAAGGGCATCAGCGCTCCTCGGGAGTAACTCACCTTGCCCTTACAACGTGGACCCAAATTGCCCTACACCGTGGTCGCGGGCGCGACGCCCTGGGCGCGGCGTTGGGTGGTGGCGAGTGCCAAATTAACCGGTTCGGTGTTTTCGCCAGAACCCCCGCAGCTCTACACAAGCTTTCAAGCGATTCTCGACGAGCATCCGGCCTATGCCGTCATCGTCGTGAACGCCCCGATTGGCTTCGCCGACCGCGTTGACGAGGGTTTTCGCCGTTGCGATCGAGAAGCGCGAGCTCTGCTCGGGCGTCGTGCCATCACCATTGGCCGATCACCTACGCGCGCCACGGTGTCCGAGCAAGGCAACGCGAGCAACGACCGACTCGACGCCATTACGGCAACGCGACTGCCCATGATGATCGAAGTGGCCGCCGAGATGTCTTCGTATCGCCAGCGGCAGGTGTACGGGGGACACCCGGAGCTGAGCTTCTACTTCTTGAATCGAGAGAGGCCGCTGCTCTATTCCAAGACTCACGCGATGGGGAGGGACGAACGACGCGACGTGCTGGTAGAGAGAGTTACTGGAATCGAGAAGATAACGGACGCCGACGTCGCGCCGACGAAGCATCTCCTCGACGCGGCGGCGCTGCTCTTCAGCGCTCGGCGTATCTTCTTGCGCTCGGCGGAACGCTTGCCAATGGAAGCTGAGTGGGACAGCGAAGGGCTTCGTATGGAGCTCGTCTACTAATCATCGATCGAGATCAGACGGTCCCGAGCGTTCGTTGCCCCTGGTGGCCATGGTTATCTCGCCACATCAGTGAAAGGGTGCCAGTAAGGCTGGACCGGCGAAGACCGACACACCGGCACCGAGAGAGAGAACGACACCGTAGGGTATTGGGCGATTTCGCTCGATGGTGCCCGCAATGATCAAGGCGACACCGACGACCGCACCGATCAAGTTGGCCGCAAAAAATCCAAGGACGACGTCACCGAAGCCCAACCACCCGAGGGCCAAGCCGAGCACGAGCGCTAATCGGACGTCGCCGAATCCGAGCCAGTGCGGATTGATGAGGTTCAAGATGAAGAAGAGTGCAAACCACCCGATAGAACACGCCACCGCCTCCAAGAGTCGCTGCCACTGATGAGTGATAAGTGCGTCGGCGAGCAGCGCGGCCGCGACCAAGACCAACTGAGCGTAGACAACGCGTTTTGGTAATACCAGATGTTCCACGTCGATCCAGGAGAGCGCGAGGAGTCCGGCGAAGAGGAGCAGAAAGGCCGGCACGTCCCAGTTGAACCCAAATCGCATGGCCACACAAACGAAGAGAAGGGCGGTGGCGAGTTCGACAATCGGATAACGAACATCAATCGAGGCGTGGCAGTGCCGGCAGTGACCTCGTAGTACCAGCCACGAAAGGAGCGGTACATTGTCGCGCGCGGCGATGGGCGCGGCACAGCTTGGGCACGCCGAACGAGGTGACACGATGGAATCATTTCGCGGCACGCGATAGATGACGACGTTGAGAAATGATCCGATCAATAGTCCGAGCACCGCGCAACCCACAATGAGTACCGTGAACATCGAACCTCGATCCTGTGGCGACCAACGACGGCGCTGCATTGAGATTAGTAGCACGCAACAAATTGCTGTCCGAACCGCGTGCGGCGATGTCGAAAACTAATCGCGCTTGAAATTACGAAGAAGCTCGGCGACTTGAAAGGCCATTTCCAGACTTTGCGTTGCGTTGAGTCGCGGGTCGCAGATCGAGGTGTAGTTCTGGTCGAGGTCGGGCACCTTCAACCCCGACCCTCCGCCGAGGCACTCGGTCACGTTGTCGCCCGTAAGTTCAATGTGTAGTCCGCCCGGCCACGTGCCGAGGGCTTGGTGGACCATGAAGAACTTTGAAGTCTCTGAGAGCACGTCGTCAAAGCGCCGGGTCTTTAGACCACCTGAGGTCACGAAGGTGTTTCCGTGCATCGGGTCACACGTCCAAAGTTCGCTGCGTCCCTCGTCGCGCAGCGCCTCAACGAGTGGGGGCAAGAGCTCGCTGACGCGTTCGTGGCCCATTCGTGAGATCAAGGTGAGGCGGCCGAGCGTGTTCGTGGGATTGAGGACTTCACAGATTTGGCGCAACTCGTCGACACCCAAGCTCGGCCCCACCTTCAGCCCGAGTGGGTTAGCGACGCCACGAAGGAAGTTCAGGTGCGCGCCGTCGAGTTGGCGAGTGCGGTCACCAATCCAGAGCAGGTGAGCCGAGCAGTCGTACCATTCGCCGGTGAGCGAGTCGCGGCGCGTGAGCGCCTCTTCATAGGGCAAGATGAGCGCTTCGTGGCTGGTGTAGAAGTCGACGCCTTGGAGGGCACTGTCGTCGTGCAAATCGATGCCGCAGGCTTTCATGAACTGCAGGGCCCGTTCGATTTCGTCGGCGATGGCTTCGTAGCGCTTGCCCTCGAGAGAGTTCGCGACGAACTCTTGATTCCACACGTGCACGCGCGACAATGCCGCGAACCCGCCGGTGGTAAAGGCCCGCAGCAAGTTCAACGTGGCGACGCTCTGGTGGTACGCGCCGAGCAGGCGTTCGGGATCGGGACGCCGGGCGTCGGCGTTAAAGGCGTCGCCGTTGACGATGTGCCCGCGAAAAACCTCCAAGCGTTGGCCGTCGCGCTCTTCGTACTCGTCGGTGCGCGGCTTGGCGAACTGACCGGCGATGCGCCCCACTTTGATCACCGGCACGCCCGCGGCGTAGGTGAGCGCCACGGCCATCTGCAAGATGACTTTTAATTTGTCGCGAATCGAGTCGGCGGAGCTCTCGTCGAAGGACTCGGCGCAGTCGCCGGCCTGGAGTAAAAAGGCGTGGCCCATCGCCACCTGGGCCAACTGCTCTTGGAGACGGCGGGCCTCGCCGGCAAAGACGAGGGGCGGTTTCCGGGCGAGTTCTCGTTCCACGCGCGCGAGATGTTCGAGGTCGGGCCAGGTCGGGCTTTGGGAAATGGGATGTTGGCGCCACGTGCTCGGGGTCCACTCGTACGGCGTCGTTTCCATTCATCAAGCGTAGGGGCATCGTGAGCGAGAGACCAATCCCGTTAGGCTTTAGGGGTGAAAGTTCGCCGACTCGGTCTCTTCGGTGGGACGTTTGACCCGCCTCACCTAGGTCACGTCGCGGCGCTGCGCGCCGCCGGCAAGAGCGGACGGTTCGACCGGATCGAGGTGACCGTGGCGGGCGACCCCTATCTAAAGAGCGCCGACGTCAGCCCCGCGGCGTTGCGACTCGCCATGGCGCGCGCCGCGTTCGACGGTCTGCCCTTCGTTGTGGTCTCGGACCTCGAGATTCGTCGCGAGGGTCCTTCCTACACGGTTGACACGGTGCGGGAACTGCTCTTTGAGGCCGACGACGTCGATCTCATCGTGGGCGCGGACCTGGTGAGTCAACTCCCCAGCTGGCACGACGCGCTGAGCCTTCGAAAGTTGGTGGTCGTGGGCATCGTGCCGCGCCCTAAATCAGTCATTGTCGCGCCCGATTTCTGGCGCTGTTACGAAATTCCGATGGAACCGGTGGATCTCTCGAGCACGTTTATTCGCGGCCTGGCCTCGAAAAACGCGAATCTGGAGCAGTTCCTGCCGGCGAACGTGATTCCGCTCTTTGAAGGGGCTCGGGGCTAGAGTCGTGACAATGGCGGTGCGAGACCTTGAGTTGACCGAACTGCGGACGCCGCGTCTGCATGAAGTCAGGTCGGCGCCCAAGCGACGAGAGATTCGCCGGTCCAAGCAGCGCTACGCCCTCCTGGGCGCCTTGGCGGTGGCCGTGCCGTTCTTTGGCGCGCTGGTCGCACTTGGAGTGGCCCACTGAGTGAGATCGTGACCAGCAGCGAGCGCGCTCGCGGCCCATACTCCTCCTACGTCTCCACCCTGGTGAACGCGGTCATCACGGCGTCCGAAGAGAAATTGGGCGAGGACACGGTCGTACTCGATCTACGCGAACTGATCGATGCCTTTGACGCGCTCGTGGTCACCTCGGGGCGCAACGACCGTCAAGTGCGCGCGCTGGCTCAAGAGATCGAACGTTTCGTCGACTTCGCGCTGGACGTCAAGCCCATCCGGGTCGAGGGTTTCTTTGAAGGAGAATGGGTGGCGCTGGACTACGGCGACGTGATCGTGCACGTCTTTGACGACGCGGCGCGAGAGTACTACGACCTCGAACATCTCTGGAACGCCGCGCCAGCGCTGCGCCACCAGCCCGCGCGCTAGGTGTTCAAGAGCACCGCAAAGTTGTTCTTCGTCACGAGCGTCGCGCTCTGGCCGTTGGGCATCAGTAGCCGCTGCGTGACGCCGGCCACCTTAATGACGATGCCCCTCGTCGCGCCGGCGTCGTAGGCAGTGAGGACGAGTTCACCAACGGCGAGCAGTTGTTGGGATCGTGAGAGCTTCTTGAGGGGCTCGGCGAAGTTGACGTAGCCCACCTTGGCGCGAATTTCGGCTGATACCAGGACCTCATCTTTCGGCAGTGCCGAGCTGTAGCCGGCGGACTTCTCGATGGCCGAAGGTCCGAGCAGCAACTGCTGGATGACCGTGGCGAGTCCTACCGGCGAAGGAACGATGCGGCTTGAGGGCGCGAGGTGCCTGGTGGCATCCACGATGTAGACCGGCTGTGTGATGAAGCGCACCCGCGCGTGGTTGGTGCCGGGAATGGTCTTGTCGAGCAACCCCAGGCTCTTTGAAAACGTTCTCGGGATGCTTTGGGGTGTCGCGTTGGGAGCAATGAGGGTGCAACTCGAGAGCGCAATCGCGGCCAGTCCGATCAGGAGCGTCGTTCGAAGATTCATCACGTGATCGCCTCCTCGATGAGGGGAAGGAGGATCTGAAACCGCGCGCCGCCCTCGGGACTATCGAGCACACTGATCGATCCGCCAAAGGCGCGCACGTGGTCTCGTACCAGAGCCAAGCCCAGACCGGTGCCCCGGGCCATGCCACGGTCGTGCGCGGCGCGACCGCGAAAGAACCGCTCGAAGATCACCTCTCGTTCCTCTACTGGTACTCCGGGACCGGCGTCGTCGATGTTGATAGCGAACTGGGCGTGTTCGTAGTCCAGGCGGACGGCGGTAACGGCGCTGGCGTAGAGGTGCGCGTTATCGATCAGGTTGGTAATGACACGCTCGAAGCGCCGGCGGTCCACCGAAACGAGCGGCTCGTCGACGCCAGGGGCGATCTCGATGGGTGGCTCGCTAAAGCCGTGGCGCCGAGTTGCGGAGCGAACTGATTGGCGCACGAGTTCAATGGCCGCCACGGTTTCAATAACGAGGGGCACCGCGCCCGCGTCGCTGCGCGCCATTTCCAATAGGTCCTCCACGAGAGACTGAAAAATGGCGAGGTTTGCCACCATTAGGTCCAAACTCTCCTGGCCGGCGGCCGAGAGTTCGTTACGGTGCTGTTGTAATACCGACGCCGTGGTCGCCAGCGTCGTGAGTGGTGAGCGGAGCTCGTGGCTGACATCGCTCGCGAAGCGAGCATCCTTCTCCAATCGGTCGACGAGTTGGCCGACCATCTCGTTGAACGACTCCGTGAGTTGTTGGACCTCGCGGTCGGCGCGCGTCGCTTGAAGCCGAGTGTTGAGATTACCCTCGGCGATCGCCGCGGCCGCGAGCGAGACGACCTCTAAGGGGCGCACCGTGCGCCGCGTGACCCAAAGCCCTCCGGCAATGCCAATGAGAAAAGTCAGGAGCGCACCGGCGATGAGAAACTGCAAAAGGATTCGTAGCGTGTGCTCGAGGGAGCTGAGTTGATAGACCTCGAAGAACTGGGTTTCGACCGCGGGAATTGGTACCCCCACGACGAAGAAGATCTGTCCCTGCAGGTTGAGAATCTGGGCCGTGGGATCGCCGTGCACGACCTTGGCGATCAAGTCTGCGGGCACGTCATTGGTGGCGGCACCGTGACTCTTCGACAACCACTGGTGGTGGGTTTGGACCAACACGCTCGAGCCCGTGGCGCCTTCGATGGAGTTCAACTCATTGACCAATTGGAGAGGCGAGTTATAAAGAGTGCTGCGTACCAGGGCCGCGTTGACGTAACTCTGCTTCAGGTCAGTCTGTTGGCGCTGGTCCACGAGTACGTGGTGAACGCCAACGTAGGTCAGCGTGGCAAAAAGACCGCTGAGGACCAGCGCACCGAGTCCGAAGGTAATGAGCAAACGAAGTCGAAGACTTCGTTGACGCATCACAGCACCAACTTGTAGCCTGTTCCTCGCACCGTCACGAGGTACGTGGGGCTGGCGGGGTCGGGTTCGATCTTCATGCGCAGGCGTCGAATGTGCACGTCCACGAGACGACTGTCACCGAAGTAGTCGTAACCCCAGACGCGCTCGAGCAGGTCCTCTCGCGAGAGCACCCGTCCGTTCACCGATGCCAAATCTGTCAGCAATCGGAACTCCGTTGACGTGAGGTGCAACTCGGTTCCGTCGCGGTGGCGCACGACCCCCTCGTCGGGAACGACGTGCAGTTCACCCATCTGAAAGGCGTTGGTGCTTTTATCGGGACGTCGACGTAGATGCGCGTTGACGCGCGCGAGTAGTTCCTCGGGCACGAAGGGCTTGGTGACGTAATCGTCCGCGCCCGATTCGAGTCCCAGGACGACGTCGGCCGTCTCGTCACGCGCGGACACGATGACGATCGGCAGGTCGCTCGCCGCCCTCAATGCTTCACAAGTTTGAAAGCCAGTCATACCGGGCAACATGATGTCCACGATCGCCACGTCGGACGTCATTCGCGAAAAGAGCGCGACGCCGAGCTCGCCCGTCGCCGCGTCGTCGACACTAAAGCCTTCACCCTCGAACATCAGTCGTAGGGCGGTGCGAATGTGGTCGTCGTCTTCGACGATCAAGATACGGGGCATCCCAACTCCTTTGGAATCTTTGCCAAGACTAGTAAGCCGCCGTAGGGAAGTCGGCGTCACTAGCCTTGACGTGTGTCGGCAATGCGACGAGTGAGTATGGTCGCGTCCATGTGGCGCCTGGAGGGCTACGGCGATACCTTGCGTGCGGCCGACCGCGCGGCGTCCACCCAACGGGCCTACCTCACTGACGCCGGGGCCTTTGCGCGCTGGGCGGAGGAGCGCGGCACGAAAGCGCCGGGCGACGTCACCAAGAAGGATCTGCGCGACTACTTAGTCTTTATGACCACGCGCGGGGACGAGCGAACTTCGATCATTCGCCGTCGAGCATCGTTACGAAGCTACTTCGCGTGGTTGGTCGAGCGCGGACACCTTCAATCGAGTCCGGCGGCGCGCCTGCTGGCGCCCCGCCCGGCGCACCAATTGCCCAAGATCGTGGTTCGAGAACAACTCGAAAATCTATTGGACGACGACTGGGGCGAAGACGAGTGGGCCACCCTCGATCGGGCCGTCTGCGAGGTGCTCTACGGCGCCGGGCTTCGCGTCTCCGAACTCTGCGGGCTCGACCTGTCGAGTATCGATTTCACCCAAGGCCTCCTGCGCGTGCTCGGTAAGGGCCAAAAGGAGCGGATCGTGCCCCTTCACCGACGAGGTCTCGAGGCGTTGCGATTGTGGATCGAGGACGCACGCGACGCGGTGGTGCGCGTCGACTCACCGTCAGATGCACTTTTCTTGAATCGGCGCGCGCGTCGTCTTGGCCCGCGCGACGTCCGACGAATCCTTGATCATCGAGTCGCGCGTGGTCACGTGCACCCCCACGCGCTTCGTCACACCTACGCCACCCACCTCGTGGAAGGTGGCGCCGATTTGCGCGTAGTCCAAGAACTCCTCGGCCACGAAAGTCTCACCACCACACAGATCTACACCCACGTCTCAAAATCTCGTTTGCAGAAAGTACACCGTCAGACGCACCCGCGAGCCTAGGTGCCTCCAACGACTAACATGGTCAGGCTCTCCCAGAGTGGGCGAGCGCATGAGTTGTCCCCGTGGTTTCGTACGGTCGCCGTTCGCGGTGCTCCTCGGGGTTGAAGCAACCATACGAAAGGAAATTGGATCGTGGCACTCGTCACACTGCAAGAACTGTTGGACTCGGGCGTGCACTTTGGGCACCAGACCCGGCGTTGGAACCCCAAAATGCGTCGCTACATACTCGGCGAGCGCAACGGTATCTACCTGATCGACCTGCGCAAGACCCTCGAGGGCATCGAATTGAGCTACGCCTACGTGCGCGATCTCGTGGCCGAGGGCGGCATTGTGCTCTTCGTTGGCACGAAGAAGCAGACCCAGGGCCCCATCGCGGACTACGCCCAGGCCTGTGGCATGCCGTTCGTGAACCAGCGTTGGCTCGGCGGCATGCTGACCAACTTCGCCACCGTGGCCGGACGTGTGAAGCGCCTGATCGAACTTCGCGCCATGGAACGCGCGGGCGATTTCAATAACATGCCCAAGCGCGAGGCGCTGCGCCACAGCCGCGAGCTCGAGAAACTCGATCGCAACTTGAGTGGCATCTCGAACCTCGAACGAGTGCCCGACGCCATCTTCGTGATCGACACGAAGAAAGAGCACATCGCCGTCACCGAAGCGCGCAAGCTCGGCTTGCCGGTCGTGGCGGTGGTTGACACGAACTGTGACCCCGACGTCATTGACTTCGTTATCCCCGGCAACGACGACGCCATCCGTGCCGGCGCGCTGCTCTGTCGACTCATGGCCGACGCGGTGACTGAAGGTCGCTTCATCCGTCAGAATCGCCCGGTCGTGACCGTGAGCGCCACCGCGAACGGTTAAGTCGTTTCGAGAATCGAAGAGGAGAACCAAGGTGACCGTCACCGCAAAGGACGTACAGACGCTGCGCCAATCGACCGGCGTGGGCATGATGGACGCGAAGAAGGCCCTTGAGGCCAATGACGGCGACATGCAAGCGGCCACCCAGTGGCTGCGGGTGCAGGGTCTGGCGTCGGCGGCCAAGCGTGCGGACCGTGACGCCGGCGAAGGCGCCGTCGCGGTCGTGCGAAATGGTGCCGTGGCGGCAATCGTCGAGCTTCGTTGTGAGACCGACTTCGTCGCCAAATCCGAGGAGTTCGTGTCGTTGGTTGACGAGATCGCCGCGCGCGTGTGCGCCGAGGGCGACGGTGCGGTGGCGCAGTTTCAAGACGACATCGAGAAACTGCTCACGACGCTCAAAGAAAACATTTCCATCGGGCGCGTTTATCGCCTCGAAGCCGGTCCCGGCGAGGTCGTCAACACCTACGTCCACCACCAGTCCGGTCGCGGCGTGAACGCCGTCGCGGTCGTGCTCAAGGGCGCGAGCGAAGAAGTAGCCCACGAGATCGCGGTGCACGTCGCTTTCGCCAAGCCGCAGTACCTAAAGCGCGAAGACGTACCCACGAGCGAGGTCGACGCCGAGCGCCAGACCATCGAGGAGATCACCCGCAACGAAGGCAAGCCCGAGGCGGCGTTGCCCAAGATCATCGAGGGCCGTTTGAACGGCTGGTTCAAAGATCGAGTGCTGCTTGAACAGCCCTACGTGAAGGACGAAAAGGAGTCCGTCGCGCAGTTCTTGAAGGGCGCCACCATTAGCGCGTACGCTCAAGTCGTCATCGGAGGATAGGACATCGTCGTGCGTCGAGTGGTCTTAAAACTGTCGGGTGAGGCGCTCGCTTCAGCCGCGAGTGACGAAACCATCGACGCCTCGACCGTGGATTTTCTCGCGCGCGAGATCGCCGCGGCCATGGAACGTGGGGGACTCGAACTCGCGGTGGTGGTCGGCGGGGGCAATATCTGGCGCGGCGCCACCGGCGCCATGGCGGGGATGAACCGGGCGAACTCGGACCTAATGGGAATGCTCGGCACCGTGATCAACGCGCTTGCGCTCCAAGACGCGATCGAAAACCACGGGCGGCCCACCCGGGTGATGTCGGCGATCAACATGGACCAAGTCGCCGAGCCCTACATTCGTCGGCGCGCCGTTCGCCATCTGGAGAAAGGTCGCGTCGTGATCTTCGCCGCCGGCATGGGCAACCCGTACTTCACCACCGACACCCCCGCCGCCCAGCGCGCCGCCGAGATCGAGGCCGACATCGTGCTCAAGGGAACCCACGGCGGCGTCGACGGGGTTTACTCCGAAGATCCGAGAGTGAATCCAAAGGCCGTCAAATTCGACGAAATCTCCTTCGACGAAGTCATTGCGCGCAACTTGCGAGTGATGGACATGACCGCCATCACGTTCTGCAAGGACAACCACATGCCGCTACGCGTCTTTGACCTGATGGCCGATGGTAATTTGGGCCGTGCCCTCGACGGGCGCCCCGTCGGTACGCTGGTGAAGTAATGGATAACGAACTCGTGGAACTGGTAATGGCCGACACCCGCGAGCGTATGGCGCGCGCCATAGAGCACGTCAAGAACGAGTTCGGCACCGTGCGTACCGGGCGGGCTTCGTCGTCGCTCGTCGAAGGACTGCTCATCGACTACTACGGGACCGAGACGCCCCTTAAGCAACTGGCCAACTTTTCGGTGCCCGAGCCGCGATTGCTGGTGGTGTCGCCTTTCGACAAGAGTTCGATGGCCGCCATCGAAAAGGCCATCGGGAACGCCGATCTGGGTCTGACGCCCTCGAACGACGGTCACGTGATTCGCCTCGCCTTTCCCACCCTCACCGAAGAGCGCCGCAAGTCGTTCGTCAAAATGGTGAAAACCAAAGCCGAGGAGGGTCGGGTCGCGCTTCGCGCCGTGCGCCGCCACGCCCGTCAAGAGTTGGAGAACCTCGAAAAAGAGCACAGTCTTTCGAGTGACGAGATCGAACGGATCGAAAAGATCCTGGACAAGATGACCCAAGACGAGGTGGCGGTCGTGGACACGCTGCTCGCGCACAAGGAGCAAGAACTACTTGAGGTCTGACGACGAATCCCTCTTTGACGAGCCCACCGGGGAGTACCCGTTGTCGGGCACGAATGACTCACGGGTCACCATCACCGGAGCGGAGATCGCGGCCGACCTCGTGGACGGGGCGCCCGAAATCGACCCCGCGACGCTGCTGCCGCACTGGACGGACGCGCCGACTGGACAGGTCCCTATTGTCGTGGCGCGCGAATCGGCGCAGAGCGGCGATCCCTGGTCGGCGGTCCCGGCGCCGGCCTGGCGCGAGGGCGAGGCCGACTGGGTCGCCCACGAGGATCAGTTCGACGCGTCAATCCTGGCCGGTGAGGAGAAAGTCGATGACGCGCGGCCCTGGGAGTTCGTCTTGCCCGAGGAGAGCGCCGAAGAAGAGGTCACGGTGGAAGCACCTCGACCGGTCCCGCTGCGGGCTCAGCGAACCCGACACCGTGCCTCGAGCAACCCCCTCGCCGGACGGGCCGTTCGTCAGAGTTCCTCGAGCAGCGTCTCGAGCGCCACCGCAACGGGCGTGCTGCTGGCGATTCTGGTTTTTGCGTTCTTCCTCGCGGGCCCCGTAGCGCTGACGATCTTGATCGTCGCGGCGCTGGCCTTCGCGAGCGCCGAGGCCTTCGCGGGTTTTCGCTCCGTGGGGGCACACCCCGCGACCATCTTGGGCATCGTCGCGGTACTGACGCTCGGCGTCGCGGTCTACAACAAGGGGCTCGTGGTGCTCGGGGCCGTCACCGTGCTCCTGGTCGTGCTGGGCTTCATCTGGTACATGAGCGCGGAACGCAAGATTGACGTACTCGACGGACTGGGCGCGACCATCTTTGTGTACGTCTGGGTCGGGGTGCTGGGTTCCTACGGGGTTTTGTTGATCGCCCCGCACACCTATCTCCATCGCCACGGCATGGCGTTCCTCTTTGGCGCGCTGGTCCTGACGATCTGTAACGACGCCGGCGCGCTCTTCATCGGACGTTGGATCGGACGACGGCCACTGAACGCCGCGCTGTCGCCGAATAAGACCCTCGAAGGTCTGATTGGCGGCACGCTCATCACCCTGGTGGCGGGCGCGGCAGTCTTGCCACTCGTGAGCCCCTGGACGATGACCCATGGCCTGGAAGCGGCGCTGGCCCTGTCGGTCGTGGTACCCCTGGGCGATCTCTTTGAGTCAATGGTGAAACGCACGCTCGGTCTGAAGGATCTCGGTCGCCTGCTACCGGGCCACGGGGGACTACTCGATCGCATTGACGGACTGTTGTTCGCGCTGCCGACGATGTACTACCTCCTCCACGTCCTCAAACTGAGCTAGCGATGTCGTCGTCGCGCCGCAGCGTGGCGCTGCTGGGCGCCACCGGCTCGATCGGCGAGCAGACGCTCGACGTCTTGCGCCACGAGAGCGAGCGCTTTGAATTGACCTCCATTTCGGGCGGTGAGCAGTTGAACGAGCTCGCCGCGATTGTCGGTGAGTTCAACGTCAAGTGCGTCGCGGTAAAGAGTGCCGAACATCGAGCCACTCTGGGTGAGCTGATCCCCAACGACGTATCCATTGTGATCGGTGACGCCGGGTTGGCCGAACTCTCCTGCAGTGCCGACGTGGTGGTCAACGCGGTGCTGGGTTTCGCGGGCCTGCCGGTTACCCTCGGCGCGCTCGGCGCGGGCAAGCGACTCGCGTTGGCGAACAAGGAGTCGCTCATCGCGGCGGCGCCGCTGGTGGCCAACGCGCGTAAAACGCCCGGCGCGCAGCTGGTGCCGATCGACTCAGAACACTGCGCGATCCATCAGTGTCTCGCCAGCTCCCCGGCACTGCCCGGCTACCCCGACGTACGTCGGCTCCTCTTGACCGCCTCGGGAGGACCCTTTCGCGGCTGGAGTGCCGAGCAACTGCGAGGCGCGACCAAGGCCGACGCGTTGCGTCACCCGACGTGGTCGATGGGCGCCAAGATCACTGTGGACTCTTCGACGTTGATGAATAAGGGGCTCGAGGTTCTCGAGGCCACGGCGCTCTTTGGCATTGACGCCGCACGCATCGACGTCGTGGTCCATCCTCAGTCGATTGTGCACTCCATGGTTGAGTACGTTGACGGATCGGTGCTCGCGCAGCTCTCTCGCCCGGACATGCGCCTCCCGATCGCCTACAGCTTGGGTTTGCCCGAACGACTGGCCCATCACTGGGGTGACCTTGACTTCACCCAGTCAACGGAACTCAGTTTCGAGCCACCGGATCGTCACGCCTTTCCCGCGTTGGACCTCGCGTACGAGGCGGCGCGACTCGGCGGTGCCGCACCGGCGTGGTTGAGCGCGGCCAACGAAGTCGCGGTGGCGGCGTTCTTGGCGGACGCGATTGCGTGGCGCGACATCGTCGCGCTGGTCGCTACGACGATGGACCATTACGTGGCCGACCCCATGACTTCTCTGGCGTCGCTGCACGAAAACGACGAAGCCGCTCGACGTTGGGCCAGCGCTAGCCTCGAAAAGTAACTATGGCCACGAACTCGTCACCGGGTCAGTCGCTCTGGACCCTCCTCGCGGGCGTCGTGGCCGTCGTGGCGCTGCTCACGTGGTGGGTCGGTTGGGCCCTGCCGGTGGTGCTCTTTGCGGTCATCGTGATGGTGATGGGTCACGAGTTCGGCCACTTCATCATCGCCAAGCGCGCGGGGCTGTTAGTGAGCGACTTCTTCGTCGGCTTTGGACCAGTGATCTGGTCGACCACGCGCGGTGAGACCCGTTACGGCGTGCGAGCCCTTCTCCTGGGCGGATACGTCAAGGTGCCCGGGATGACCTGGACCGAGGAGATCGCCCCCGAGCTCGAAGAGCGCACCTACCGTTCGGCGTCGTACCCAAAGAAGGTCCTCTTCGCCTCGGCTGGGTCGTTGATGCATGGCGTAATGGCGCTCACCCTGGCGTGGGCGTCCCTGGCATTCATCGGACTGCCGTCGACGAGTCACGTGGGCGTGCTCGCCTTCAGTCGGTGGGACGGTCATAAGCAGACCGCGGCGCAACTCGCCGGACTGAAAGTTGGCGATCAGATCCTGGCCATTGATGGCCGCGCGATTACGAGCACCACCCAACTGGTGAACGTCGTGCATCACGCGGTTGGCAAAACCCTCAGGCTCGAAGTGAATCGAAGCGGCCACGATCTCTTGCTTCGTGCCACGCCGGTCGATGGTCGAACGATCGACGAAAATGGAGCGCCGCTCGCGACGGGTTCGTCGCCCCAGGGTTATCTGGGCATCGAAGTGGGCCCCCAAAACGTTCACGCCTCACTCCTGGGCGCGGTGCCGAGCGCGTTTCACGAAGTTGGTTCGACGATCAGTGCGGCCGCGCACGCCCTCGTGCACGTCTTTTCCCCTGGTGAGTTTTCGAGCCTCTTTCATCAAGTGGCCTCGCCGGCCGCGGCGAGTAATCCAGTGAACCAAAACTCGCGTCCCGAATCGATCGTGGGCGTCGTTCGCATCGCTGTGCAGGGCGCCCAGGCCGGTCCGGGCGCCCTGATCGCGATTCTGGTGTTTATCAACGTGTTTGTGGGGGTGCTCAATATGCTGCCGATGTTGCCCCTCGACGGTGGGTACGTGGCGATCGCGACCTACGAGCGCCTCCGTTCGCGTCGAGGTTCTCGCTATCACGCGGACATCAATCGCCTCACGCCCGTCATCTACGCCTTTATGAGTGTGCTGTTGGTGCTGTTTGCCTGCACGCTCTATCTCGACATCGCCCACCCCATCGCCAACCCCTTTGGCTAGGCGCTTCGAGGCGTAGCCGAGCACGGCAGAATAGAGGGGTGGACGTCACTGCTGCTTCGCTAAGCCCTCGGCGCGTCACCCGCCAAATCTCCGTGGGATCGGTAAAGGTCGGCGGCGACGCGCCCATCTCGGTGCAGTCCATGACCACGACCAAGACCGCGGACGTCGAGGGCACGCTTCAACAGATCTACGCTCTGGCCGCTAATGGCGCCGACATCGTTCGCTGCACGTGCAACGAACAGGCGGCCGCCGAGGGACTCGCCCAGATCGTGCCGCGCTCGCCGGTTCCCATTGTCGCCGACATCCACTTTCACGTCGAAATGGCCCTCGCCGCACTCGAAGCGGGCGTGCAGGGGCTGCGGTTGAACCCGGGGAATCTCCGTAAACCTGAGGAGATCAAATTGGTAGCGAGCGAAGCGCGCGATCGCCACGTGCCGATTCGAATCGGGGTGAACGCAGGCTCGCTGCACCCCGACATCTATAAGCGTTTCGACGGCGCCACACCCGAGGCCCTCGTAGAGTCCGCGCGCCTCGAACTGGCTTACTTTGACGAAGTGGGATTTTCCGATGTGAAGATCTCGGTAAAGGCGTCTTCAGTGGCGACGATGATCGCCGCGTATCGACTGGCGTCAGAGACCTTTGATCATCCCTTGCACTTGGGCGTGACCGAAGCGGGTCCATTGCCCGGTGGTCTCTTGAAAGGCACGGCCGGGATTGCCACTCTGCTCGCTGAGGGCATCGGTGACACGCTTCGCTACTCACTCACCGCCGATCCGGTCGAAGAGGCTCGCGCCGGACGCCAACTGCTCGAGTGTCTCGGACTTCGCGAGCGAAAAGGGCTTGATCTGATTGCGTGTCCGAGCTGCGGGCGCGCCGAGGTCGACGTCATCAAGGTAGCCACCGAAGCCCAAGCGGCGCTCAACGCCTTGGATGTGCCCCTGCAAGTGGCGGTGATGGGTTGTGTGGTGAACGGCCCGGGCGAAGCTCGCCACGCGGACTTAGGCATCGCCGCGGGCAAAAAGCGTGGTCATCTTTTCATCAGGGGTGAGATCGTGCGGGTAGTCCCCGAAGACGAGATGGTCGACGCGCTCGTTGATGAGGCCAAGAAGATTATCGCCGAGGGCGTCGAAGCTCGTCTCCTCGCGCGTGACCTCTCCGCTGAAGCCGAGGCCGCCGCCGATCGCGAACTCTTGCTCGACGACCGCGGTGGCGACGTGAATCACGCGCAAGAGCGCATCGAGCGGATTCGACGTCGCGTCGAACACGAAGGCTCTGACTAGGCTCTGTCCACACCCAAAGGAGCACCGTGGCCGCGCCGAGCGTTCTGACCTCTCAATCGAAAGACTTTCCCCGCTGGTATCAAGACGTCGTGGCCAAGGCCGAGCTCGCCGATAACGGACCGGTGCGCGGCACGATGGTCATTCGTCCCTACGGCTACGCCATCTGGGAGCGCATTCAAGGTGAAATCGACGCACGCATCAAGGCCGCGGGCGCCAAGAACGCCTATTTTCCACTGTTCATCCCCGAGAGTTACCTCTCCAAAGAGGCCGAGCACGTTGAAGGCTTTAGTCCCGAACTCGCCGTCGTGACTCACGCTGGAGGCGAGAAGCTCGCCGAACCGATCGTCGTTCGCCCGACCTCGGAGACCGTCATCGGCGAGTTCATGGCGAAGTGGATTCAGAGCTACCGAGACCTGCCACTGCTGCTCAATCAGTGGGCGAACGTCGTGCGTTGGGAGTTGCGCCCTCGACTCTTTTTGAGGAGTTCTGAGTTTCTCTGGCAGGAGGGTCACACCGCGCACGCAACGAACGAGGACGCCTCGGCCTACGCGGTAAAGATTCACAACGAGGTCTACGACGACTTTCTCGTGAACGTCTTGGCGTCGCCCACGTACCTCGGCATCAAACCGCCGAGCGAACGTTTTGCGGGAGCGATTAACTCGATGACGTGTGAGGGAGTGATGCGCGACGGCAAGGCACTTCAGATGGCGACCAGCCACGAACTTGGCCAAAATTTCGCCAAGGCCTTTGACATCTACTTCCAGAGTGAACAGGGTCAGGCCGAACTTTGTTACACGACGTCGTGGGGAGCGTCCACGCGGCTCGTGGGCGGGCTCATCATGGCGCACGGTGACGACGCGGGACTTCTGGTGCCGCCCCGACTGGCACCCGTGCAGGTCGTGGTCGTTACGGTGCGCGACGAGTCCGAGGTGAACGAGGCCGTCGAACGCGTCACTCGTTCTTTGCGCGACGCGGGCGTGCGTGTCGAGCTCGATACGGGACGCGGAAGTTTCGGTCGCCGCGTCACCGACTGGGAGATCAAAGGCGTGCCGCTGCGCGTGGAGGTGGGGCCCCGTGACCTTGCTCAGGGACTCGTGACCCTGGTACGGCGTGACAATGGCGTGAAGTCGTTACTCGACCTGGAGAAACTCGCGCTTGAAGTCCCGCCTCTGTTGGAAGCTATCCAACACGACCTCTTAGCTCGCGCGCTCGCGCATCGAGACGAACACACCCATGACGTGTCGACCATCGCCGACGCGCTCGACGCCGCCAAGGACGGCTTCGCCCGCCTGCCGTGGGACGTCGTGGCGGGCGACGGCGAGCGTGCCCTTAACGAGCAGTCGGTGAGCGTTCGCTGCCTGCAACGTCCGGACGGTTCGATGCCTTCGAGCGACACTGAGCGAGGACTTTTCTGCCTCGTTGCGAAGTCCTACTAAGCCAGTTAGGAAAGCGTTTTTCCTCGCTTCATTGCAATTTTCTCCGGTCGCTCCCCAATTGTTTCAAGCGTCCTTGACTGCTATAATTCACGTTTACAGTCCGCTCAGGACGTTTGGACTCGTTTAAGCGCGGGCCTCGGGCCCGCGCTTTTTTACTGTCTGAACGTCCGTGAAGACCGCGAAAGGAGACGGCCATGGAATGGGACATTGCGCTCGACCCCCTGCTGTCTTCCCTGGGACTCGATCTCTACGACGCGGAGTTTTCTGCGGGGACGCTCAACGTCGTGGTCACCAAGGCGGGCGGAGTAGACCTCGAAGCTCTGACCAAGGCCAACCGGGCAATCTCGGGGTGGCTCGACGCCAATGACCCCATCGCCAGTCGCTACACCCTGGACGTGTCGAGCCCGGGTCTCGAACGGCGCCTGCGCACACCGGCGCATTTTCTCGGCGCGGTGGGCGAAGTGGTAACGCTGCGCGAGCTTCGCGGCGAGGAGCCGACGCGTCGACTCGAAGGCACACTCGTTTCGGCCGATGACCAGAGCGTCACAATCAACGAAAATGAACTCGGCCCCGTCACGGTCGCGTTCGCCGCGATTGAACGCGCGCGCACCGTTTTCGAGTGGGGGGCCACGAAGCCGCTGGCGTCCAAAGGTGCCAAGGCTGCATCGACGAGCAAGAAGGGTTAAAAATGGCGAACTTCGAATTTCTTGAGGCCCTTGGTCAAATCGCGCGCGATCAGAATATCGACGAAGGCGAGTTGTTAATCGCCCTGGCGAACGCGCTGCTCGCGGCGTACAAGCGCCGTCCCGACTCCGCAGAAGACGCCGAAGTGGAGATCAATCCCGAGACCGGCGAAATCAAGGTCTGGGGACTTGAACTCGACCTCGAGGGCAACGTCACGCGCGAGTGGGACGCGACGCCCGATGACTTTGGTCGTATCGCAGCCCAGACGGCCAAGCAGGTTTTGATGCAACTGATTCGAGACATTCAGCGTCGCCAGATGTACGAGGAGTTCGCCAATCGTGAGGGCGACATTGTTTCGGGGACCGTTCAGCAGAACGACAATCGCTACACCTTGCTCGATCTCGGCCGGGTCGAGGCCCTCCTGCCTCAAGCGGAGCAGATCGCCTTTGAGCGTTACGAACACGGCGCGCGAATCAAGGTCTACATCGTTGAGGTTCGTAAGACGAACAAGGGTCCCCAAATCGTGGTCTCGAGAACGCACCCCGCCCTCGTGGCGAAGCTCTTCGAGATTGAAGTGCCCGAAATCGCGAATGGCATCGTCGAGATTAAGGCGCTCGCGCGCGAACCTGGTCACCGTTCGAAGATTGCTGTCGCGTCGAATGACCAGATGATCGATCCCGTGGGCGCGTGCGTGGGCGCTCGAGGATCGCGGGTGCGCAATATCACCAACGAGCTCCGCTCGGAGCGCATCGACGTCGTGCCTTACAGTGACGATCCGATCGAGTTCATCCAGTCTGCCCTGCAACCCGCGCGAGTTCGCGAGGTGCGATTAAACGAAGATGAAGGAATCGCGACGGTCATCGTTCACGATCAGCAACTGTCGCTCGCGATTGGCAAAGAAGGTCAAAACGCCCGCTTGGCGGCGCGTCTGACGGGCTGGCGAATTGACATTCGTTCCGAGAATGAAGGTAACGACGAGGTCGTCGAAGAAGTCTGGACCGAAGGCGAAGTCGTCGTCGACGAGACCGTCGTCGCGCTCACCGATGAAAGCGGCGCCGTCGTTGCCGCCGTGGCCGAGGAGGTCATCGCGAACGCGGACGGCGACGTGCAAGATGGGCTGGTCGTGGACACCGTGGCCACTGACGGAGCCGTCGCCGAAGAGATCGTCATCGTGGCAGACGCCAAAGTGGAAGAGGCGCTGGTCGTGGAGACGGTATCGGAGGGTGAGGCATAGCCCCGGTTCGCACGTGTGTGGTCTGTCGCACCAAGCGACTCGACGCGGCAATGGTCCGCGCCGGTAGGGACGTCCATGGATCGTGGTACCTCGGGCGAGGAATTGGTCGCGGTGTGTGGTGGTGTGACGACCCGCAATGCGAGGAGGCGTTGGGTGTTTTTCACGTTGCTCGGGCACTCAAAGCCGCGGTGAGCGAGGGTGACGTGGCGACGTTGCGTGGTCTCACGAACAAGAAAAGGCTGTAGTTGTGAAAGAATAGGTAACTGTGCCCGGCGAACGTGCGGGTACGTGATGTAAAGGAAAGTTTTGGCGCCAAAGAAAATTCGAGTGCACGAGCTCTCAAAAGAGCTCGGTTTGACGAGCAAGGAGTTGCTCGCACTCGCCCAAAAACTAGGTATCGGGGCCTCGAGCCCCTCGGCGTCGATCGAAGACGCTCAGGCCGACCGCATCCGTCGGCGTGCCGACACCGACGGCCTTCGTCGCGCGGCGCCCTCCGACTCCCCTAAGGCCGAAAACGCGACCAAGGCCGTCAAAGCCACCAAAGCCACGAAAACTACCAAGGCCGTCAAAGCCACGAAGGCGACGCCGGGCGAGCCGACGACGCCCGTCGTGCCCGTCGCGCCGACTCGAGTGTCACGCGTGACAAAGTCCTCTGACTCGCCTCCCGCTACGTCGCCAATGGTCGAAGTCGCCTCGGAGGCGCCACTCCCCGAAGTCGCCGCGTCGATCGCGCCCAAGGTCGTGCGTTCGAGCGTGCCGGTGCCAAAACCCGTGCCGACACGTAGCGTGTCGCCCGACGGACCCACGACTATTCGCCCCACCCAGCGCGGTGGTGCCTCTGACGGAGAGAGTAGGTCTCGCCCGCCATTGAGCTCCTCCGGCCGCCCGATTCCGCCGCCCCCCGGTCGTCCGATGAGTTCTTCAGGTCGCCCAATACCGCCGCCGCCCGGCGCTCGTCGACCGATGTCGGGCGCCCCGAGTCGCGGCGGACCCTCGAGCGGCTCTCGTCCGATGAGCGCGCGCCCGAGCACTGGCGCGCCACGCACCGGAGGGGCCTCTCGTCCCGGGGGAGGCTTTAGCACCACCCGTCCCGGCGCGCCCACGGGTGGCATCCCCGCTGGTGCGAGTCGTAGCGGCGGACCCGCGAGGGGCGGCGGCGGCCCGCGTGGGTCACAGCGCAAGGTCACCCGTCGTCGTCGGCGCAACGTAGAAGAGCTTGAGCCGACTCAGATGACGACCTGGCAACCGAGCAGTGCGCCCGTGCCCGAAGGGGAGATCATTATCGAGCGCGGCTCCACGGCCAAGGACGTGGGACCGAAGCTCAACCGCAGCGCCGCGGACATTATTCGTTTCTTGTTCTTGCAGGGCGAGATCGTCACCGCCGTGCAAGGTCTTTCGGACGACATGATCGAGCTCTACGCCGCCGAAGTCGGGGCTGAAGTTCATCTGGTTGATCCCGGTGAGCAAAAGGAGGCCGAGCTCCTCGCCAAATTCTTCGACGAAGAGGATGACGATGACGTCATCCCCGTGGCGCCGCGTTCGCCGATCGTCACGGTGATGGGTCACGTCGACCACGGCAAGACCCTGTTGTTGGACAAGATCCGCAAGACGAACGTCGCCTCCGGCGAGGCCGGCGGCATTACTCAGCACATCGGCGCCTACCAGGTGTCCTGGCACGGTAAGTCCATCACGTTCCTCGACACCCCGGGCCACGAAGCGTTTACCTCAATGCGTGCGCGAGGCGCCAAAGTGACCGACGTCGTCATTTTGGTGGTCGCGGCCGACGACGGTGTGATGCCCCAAACGGTGGAAGCGATCGACCACGCCAAAGCGGCCGACGTGCCGATCATCGTGGCGATCAACAAGATGGATCGGGCCGACGCCAACCCCGAACGGATCCTCCAACAGCTCTCCGAGCAGGGCCTCGTCCCAGAAAAATGGGGCGGCGACACGATCGTGGTGGAGATCTCTGCGTTGCAGGGCACGGGAATCGACGAACTGCTCGAACAGGTGCTACTCGTGGCGGAGGTCGCCGAACTCTCTTCGCGCCCCACCGGGCGAGCCGTCGGTACCGTACTCGAGGCGAACCTCGAGATCGGACGGGGTCCGGTGGCGACGGTCATGGTGCAAAAAGGCCTGCTGAGCGTGGGCGATCCCGTCGTGGCGGGACCGGCCTTTGGCAAGGTGAAGGCACTGATCAACGACAAGGGCCGTCAGGTCAAGACCGCGGGACCCTCTACCCCCGTGCAGATACTCGGCTTCAGCGAGCCACCGTTCGCGGGTGACGAGATGCGCGTCGCGCGTGACCTTGGCCACGCCCGTTCGCTCGCCGAAGCCCGTGCGCAGCGTTCGCGCCTCGTTGGCCAACAGCCGGTCGCCTCGTCGAGCGGCGCTCGACTCGAGGATCTCTTTGAGCAGATCCAACGGGGCGAAACTGCGACACTCAATATTGTCTTGAAGGCCGACGTGCAAGGTTCGCTCGAAGCGTGTACTGAGTCACTGCGCAAGCTCGAGCGCGAGGACGTCAAACTCGTTATTGTGCACCGAGGCGTCGGCGGCGTCACCGAGAACGACGTGCAACTCGCCAAGGCGTCGAACGCCACAATCATCGGTTTCAACGTGCGACCCGACAAGCGCAGTCGTGAGCTGGCTGAGAGTGAAGGCGTGCAGATTCGCACCTACGAAGTCATCTACAAGTTGATCGAAGAGATCGAGGCCGCCATGCTCGGTCTGTTGACGCCGATCTTTGAGGAGATCGTCACCGGAGAAGCCGAGGTGCGTGAGGTCTTTCGCGTGCCGCGCATCGGTGCGATCGCGGGGTGTTTCGTGCGCGATGGCGTCATCACTCGTGGATCGAAGGTCCGCTTCTTGCGCGAAGGAACCATCATCTGGAAGGGCTCGATCACGTCGCTGCGACGCTTCAAAGACGACGCTCGTGAAGTGGCCGCTGGCTTCGAGTGTGGCGTGGGGCTCTCGGACTACCAAGACCTAAAGTCCGGCGACGTCATCGAGACGTACGAAGAGCGCGAGATTCCGCGAACGGCCTAGCGCATGGCCCACTCCTCTGGCTCTCATCACCCCTACCCGCGCACGGCGCGAGTGAATCAGATACTGCGAGAAGTGATCTCCGATGTACTGGTGCGTATCTCTGACGTCGACGAGCGGCTCGGTCTGCTCACGGTCACCGGCATCGACACCGCGCCCGACATGCGTCACGCACGGGTCTTTTTCGACTCACTGTCCGACGGGGCCAAGGCGGCTCTCGAGGAACGGCGCGGTCAGATCCAAGCGGCCGTCAACCTCCAGACGCGCCTGAAGCGCACCCCCAAACTTTCCTTCGTCGCCGATCCGGCCGTCGCGAGTGGACTGGTGGTGGAGGAACTCCTACGACGCCAGCGCCATGACGACGAATAACGGTCTGCTCTTAATCGACAAGCCCACCGGTCTCACGAGTCACGATGTCGTGGCGCGCGTACGAACCGTGCTGAATGAGCGTCGTGTCGGACACGCCGGCACCCTCGATCCCATGGCGACGGGACTCTTGGTGCTCGGGGTGGGACCTTCGACCAGATTGCTGCGCTTTGCCCAGAGCGAGACGAAGCGTTACGTCGGTGTGGTCACCCTGGGCGCAAGCACGGACTCACTCGACGCCGACGGTCAGGTAGTGGAGCGACGCGAGGTACCCCCGCTCACCACCGATCTCGTGAACGTCAAGGCGTCGGGCATGATCGGCCCTCAATCACAGACGCCGCCCATGGTGTCGGCGATCAAAGTAGAGGGAAGGCGACTTCACGTCCTCGCGCGAGAGGGCGTCGTCATCGAGCGTAAGCCGCGCGCGATCACCGTGCACGCGTTTTCGCTTTCGCCCACCTCGCACCCCGACGAGTGGTCCTTTGAGGTGACGTGCTCGGTCGGAACCTACGTGCGCGTGCTTCTGAGCGACCTCGCGGAGCGCTTAGGGACGCTGGGCTATCTAAGCCAGTTACGTCGATTGTCGAGTGGCGCGCACAACGTCGATGACGCGCTCACGTTGGACGAACTCGAATCGCGGGTGACCAGTGGCGTCACTGTTCTCCAACCGCCGCGGGCCTTCGTGACCCAACTCGAAGAGCTCGTCGTCAGTGGTGACGACGAGCGGCGCTTGCGTATGGGTCAACGCGTCGCCTCGACCGCGCCACGGGGGGACGAGATTGCCGCCACGAACGAGACCGGATCGCTGGTGGCCGTGTTGGAACGACGTGGCAATTCTTGGCAACCGCTGGTGGTCTTACCGATCGAAGAAACCAGTGAGCGCGGGTAGGTTGCTGGCATGATCATCCTTCGCGACGGCGAGTTCAATACGATGACTGCCCAGAAGAGCGTCGTCACCATTGGCGTCTTTGATGGCCTGCATCGAGGACATCAGGCCGTGATCGGACAGGTGATTGCCCACTCGAAAGAGTGCGACGCCCTGTCGACGGTGGTGACGTTTGACCCTTCGCCGGCGATGGTCCTCGCCCCGACAAGGGCCCCGCGTCTCCTGGCGACACTGGATCAGCGCCTTGAGGGAATCGAAGCGCTCGACGTAGACCAAGTTCGCGTCCTCACCTTTGACGCCACTCTGGCCAAAGAGTCAGCGCGCCACTTCATCGAACGGGTGCTGGTCGCAGAGTTGGGCACGAAGGGCGTGGTGGTGGGAGACGACTTTCACTTTGGTCATGATCGAGAGGGCACCGTGGCTACCCTGGTCGAGGCTGGCGCTGAATTGGGATTTCGTGTCTGGCCCGCGCCTCTGTACGGAGAGGGTGAACGATGGAGTTCGACCTCGGTGCGCGCGGCGTTGGCTCGAGGCGATCTCGAGGCAGCCAAGAGTATCCTCGGTCGCCCCTTCACGCTTCGAGGAACGGTCGTGCACGGTGATGAGCGCGGCGAGGAGTTGGGCTATCCGACCGCGAACTTAGAAGTGGCGGCACATCAACAACTGCCCGAAGAGGGCGTGTACGCCGGGGCGACGACGCGAGATGGTAAGTGGTGGCCGGCGGCGATCTCCGTGGGCACGCGCCCGCAGTTTTACGAACATGGGGCACTGGTCGTCGAAGTTCACGTTCTCGGTTTTGAAGGTGATCTCTACGAATCGTCTCTCGACGTGGTGTTCCTGGCGAGGCTTCGCGCGCAGACGACCTTTTCGAACGTGGACGAATTGACCGCTCAGATTGAGCTCGACGTCGTCGAAACTCGTCAAATCTTCGAGAAATTCACGCCGGAGGAGACAGAACTGCTAAGATGGACTCTTGGTCAGCGACGCTGATTGTGCGGGTCGTCTCGTTGGCGACTTGCAACGGGACTCCCGACTCAATAAGGCAAACAAGTAATGACTGAGAAGCAAGAGACTATTAAGGACTTTCAAGCGCACGTCTCGGACACCGGTTCACCCGAAGTCCAAGTGGCGCTCTTGACGGGCCGGATCTTGCACCTCACCGAGCACCTAAAGGTTCACAAGGGCGATCATCACACCCGCCGTGGACTGATGAAGCTCATTGGTCAGCGCCGTCGTTTGTTGGACTACGTGCAAAAAGGCAACGTGGAGCGCTACCGCGCGTTGATCGGCCGACTCGGCATTCGTCGCTAGCCGAACACGCACGTCGACGCCGTCGACGTGTTCAGCACATCCGAAGCCCCGAAGGCCAGTGGAGGACAGTCGCTTCGAGCGAAGGTTGCCCACTGGGATTCGGTCGGAGTGTTGATAGACACAAGGAGCCATTCCATGACTGACGCAATTCGCGTAAGTAGTCCAATCACAGGTACCGACAAAACGATGAGTTTTGAAGCCGGTCACCTCGCCCAACTAGCTGACGGCGCCGTTCTCGCGCGTCTGGGCGACACCATGCTGCTGGC
This sequence comes from Acidimicrobiales bacterium, assembly GCA_035533495.1. Lineage (GTDB taxonomy): Bacteria > Actinomycetota > Acidimicrobiia > Acidimicrobiales > RAAP-2 > RAAP-2. Next base: position 35,761 of record DATLTW010000061.1, on the reverse strand, counting down.
CACGGTCACCGCGGCCAAGAGCGCACGAGAGGGCTTAGATTTCTTCCCTCTCACCATCGACATCGAAGAGCGGGCCTACGCCGCCGGAAAGATCCCCGGCGCGTTCTTTCGCCGCGAGGGGAAGCTCTCCGACCAGGCGATCCTCATCTGTCGCTTGATCGACCGTCCGTTACGGCCGTCTTTTCCCAAGGGCTTTCGCAACGAGACCCAAGTCGTTGGCACGATCCTCAGCGCCGATCAAGAGAACCCGCACGACGTGCTGGCCATCAATGCGGCCTCCGCCGCGTTGATGATTTCCGGTATTCCCTTTGACGGTCCCATCGGCGCGGTTCGCCTCGCCTTCACCACCGAGGGTGAGTGGGTCGCGCACCCGACGTACGCCGAAGGCGACGCCGCCACGTTCGAACTGGTTGTGGCCGGACGAGCCTTGAGTGACGAGGCCGACGCTGACGTCGCGATCATGATGGTCGAGGCCGGCGGTACCGAAGGTTCCTTCGAGAAGTACCTCGACGGCGCGCCCAAGGTGAGCGAAGAGGTGCTGGCCGCGGGACTCGAGGCTTCGAAGCTCTGGATTCGCGAAGCGGTCAATCTGCAGCGTGCACTCGTGCGCGACTTCATCGCCGCTCGGGGGCCCCTACCGATCTTCGAATACGAGACGTTCGCCGACTACCAAGACGACGTCTACGCTCGCGTAGACAGCGTCGGGGGCGTCGCCCTCACCGCCGCCAACAAGATCACCACCAAGGCCGCGCGTGCCGAGGCACTCGACGCGGCGACCAAGTCGGTCATCGAAGAGCTCTCGGGGGAGTTTGAGGGTCGCACCAGCGAGATCAAGGCGGCCGTTCGATCGTTGACCAAGAAGCTGGTACGCCGACGCATCGTCGACGAGGGCGTGCGCATTGACGGACGAAGTGTAAGTGAGATCCGTCCGCTCTCGGCCGAAATTGACCTCTTTCCCATGACCCACGGCTCGGCGCTCTTCCAGCGTGGCGAGACCCAGGTCGTCAACGTCACCACTTTGGGCATGCCGCGCATGCGCCAGCTGGTTGACGGCATCACGCCTGACGAGTTCCGTCGCTACATGCACCACTACAACTTCCCGCCGTACTCCACTGGTGAGACCGGTCGGGTGGGCGCGCCCAAGCGCCGCGAGGTCGGCCACGGCATGTTGGCCGAGCGCGCGCTCGTACCGGTGTTGCCGAGCGAGGAAGAGTTCGCGTACACGTTGCGCGTGGTCTCGGACGTCATGCAGTCCAACGGTTCGACGTCGATGGCTTCGGTCTGTGGATCGACGCTGTCACTCATGGCCGCGGGCGTACCGATCAAGGCACCGGTGGCGGGCATCGCGATGGGCCTCGTCTACGACGAGGGCAAGTACGTGACCTTGACCGACATCCTGGGCGCCGAAGACGCCTTCGGCGACATGGACTTCAAGGTCGCCGGCACCGCGGACGCGGTCACGGCCCTGCAACTCGACACCAAGATCGACGGCCTCCCCGCGGACGTCTTGGCCAAGGCGCTGCATCAGGCCAAGGACGCCCGTTTGGCCATCTTGAAGGTGATCACCGACACGATCGCCGAACCGCGTAGTCAGGTCGCCGACGTGGCGCCCAAGATCGTGACGATGGAGATTCCCATCGACAAGATCGGCGAGGTCATCGGGCCCAAGGGCAAGGTCATTAACACTCTCCAGCAAGAGACGGGCGCCGATATCGCCGTGGACGACAACGGTGTGGTGGGCACGGTCACGATCGGTGCGAAGGACGGACGAGCGGTGGAAGAGGCCCGTCGTCGAATCTCGTTGATCCTCGATCCGCCCTCCGCGGACGTTGGAGCGATCTACCAAGGTCGCGTCGTGTCGATTGCGAAGTTCGGTGCGTTCATCAATATCCTGCCGGGCCGTGACGGACTCCTGCACATCTCGAAATTGGCCCCCCTCAACGGTGGCCGGCGCATCGGCCAGGTGGAAGACGTGCTCGAGCTCGGCCAATCACTCGAAGTGAAGGTCGACGACATCGATCCCCAAGGCAAGGTCTCGCTCTCGTTGGTGGGGGACTTTCCCGACGCCGTCAGTGATGACGGTCCACCGCGCAGTCGTGAGCGCCGCCCCGAGCGCGAGAGCCGCCCCGAGCGCGAGAGCCGACCGGAGCGTCATTCCAGTTCGCGCCCCGCGTCCTCGTCGCCAAAGTCGTCGTCCTCGTCCTTTGAGGCGTCCTTTGAGGCAGAACTGGCCGGTGAAATTGGCGATTTGGGCCCGGGTGGCCCGACGTTCAGTGACGGTGACGGCGGTGGACGCCGTACTCCTCGACCACGACGACGCTAAGCAACGAACGACCGTGTCGCGCAGTCATTGACTGTGGGACACGGTCTCGTTGTAATTCGTAAACTATCGGCTCACCACGACTTGGGAAGTACGGCGGCAATCGCCTGGGCGATCAAGGAGTAGCCCGCGTCGTTGGGATGGTCATCGGGACCAAAGGGCGCCGTGTAACACATCCAGGTCATCGCGCACGCCTGCGCCACATTCTCGGGGATGACGCCCCCACCCGGCGCAGCGATCCGGGTCGTGACATCGGTGTCGAACAACGCGGGAACGTTCGCCACTGAAACACCCGCGGCGACGTACACCTGGTTAAGGGTGGCGTTAAGACGATCCATGGCGACGAGGCCCACGGTGGCGGCAGCGGCACCAGCAGCGCCGTTGATGTAACGAGCGAGAAAGGGGTCGTTGTACTCCAGACCGACGAATCGCACGTTTGGCCCTGCGGCGTCCTTCAGTTCTTTTAAGACCTTGGGCATGTCGACGTGAACCGCGGCGATCGCTTGGTTGGCGCACGCTTCATTTACCGGAGCCGCCCAGAGGCATAATCGGATGTTGTTAAAGCCCAGATCCACCGTAACCACGCCGACCGAACTCCGATTGGCCCGCAGGAACGCGACGGCCTGGGTCATCTGTGTCTCGGGCAGCGTATAACAGTGGTCGGCCACCCGGGTATTGAGAATGGATTGGACGGTTTCGCCGGGACAGCCTATTTGGCGGAGCGTGAGTGCGACCCCCTGGTACGCCTCGAGCAACACGAGATCGTTGGCGTAGCCATCTGACGTTCGTCGACCATTGTGGTTGACAATTCCCGTGGGTTGAAATCCGAGTGACGCCGACGCGCCGATGGCGAGGTAGAAGCCGGAAGTGGTCGTCGGAACGGACGTCGTGGTCCCTTGCGTGGCACTGGCCGACGGTACGTCAGAAGTCCGCGACACGAGATAGACGCCTAGGGCCAAGGACACCACGACGGCACTCGCCACAACCTTCCTCACCCTTCGATTCATGAATTCCCTTCGGGATCTTCGGTCTTAGTGCCTCGGCCAGGCGCCGCAGCCTCGCCACGGCCACCTGGACGGCCACCAACTCTGTGAGACCCTCACGATTGCCCTTAAGCCCTCAGTTTAGTTATAACGCCACGGCGCTCAGGCCGCAGTAAATCGTGCGCTAGTCCAGGTCCTGCAGTTCTGTTGCCCGGTGACGGCGAAGGAACAGCATGATCGCGATCGCGGCCATGAAGAAGACGGTGGCGAAAAAGAACGCGTTGCTTTCGAGATTTTGCCAGCCATGTTCGTGCATGGCGAGCGAACTTGCGACGGGGACGCGCCAGATAGGCGCCCACCAGAAGAGGACCGCCGTGAGTAGTGCAAAGACGGACCCTCGCGCGGGGCGATCCTCGCCCCAGATCAACCAGATAATGACCGGCACGACCCAGACCATATGGTGCGCCCACGTGATCGGTGACACCAGAAGTCCTGTCGCGGCGCAGATCAGCAATCCCAGGAAGGGTGACGAACGGCGCCACGACACGTACGCCAGGGCCAGGCCGCCCAGGGCCACGCAGCCGGCCAGGGCCGTAATTGCTCCCGTGGCGATGTAGTGATGGCTCAGGCGATCGAGCGCACCGCGCAGGCTCTGATTGCTGATATACGACACGCCTCCGACGCGCTGGGCGTCAACGACGTACTTGGTCCAGAATGACCACGAATTCGAAGGTTCGAACGCGGCCGCCAAGAGCGAGCAGCCCGCGAAAGTGACGATGGAAGTCCAGGCCGCGCGAGTCTGGCGCGTGAGGAAGAGGTACGGCACGAAGATCAGCGGGATCAGTTTCACCGCGGCGGCGATGCCAACCATCACCCCACGCGGCAAGGTGGAGTCGCCGAAGCGGACGTGGCCCGTGAGGTCGGCCAGTACCAGCGCCGCCAGGACCAGATTTATCTGCCCGAAGCTGAACGTAAGGCTGACGGGCTCGATCAGCATCGCGGGGGCGAGCAGGCCCAGTGACCAACTGAGCGTCGAGGCGCGGGTCAGCCCGGGGCGAACGGCAGTGATGCTCAGGGCGAGAATGGCGAACAGCGCAGCCACGTTCACGATGGCCCACACCAGCGCGGCCGCCTGCAGGGGGAACACCGAGAGCGGCAGGAACAGCACCGCAGAAAATGGTGGATACGTATAGGGAAGATGCGGCGCGTACGACAGCCCCGCCGTGTAGAGGTTCGAGTTCATGAGGTGGTGCGCACCCATCATGTAGACCGCGAAGTCCAACTGTTCGCGATGCCACGTCCAGTAGCCCGCATTGGCTATCGAGAAGGCAACCGACAACGTGCAGAGCGTGCGGAGCAACCATCTTGGAAGATTGAGCCGGTCGCTAACGCCCGGTCTCTCATCGCACGCGCTCTCGCGTGCGAACGAAACGATTGCATTTCGATGTCGGAGCATCTGTTACGGCGTCCAGCGCACGCTGCCCGAAGCGATCGTCAGTGCCGCCATCAGCATCACCGAGAAGGCGAGCACGACCTCGAACCACACGGGCGGCAGTTTGGCGCCCACGACCCCGAGGAGCGGGAAGTCGCGCAGCAGCAGGCGCGGCGTGACGCCGATCAGCGGCGAGAGCGCGCCGAACACTAGGACCGTCACCACGTAGCCAACCCAGGGCGCGGGCGGGTGGGCGCGGAAGAAGAGAATCAGCAGGCCAACGGCCGTAAAGGCACTAACGGCCTTGACACCGTAGTTGGGATCGGCGAAGCCGTGATTGAAGAGGTGCCCGAGGGCCGTGAATATTCCGGTGCCGAAATGCCCTTTCTGCCAGCCGACTCGTTGGGCGTGAAGCCACGAGAACGGCGAGCCGGTGTGGAACCAGAGGTACAAGAAGAACAGTCCTACTCCAAATGGCGCCACCAGCGGAGCGAGGATCGATTTCCACTCGCCACGCGCGCGTATGGCGATCACGCAGGCCACCACACAAGGGATTACTGCCGCCATGCCCACCGGGTCGGCCGCGGTGGCGGCCGCGGCGCACAGCCCCGCGAGCAGCCATCGACGCCGCCGCAGCGCGATCATCGAACAGGCCACGAACAAAATGATCGCGCCTTCGGTGTAGACCATGCTCAGCACGAATGCTGCGGGTGATAGGAAAATCAGCGCCGTGCCGCGGTCGGCTCCGGTCTGTCCGAAGAACTCACGCAGCAGCCACCAGACCGCGATAGAGGCGAAGAGCCCGAGCAGCGTTGAGGTGAGGATTCCCGCCACGTTGAAGCCGAATCCGGTGACGAAGTGCACCCCGCGGATGAGCAGCGGCAACAGCGGGAAGAAACCCAGGTCGCATTGGGCGACATTGCCATGTCCGGGCGGAATGGAGTGCACGTAGCCGCGATGGGCGATGAGCAGGTACCACTTGGCGTCCCAGTTGATCAGCTTGGACATGATCGATTGATGAGCCGACAGGGCCATGGCGCTGATGATCAAGAAGATGCCCGCTCTCGAGAGCGCGAAGATGCCGATCGGACGTAACGATAGAAGGGCCGCCCTCTTTCGACCTACTGACTCATCTCGCACTTGCGCGGGCACGGGGCCGTCGCTGAATCCCACGGCTCATCCCTCTTGTTCGAGTCCCGATGACGCCCAGTTCTGGAGAGCGGAGACCGGGAACTTCACAAGGGGCATGCTAGTTCGGCTAATTTTGGCTACCGAGTTTTCGCCCGGTGCGCTGAGGGCGCATCATCGGCTGCTTGTGCCCGCATCATATGAAAAATAGAGTGCTTGCCATGCATCTTTAATCGATTGATCGAAGGGATTATCGCGCGTGCTCACCACTGAATCTTGCGCACGCGCGAAGCGGCTCGCCGCTCCCTTGGGGCTCTGGGTAGCCCTGGGCGCCGTTGGATTGCTCGGCAGCGTTCTCGAAAGCTCGATCATTGGCTCGAACCCCCAGCCGCCCAGTTACCACTGGTGGATCTACGTGCCCGAAGGCAGCTACGCGCTCACCCACGTCATCTTTTATTTATCGATGGCGCTGTTCATCCTCGCCTGGATGGCCCTGGGGGTACACGCCGCCGAAGGTCGCCTGAGCGTGGCGCGCGCGTGGGCCGTGTTGGGCCTGTGGGGCCTTCCGCTCTTTCTTGGCACACCGGTCTTTGGCCGTGACGTCTACAGCTACATAGCTCAGGGCGAGCTGGCGCGCCGAGGTTTCAACCCTTACGTGATCGCTCCCAAGATGCTCGGGTCCGGACCCCTGCTCTCGTCGGTGGCCTCAGTGTGGCGAGCCACTGCCTCGCCCTACGGCCCCCTCTTCGTCGACATCACCCACTTCGGTGCCACCGTCGCGAGTAGTTCGCTGATCGGCCAGGTTTTGGTTTTTCGCGCCCTCGAGCTTCCGGGCATCGCGATCTTGATGATCTGCCTGCCAATGCTGGCGAGGCACTACGGAGCGAACGCGGGTGTGGCGATCTGGCTCGGCGTGCTCAGCCCGCTGGCCCTCTTTAGCGCAGTGTCCTCAGCCCACAACGACACGCTGATGATCGCCTTGATGGTTGCGGCACTCACGGTGGCGCTGAGGGGCGCTCGACGATGGGCCCTGGTGCTCTTGGCGGTCGCGGCCACGATCAAACTCCCCGCGGCCGCGGGCATTGTCTTTCTCACGGCGTCCCAGATGTCGGGCGCCTCAACGCGCGAGCGGTGGCGCCTCGGGGCCGAGGCGGTAGTGATTCCCGGCGCGGTGATCACGGCGGTCAGCGAACTCTCGGGCTACGGATGGGCTTGGCTCAGCCCCACCGCGCTTCGTATACCCACCGAGCTGCGTGTGCTCACGACCCCGGTCGTCTCGGTTGCGACACTGATCAGCTCACTCGTGCACGCGATGGGTGACGGCGTCAGCACGCACACCGTGATCACCGCCGTCCAGGACGTCGTTGGGGTGCTCGCGCTGGTTATCGCCGCGCTGTTGGTGACGAGGACCCGTGCCTCGAACGCCACGTATCTCCTGGGCGTCACGCTGCTGTTGGTAGTGGTGGCGAGCCCCACCGTCTGGCCCTGGTACTTCTTGTGGGGGCTCAGTGTCCTTGGCGCCATCAGCGTCCAACGATCCGCGTGGCTCTGCGCGGTAGCGGCGTTCGCGATGCTGTTGGTGGGACCGGGCGGCACGCCCTTGATCGGAGGCAACGCTTTCTATGTCACCGGTCCGCTGCTCCTGGGCGGACTCGGTTGGTTCTTGTGGCGCGCACGGTGGCGAGGCGTGCTTGAGGGGGTCGATCGTGCAGTCTGACGGGACCGTCGTGGACGAGCCTCTCTCGCTCTGGCGCAGGATTCCCTTCCATCGCGCGATGGCGGTGTACGTGCTCTTGCGCCTGGCGACCCTCTTGTTTGTCGTCGTTGACGACCGGCTGCGCCACACCGGTCTCGTCGCCCACCTCTCCATCTGGGACGGCGAATGGTTCTTGCGGGCCGTGGCCCACGGGTGGCCGAGCCACCTACCGATGGTCAGTGGCCACGTCAGCGCCAACACCACGGCGTTCTTCCCAATCTTGCCTCTGGTGATGCGCGCCCTGGCCGCGGTCACCGGGCTCGGCGCGGCGGTGGTCGGCCTCTGGGTGAGCGCGCTCACGGGCCTGAGCGCTCTGCTCGCCATTGGCTTTCTCGCGCGTGAGTTTGCCGGCCAGGAGAAGGCCGAACGGGCCGCGCTACTCTTCGCGGTCGCCCCCGGCGGCTTCATCTTCAACCTGATCTACGCCGAAGGCATCCTGCTCACGTTGGTGGCTCTGGGGCTGCTGGCGTTAATGCGCAAGCGATGGATCACCGCCGGGGCCCTGGGGGCACTGGCCAGCGCGACCTCGCCGGTGGGGATGATATTCGTCGCGGTCTGTGCGTTCACGGCGCTGCTCGCCACAGTGCGCCAGCGCGAGTGGAAGTCGCTCTGGGCCCTGGCGCTCTCGCCGGTCGGGTTCATTGCGTGGATGGTGTATCTCTGGATCCACACCGGGACACTGATGGCCTGGCGATTGACCGAGCGCGGCGGATGGCAGAGTTATCCCTCGCTCGTCTACCCGGTGCACATCCTCACTAAGTTCCTCTTCAACCCCATCTCGCCGACAATGACCGGCCAGATACTCTTCGCGGGCACGGTCGTCAGCATCCTTGGTGTGGTTGTCATCATCAAGGAACACCAGCCAGTCCCGGTGCTCGCTTACGGAATCTTCGCCGTCGCGTTCTTCGCTGTCTCGGCGCCGGTCGGTCTGCGACCCAGGTTCATCATGCTGGCCTTTCCCCTCGTGATCGGCGCGGCCACGCGCTGGAGCGGATGGCGTTACCGATTGATCCTGCTCGTTTCGCTGGCACTCTTTGTCGTGATGACGATCGAGGAGATGAGCTCGGGCGCGGTCTTTCCCTGAACCGGCCCGCCGTGATTCATGACGAGCACTCGCTCGCCTCGTTGACCGGTATTGGCCCTTCGCTTTTTGGATCAAGCCGAGCTACAACTTGGACGTTAACTTTCACTCGAGGATCTCTTCGACGTCGACGTGCCCAAGGGCCAGTGGACGATTCACTTCCACTGTCACGCGCCCTATATCGAGGTCAGACCGGCCGCGTGTGCGGTCTGAGGGTTGCTGAACATCGGTGTCGTGACGGCCCGCGCTGTTCTAACTCGTCGGAAGCGAAACGATAAGGTGCACTCGTGAAGTCACTGGCCATCGTGGGTGGAGCGGGTCGCATGGGTCAGGCTCTGGCGGAGGGCCTCGGCGCGCTCGGGCAGTTCTCCCTCGTGGCACTCGTCGACCAAGTCGAACCGCGTTATCTCTTTGGCGCCTCGTTCGCTACGTCGCTGGATGAGCTCGAGCCATCGAAACTCGACGTCGTTATCAATTTCTCCTCGCCGGAAGGCGTCGTCGCCTCGGCGACGTGGTGCGCGAAAAATGGCGTGGCGCTGGTCATTGGCACGACGGGTCTTTCGCCGGAACAGCGCGAATCGGTCCAAGCGGCCGCCGCGCACGTGGGCGTCGTCATGGCGTCGAACTTCTCGATTGGCGCGGCACTCGCTGAGCGTTTTGCCGCTCAAGCCGCACCCTACTTTGAACGCGTGGAGATTGTCGAACTACATCACGATCGAAAGGTCGACGCTCCGTCGGGAACCTCAATTGCGGCCGCGAAGGGTATTGCTGAGGCACGTCAGCGTGCGGGACTGTTGCCCCTGGTTGATCCGACGAAGCGACACACGGTAGAGGGCGCCCGGGGCGCTGACGTCGTGGACGGCGTCAAGATTCATTCGGTGCGACTTCCCGGACTCGTCGCGCACCAGGAGATTCTCTTCGGCTCGGCGGGCGAGGGTCTCATCATTCGCCACGACTCATTTGATCGCCAGAGTTTTGTTCACGGTGTCGCGTTGGCGGTGAACGCGGTTGACGCCACGCCACGATTTCTTGAGGGCATCGCGTCACTGATCCCTTGACCCACGCCACGTCGCTCCTCTCTCGCTTTGATGCGTCGGCTGGTAACTTTGTGTTATGAGTGCACCACGGTTTGGGCGTGTCTTAACCGCGATGGTGACGCCCTTCGCGCCCGACGGTTCAATCGACTATGACGTCGCCCAGCAGCTGGCCAAGTTCTTAGTCTCGGAGGGCAGCGAGGGAGTGGTCGTGGCCGGTTCGACGGGTGAAGGATCTTCGCTCAGCGACCAGGAGAAACTCAATCTCTTCGCCTGCGTGGCCGAGGCCGTCACGGTGCCGGTGCTCGCGGGCTCAACGTTCGCCAACACCCAACAGTCGGTGGCGCTCACGGCTCAGGTGAAGGCGACGGGTGTCGCGGGCGTGCTCGCCACGACCCCGGCGTACGCGCGACCGAACCAGGCGGGCATCGCCGGACACCTGGGCGCGATCGCCGAGAGCACGCCGCTACCCGTCATGCTCTACGACATTCCCTCGCGCACCGGGCGGAAGATCGCTTCCGCCACGACGATCCAGCTCGTCATGCAACACGCGAACATCATCGCTCTCAAGGACGCCTCCGGGGACGTAGTCTCGGCCGCTCACACCAAGTTCGTGCTCGGCGACGCCCTCGATCTCTACAGTGGTGACGACTCGGTGCTCCTCTCGTTCTTGGCCGTGGGCGCGGTGGGTATCGTGTCGGTCGCGGCGCACTGGGCCGGTCCGGAGTTCGCGGGCATCGTGCGCGCGGCGGAACTCGGAAAGTGGGACAAGGCGCGAAAGCTCAACGAACGCGTCGCGGCGAGTTGCGCCTTCGAGAGCACGGAGGTCTACCCCAACCCCATGCCGTCCAAGGCAGTGTTGCGCGCGCTGGGTTTCAACGTGGGCGAGTGTCGTTTGCCTCATGGGCCAAGCGACGCCGAGCTCGATCGTGCCGCGGCCGAGGTCGTCGCGTCGCTAAAGATGACTCGTGGCTGACACGCTGCGCGTCACCTTCTTAGGTGGGCTCGGCGAGATCGGTCGGAACTGCGCCGTGCTTGAGCAAGACGGCCGCCTCGTCGTGGTGGACGCTGGCCTCATGTTTCCTGAACCCACCATGTACGGCGTCGACCTGATTCTGCCGGACTTTCGATGGTTGATCGAACGTCGTGATCGCGTGGACGCCATTGTGCTCACCCACGGACACGAAGACCACACCGGGGCCCTTCGCTACCTGGTCAAGGACGTCAACGTTCCCATCTACGGCGCGCCGCTCACGTTGGGCTTCGCCCGCCATCGCCTGAGCGAGGCCAAGGTCGCGAACGACCTCACCTTCATTGAAGTCGCTGACGGCGAGCGTCGGCGCATCGGACCCTTTGAGGTGGAGTTCATCCCCGTGACTCACTCCGTGCCGAGTGCGCACGCGCTGGCCTTTCACACGAAGGTCGGCATCGTGGTGCATTCGGGCGACTTCAAACTCGATCTCACGCCGATTGACGGACGGCGCACCGACATCAATCGGCTGGCCGCGTTGGGCGATGAGGGCGTCGCGCTCTTGATGGCCGACTCGACGAACGCCGAAGAGCCGGGCTTTACGCCCTCGGAACGAAGCGTGGGCGTGGCGCTTCGCCGGCTCTTCCTCGAAAGGCCCGCCCGGCGAATGGTCGTGGCCTGTTTCGCCAGTCACATCCATCGCATCCAACAGATCGCCGACGTCGCGCACGAAACGCATCGCAAGATTGCCTTCATGGGCCGGTCTATGGAGGCCAACGTCAAACTGGCGCGAAAGCTCCACCAACTCCGCGTGGATCCCGCGGACATTATCGACGTCGAGAACATCAGCCGCTTCCCGCCAGGTGAGGTCTGCGTCATTTGCACCGGCAGTCAGGGAGAGCCGCTGGCGGTGCTCTCGAAGCTCTCTCGCGGCGACGCGAGAAACTTCAAGGTCGGCCCCGACGACACGGTCATCCTCTCTTCGCACCCCATCCCAGGTAACGAGTGGTCGGTAGGACGAGTCATCGACGACCTGCACCGCGAAGCCACTGAGGTCATTCACTCGGGTCACGAACCGGTGCACGCCTCGGGCCACGCGCGTCAAGGCGAGTTGCGCACGTATCAGCAACTGCTTCGTCCGAAGAACTTCGTGCCGGTGCACGGCGAGTACCGCCATATGGTGCACCACGCCGAACTCGCCGTGTCGATGGGACTCAGTCAAAAGCACGTTTTGATCTGTGAAGACGGTGATCAGATCGAGGTCTCCGAAAAGGGAATACGCCGCGCTGGCAAGGTGCCGGCCGGCTTTCACTACATCGACGGCAGCGCCGGCGATCTCGACGAGCGTCCACTCGAAGAGCGCCGAATGCTCGCCGAATACGGCGTGTTACTGATCTCGGCGGGCGTGGATCGCGCGAGCGCCACGATCGCCCAGGCGGTCACGGTAAGCGCACGCGGATGGTTCGAAGGCTCGAGCGACGCCGAACTGCTCGTGAATCTGACCAGCGCGGTGCGTAACGCGCTGCAAGAGGCGCTCGCCGATGGGAATTTAGACGCGGAATCTCTTTCGAAAGTGGTCCAGCGCGCCGCCGGGCGTCTGCTCGGTCAGCGCTATCGACGCCAGCCCGTCATCTTGCCGGCCATTGTGGTGTTCTAGTCCTCGACTTTTTCCGGCTCACCGTGTTCGGCGTTGCTTCGCCCGCTGCGCCAGAAGGCCTTGTGACTGATCTGTTCGAGTTCGAGGCCCCGATCAAGTAGTGCGCTTTGGAGAGTGCGCATGACGTGAAACTCGCCAAAGAGGTAGGCGTGACCCGTTTTGGGGGGTAGGGCGAAGGCCGCCAGACCACGCAAGAGTCCGGCGGGGTCGCTCGTCGAGCGCTGCTCGCGGTTGACGAAGATCCCCGTGACGCCGAGTCGTTCATCAAAGGGTGCGCTCAGTGCGTCATCGGCGGCGTCGATCTCGACGATGAAGATCGCGCGACCCGGCACCTCGATGCTCTGGGCCATCCGATAAAAGGACGCGAGCCCGCTGGCGTCGCCGATGAAGAGGTGCCAGTTGGCCAACGGATCGAGAGAAATCTTGCCACGCGGCCCGATGACGTCGAGGGGGTCTCCGGGCTGGGCTGCTTTAACCCAAATACTCCCGGGCCCCTCGTGGTCGATGGTTATCCACAGCGTGAACTCATCGGCCTCGACGTCGAGATCGCGCACGCTATAGCGCCGTCGAACGTGGCGACCCTTGGCGTCATCGAGGCGAATCATGACGTCGTTGCCCGGCGTGCCGGCGAGCGTCTGGGCGTTGCCGCGGAGCGTCGCTTGGAAGATCGAAGTGCTCAGTTGTGCGGTGGAGACCACTTCGCAAAGGCTCGCCACCGCGCCGACGCGCTGGGCGAGTTGCTTAGACGAGTCCTCGGGTTCACGCGTCACGTGGACAGCCTAGGGGAGCGTGATGTTCTTTGAAGAACCATGCTGCGTCCACGTGACGGCGTCGTGGCGTTGGCCACGACGCCGTGCGGGTGTTCATCACAAATCGTTCGAGTGGTCAAAGAAGAGAACCAGTCGTTAGTAAGTTAGGGGGTTGTGGCACAGTCGCGACACCAGAAAAAGCCGGCAAAGAAGGCGGCCAAGCGCTCGGGGGCTCAGCTCTCGTCCGAGCGCCCCAACGTCTGGCAACGCCACCAACGCGATCTTTGGATCGTGGCGATCGCCGTCGTTGGGCTCTTCGTGGCCCTGGCGGACGTCGGGGCGCTGGGGCCGGTGGGCCGTGCCATCTCCAGAGCGCTCGCCGACTTACTCGGCGTTGGGCGATTCGCGTTGGCGATCGTTCTCTTGGCGCTGGGCGTGGCCCTGGTGTGGGGAAAGATCGAGTTCGACCGTTCGCGAGTGAGTTGGGGCGTCGTCATTGGTCTCGTGTCCATTTGTGGCATCGCGGACCTGGCGAAGGGACGGCCGGGTCTCCACGCGACCAGCAATGTTCTCGGACACGCCGGGGGTTGGCTCGGCGTCGCGATCGGGGGAGGACTGTCGAAGGGCCTTGGCGTGGCGGGCGCAGTCGTGGTGTTGCTCGCGCTCTTCGTCATCGCCACCGTCGTTACCACCGGTCTAGGACTTCGAGCTCTCATCGTGGGCGGAGGGGCGTTTTTGCGAGCCCTCGGCCGAGTGGTGTCGAGATGGTGGCTGAGTAGGCCTCAGCGAGTCCGGGGATCCGACGTCGACGACGGCCCGGCGGAATTGGCCGGGCCGGACGCCGAGCACGTCAACGAGGCCGAGCCGGCGCCGTTTGCCTTTGATGAGTACGGCGACGACGAGGACGTCAACGAGGGGTTCGACTACGGCGGCGAAGACGAGGCGGACCCGCCGGGAGAAGTTGCTCCGGCTCGCACGACGCCCGTCACGGTGCCCAGCGCCTGGGAACTGCCGTCGATGTCACTGTTGCAACGAACGAAGGATCAGAAACTCGATCGCTCAATGACCGACGCCGCCGGCGAGGAGCTCGTTGACGCCCTCGCCGCGCACGGCGTCGAAACGACGCTCGTGGGTTACACGGTGGGTCCCACGGTGACCCGATTCGAACTCGAGCTTGGCGCGGGCGTCAAGGTCTCCCAGGTGACGTCGCTGAACAAAGACATCGCGTACGCCATGGCTTCGCCGGACGTGCGAATCCTCGCCCCCATTCCCGGTCGCTCGGCGATTGGCGTCGAGGTGCCCAACCGTCAGCGTTCGCTGGTCGCGCTCGGTGACCTGCTCGCGTCCGAGGAGTCGATTGCCGCCACTCATCCCCTCGACGTACCTCTCGGACGTGACATCTCGGGACGAACCGTCATCGTCAATTTGGGCGAGATGCCCCACGTACTCATCTCGGGCGCAACCGGTGCCGGTAAGAGTTCGGCGATGAACTCCCTCATCATGTCGCTGGTGATGCGTGACACCCCCGATCAACTGCGACTCTTACTCATCGATCCCAAGCGGGTGGAGATGGGCCATTACAACGACCTGCCCCACCTGCTGGCGCCCGTGGTGGTTGACCCAAAAAAGGCCGCGGGCGCGCTGGCCTGGGCGGTCAAGGAGATGGAACGCCGTTACGACCTGCTCGCCGAGAGCGGCGCGCGTGACATTGCGAGTTACCAGCTCATGATCGACGAGGGTGAGTTGACCCCCGAACCCACGGTTAGAACCCAGGTCGCCAACGCCATCGAGCGCGCGACGGGCCTGGAGTCCGACGTCGAGCTGGTCGGTCCCGAGGAACTCCCCTACATCGTGATCATGGTCGACGAGTTGAACGATCTGATGATGGTCGCCGCGCGCGACGTCGAAGATTCGGTCGTACGCATCGCCCAGATGGCCCGGGCCGTCGGCATCCACTTGGTACTGGCGACCCAACGACCGAGCGTGGACGTGATCACCGGGGTCATCAAGGCCAACATCCCCAGTCGCATGGCCTTCGCCGTCTCGTCGCTGGCCGACAGCCGTGTCATCTTGGACCAAGCCGGGGCGGAGCGATTGATCGGCAAGGGCGACATGCTGCTCGTGACTGCGTCGAGCAACATCGCTCGACGTCTCCAGTCGCCGTGGGTCTCAGAAGAGGAAGTTCGCCGCGTGGTCGAGGCGTGGCGAGCCCAGGGGGGGCGCCGCGAACCGGTGGTGGCGCTGGACGGTGCGCGGGTTCGAGGACTGTCGTCGAGTGGGTACCCCGGGGACGACGACGACGAGATCTTGCGCCAGGCCCGTGAACTAATTATTCGAACCCAATCGGGCTCAACGTCGATGCTCCAGCGAAAGTTGCGGGTGGGCTTTGCGCGCGCGGGGCGGATAATGGATCTGTTGGAAGAAGAAGGGGTGGTGGCTGCCGGCGACGGTTCCAAGGCCCGTAAGGTTCTCGTTACGCCCGAAGAGTACGACCAACAGACTTCGCTGTAGTACGTGTCACCTACTGCCCCCTCGCGCCGGCCAGCCCTCCGTGGGCTCTTCACCCGTTTCGTCGCTCTCGTACTCGGTCTCGTCGTGGCGAGCGCACTGATCGTGGCCATGCAACTGCCGCTCCTTCACCAACCCTCGAGTGATCGCGTGATCCACAGCGCCATCTCGTGGGCGAACCCGTCGACGCACCTCCAGTGGCCCGCGGTCGGTTCGGCCGCGTTGGATATCCCGTCGCTCGGCGTGCTGGAGGGCCATCACGACCAGGTCGTGCCCATCGCCAGCCTGACCAAGATGATGACCGCGTACATCGCGCTACAGAGACTTCCCCTCGCGATCGACCAGACCGGACCCTGTCACGTCGTGACCAGCGCTGACGTGGCGACGTACGACGTGATGAAGGGTTTGAACGAGTCGAGCGTCGAGGTGGTTGCGGGCGAACAGCTCTGCGAAATGGATCTCTTGAACGGGCTCATGGTGCATTCGGCGGGAAACTACGCCGTCATGTTGGCCAACATGGTGTCGGGCACCAATGGCGTCTTTGTCGCGCTTATGAATCAAGAGGCCCTCACGCTGGGACTTAACGGAACGCACTACGACGACGTAACCGGGTTCTCGCCGGGGTCGGTCTCCACCGCGCTGGATCAAGCGAAGCTCGCGGTGATTCTCATGAAGTCCGCGCTCGTGCGAGCCATCGCCATTCAAACGAGCGTGACCTTGCCGGTGGCGGGAACGGTCACGACCTTCACGCCTCTGCTCGGGGTCGACAACATCATCGGCGTCAAGTCCGGTCGTACGCTCGAAGCGGGCGGCTGTGACGTGATGGCCATGACCTTTGCTGACGGATCGTCCACCAAGGTGCTCTACGCCGTGGTATTGGGCCAGCGTGGCGGCGACCTCTTGGGCCCCGCCGGGGAGGCGGCGTTGACGTTGGCGAACTCCGCGGTGGCCAGCCGTCTCCACCACGTCTTCGTCAAGGGCCTCGCCGTGGGCGAGATCTCCTGGAACGGACACTACGTGAGCTTTGGTCTGACGCACGAGCGCGAGGTGTGGTGGTGGCCGGCCCAGGGCGCGCTGCGGGTCAGCGTTCGGGTGCGCCGATTTACCTCTTCGATCCGCCGGGGCGAAGTGGTGGGCCAACTTGTCGTGCAAGGTGTCACGCGACACACTTTCACTCTTCGTGCGCTCGGCAATCTCTCGCCGCCGTCACTTCTCCAGCGCCTACGCTGACGTCATGTTCGCGCGCGCGCCCGCTAGCTCGGCCAATCTCGGACCCGGCTTTGACACCTTGGCCGTGGCGCTCACTCTGTACGTGGACGTCGCTCTAGAGTTTTCGGACTCGCTCAGCATCGTGAGTGACGGCTGTGGCGCGGGGCATTTCGATGACGAGCGACATTTAGGCGTTCGCGTAGCCCAGAGTGTCCTTGGCCACACGAACTTTTCGATGCGCGTCACGTCGTCGATACCACTCTCGCGCGGACTGGGATCCTCGGCGGCGTTGGCGGTGGCGGCCGCGGCGGCGGCGGGAGCCGAGAGTCCGCTCGCCGTGGCGGCGAGCCTCGATGGCCACGCGGAGAACGCGGCCGCGTCAGTTTTGGGCGGCTTGGTTGTGGCGAGCGTGAGCGAACGAGACGGCGTCATCGCGCGACAGCTGCCATTGGACGACGAGTGGCGCTTCGTGGTCGTGGTGCCTGACCAAGAGCTCGCCACGGCGGACGCCCGACGGGTGCTCCCCTCGCAAGTCACGCTCGTCGACGCCGTGCACAACTTGAATTCGATGGGTCTGTTGATCGCGGGGCTGGCCAACCATCACGAATTTGTCGGCGTCTCGATGGACGACTATCTCCATCAGCCGTATCGAATGGGACTGCTCCCCTTCGCGGCACCTCTTTTGCAACGACTGAAGGAGAGTGGCGCGGCGGCGTCGTGTTGGTCGGGGGCGGGGTCGAGCATGTTGGCACTGGTCACCAACGAGACGGCTGGCAACGTCGCCACAGCGGCCAAGGTCTTCCTGCACGAACACGCCATTGCCGGTGAGGTACACGTACTCGACGTGGATCGCACCGGACTGGTAATTCGTTGAACCGCGACAACGCGGGGCTCGATCGACGCACCGTGAGCGGCGTGGGGTTCATGCTGCTCGGGGCCACCTTGATCCAGTGGACGGCCGCGTTGGTGATTCACGTCTTTCCGGTGATTGGGCCCTCGGCGACGAGCGCGTGGCGCTTTCTGCTGGGCGCTGTTGTCTTGCTCGCCCTCACGCGTCCCCACGTTCGCCACTGGACAAAAAGTCAGTGGTTGGCCGCGCTCGCACTCGGGGCCGCGACGGCCTTCATGAATCAGTGTTTCTATCAGGCCATCGAGCGGATCCCGTTGGGCGGCGCCGTCGCCATTGAGTACCTGGGTCCGTTCTGTGTCGCCGCGTTCGGCAAGCGTACGCCCAAGCATCTGGCGCTCGTCGGTCTGGCGGGCCTGGGGGTCGTCGCGCTGACGCGTCCGGGCAATGGTCTCAATATGACCGGCGTTCTCTTCGCGGCGGGGGCCGGCGTCGGTTGGGCGGCGTACGTCTTCGCCTCGCACCACCTCGGCGGCACCACCACGGGATTCGAAGGGCTCGCGGTGTCCATGTCGATCGCGGCGTTGCTGACCTTGCCGTTGGCGATAGGGGCGAGTGCTCGTGTGGTGCACCAGCCCAATGTCTTGGTTCGACTCTTCATCGTGGCGGTGATGGCCGTGGTACTCGGCTTTGGTTCAGAGTTCCAAGGGCTACGGCGACTGAAACCTTCGATCGCCGGGGTGATCTTGGCGACCGATCCGGCGATCGCGTTCTTTGTCGGCTGGCTCTTGTTGCACCAGAGCGTGCGGGGCTGGGACGTGGTGGGGCTGTGCTGTGTGGTGCTAGCGGGAGCGGGGGTGACCTACGACACGTCGGTGAGTGAGAGCGATCTCGCTCGGTAGGCTTGCGGGGTGTCAACCCCACGATCGTTCGCCATTCGCACCTTTGGCTGTCAGATGAACGAGCACGACTCCGAGCGTTTGGCCGGGCTTTTGGTGGCCGACGGACTGGTGCCAGCGCCCAATGACGCCGAGGCCGACGTGATCGTGCTCAACACGTGCACGATTCGCGAGAACGCCGATCTCAAGCTCTACAGCGCGCTCGGACAGTTGAAGGCGCTCAAGGAAGGGCGGCCGGGTCTGCAGATCGCCGTCGGGGGCTGCATGGCCCAAAAGGATCGGGGGGCCATTCTCGAACGGGCCAACTGGGTCGACGTGGTCTTTGGTACCCACAATCTGGCCTCGGCCCCGGCGCTGCTGCGTCGAGCTCAACGTGAGGGGCCGCTGGTGGAGATCTTGGACGCACCCGATCCGGTGAGTAGTCGTGACATGGCCCCCGCGCTCTACGCCGTGCGCGAACTGGGCTTCGCCGCGTGGATGACGATTCAAACGGGTTGTGACAACAGCTGTGCGTTTTGCATCGTGCCGAGCGTGCGGGGCAAGGAGATCAGTCGTCCCTTCGAGGATCTGATCGAGGAGGCCACGATGCTCGCAAACTCGGGGGTCAGCGAGATCACCGTGCTCGGCCAGAACGTTAACTCCTACGGTCGAGACATCACCGGACGGCGTCCGCTCTTCGCCGATCTGTTGCGCGCGCTCGGCGACGTGGCCGGACTCGAGCGCATCCGTTTTACCAGTCCTCACCCAAAGGACCTCCGTCCCGAGACTATTGCCGCGATGGCCGAGACGAAGAGCGTCTGTAACCAACTGCACCTTCCCCTGCAGTCCGGGTCGAATCGAGTCCTCGCCGCGATGCGTCGCGGTTATAGCGTCGAGCGCTACGTCGAACGGCTCAACGCCGCGAGAGAGGCCATTCCCGATCTCGCGGTGACAACCGACCTGATCGTGGGCTTTCCCGGCGAAAGTGACGATGAGTTCGACGAGACTCTTAAGGTCGTGGCGGCCTGTGAGTTCGATCTCGCCTACACCTTCATCTTTTCGCCGCGCGCGGGTACGCGCGCGGCCACGATGGTCGACTCTTTCGTCGCCAGCGACGTCATCAAGGCCCGGTTCGAACGACTAAAGGAAGTGACCGATCGCTCGGCCTTGCGCCGTCACCAAACTCGGGTGGGTCGGCGCGAGGAGGTACTGGTCGAGGGTCCCTCGCGGCGCAACGACCAGATGCTCTCGGGCCGCACTCGTCAGGGCAAGTTGATCCACTTTCCGGTGAGTGAGAACTCGGTGCGCTCGGGGTCTCTCGTTGAGGTGGACGTCACCTACGGCGCGCCGTACTACTTGATCGGCGAGTTGGTCTCGGTGGTGCGTGCCCCGCGACACAAGATTCGCGTGCCCTTGCTTTCTTCATGAGCGTGTCGCCAGCGCGCGCCGTCGCCCTGGTGGGGCCGACGGCTTCGGGCAAGTCGGCGCTCGCCCACGAACTCGCGCTCGAGAGTCAAGGCGACGTCGAGGTCATCAGCGTGGACGCGATGGGCGTCTATCGAGGAATGGACATTGGAACCGCGAAGCCCACCCGAGCCGAGCGCGACGAAGTGAAGTACCACCTGTTGGATCTCGTGGAGCCCAGTGAGGAGTTCACGGTGGCGCAGTATCAGCGTGAAGCCAAGTCGGCCGCGGGGACCATCGAAAGTGCCGGACACGGCGTCCTCTACGTGGGCGGCACCGGTCTCTACGGTCGAGCGGTGCTCGACGACCTGGACATTCCAGCGCGGTACCCCGAGATTCATCGTGAACTCGAAGCGCGCGTCGAAGACGAGTTGCCCACGCTCTATCAGGAGCTTTTGGGGCTCGATCCCCTGGCGGCCAGTCGAATAGAGGCCACGAACGCTCGGCGCGTGGTGCGAGCGCTTGAAGTAACCCTCGGCGCTGGCCGCCCGTTCTCGTCCTTCGGGTCGGGGCTGTTGAGTTATGGACCGGTGCGGGTAGTCCAGGTGGGGTTGGACTGCGAACTCGACGTGCTCGACGAGAGGATCGAGAGCCGATTTCGTCGTTGGATGGATCAAGGACTGCTAGAAGAAGTCGTGCGGTTGGCGAGTGCTCGTGGTGGGCTGGGCCGCACCGCACGCCAGGCCGTGGGCTATCGCGAACTGCTGCGGCACGTGGAAGAGGGAGAACCACTAACTCGCAGCGTCGAGAGCGCCATCACTCAGAGCCGTCGCTTAGCTCGACGTCAACGCTCGTGGTTTCGACGAGATCCGCGCGTCGAATGGTTCGTCGACGCCGCTTCGGCGAAGGCCTGTCTCGGCGAGGTGTTGGGTGGCGCCGACGTGTTCGTGCGAGACTAGATCCGTGGCGTTGCGCAGTCTCCAAAAGTGGCACGGGGCCGGAAACGACTTTCTCGTCGAAGTGCAAGAGCACGGTCTAGCCCCGTGGTGGATCCCCGAACGGGCTCGGGCCCTCTGTCACCGCACGAACGGCGTGGGCGCCGACGGGTTGGTCGTGGCCACACTGGGCTCCGAGGTCGCCATGGTCCTTTTTAACGCCGACGGATCGTTAGCCGAGATGTCGGGTAACGGTATTCGCTGTATGGCGGCGGCGGTTCGTCGGTCCACTCGGGCGACCTGGGACTCCTTAGAAGTCCACACGCCCGTGGGACCTCGAACGGTTCACCTCACGATGGACGACACATCTGGATACGGCAGTGTCGCCATGGGCGACGTCACCTTCGGCGAGAGCATCGATGGCACGCTCGGGGTCGCCAACGTCGGTAATCCCCACGTGGTCGTGGTGGATGAGGCGTCGTGGAGTGACGCGACGCGCGAAGACCTCGCGGCCAAACTTTCGGCCCAGGTCGGGGGGGCCAATGTCGAGTTCTTGACGGTGCTCGACGTCGAACGGGTGCGAATGCGAGTTATCGAGCGTGGCGTGGGCTGGACACGGGCCTGCGGCACGGGTTCGTGCGCGGTGGCGGCGTTGTCGCGCCGTGCGGGCCTCACCGGCGACGTCGTCACGGTGGAGAACCCCGGGGGAGCGCTGCGCGTGGCCCTGGAGGGTGCGTCGGCGACGCTGAGCGGTCCGGTGCAGTTCGTCGCGAATGTGGAGTGGCTCGAAGCTTGACTTATCGACCCAGTACCCTCATTGACCGTACCTTTCGAGAGAAAATCGTGCTCGTTGGCGTGCTCTTTCCCGGTGTCACGGCCGAGGAACTCGATCAACAACTCGATGAGCTGGCGCTCCTGGTCGACACCGCGGGGGCCGACGTCGTCGCACGCGTCGTGCAGCGTCGCGACAGTCCGGATCCGGCCACGTTTCTTGGTTCGGGCAAAGTGCACGAGCTACGCGAACTCTCCCTGGCCCTGGACGCGGATACCGTTGTCTTTGAGCACAACCTCTCGCCGGCCCAACAGCGCAACCTCGAAAAAATCCTTGGCCGTACCGCGATCGATCGAACGGCCGTGATTCTGGACATCTTCGCCCAGAACGCACGAACGCCCGAGGGCAAGGCCCAGGTCGAACTGGCACTCCTGGAATATCGCCTCCCGCGACTTCGCCGTTCGAGTGAGTCACTCTCCCAACAGGCCGGAGGCATTGGCCGGCGGGGCCCCGGCGAGACCCAGTTGGAGGTCGACCGGCGGCGACTGGTTAAGCGCATCCATCACATCCGCGCGGAACTCAAAGAGATCGACCGCACCCGTCAGGTCCAGCGTCAGGGGCGAGACCGCGGTCGTCACCGCGAAGTGACCTTGGTCGGTTATACCAATGCCGGCAAATCGTCGATGCTCAACGCCCTGACCAACGCGGGGGCGCTGGTGGAGGATCGCCTCTTCGCGACGCTCGATCCGCGCACCCGACAGCGCCAACTGCCCGGAGGCGAGACGGTCCTCTTCACCGACACCGTGGGCTTCATCTCGAATCTGCCCCACGAACTCGTCGAGGCCTTCATGAGCACCCTTAAGTCGGTACAGCTGGCCGATCTCTTGGTGCACGTGGTCGATGGGGCGAGCGACCACGCCGAAGAACAGATTGCGGCCGTGCGCGACGTGCTGGTGGAAATTGATGCCGATCACGTGCCAGAGCTGCTGGTCTTTAATAAGGCCGATCTGTCAGAGGCGAGGTCGAGAGACCTGGCGAAGCTCTACGAGGGCAGCGTGTGGGTCTCGGCGAAGACCGGTGAAAACCTCAACGAGGTTATTGCCGCTGTTGGCGAACGACTGCGCTCGAACGACCGGGTCATGACCCTGCAGCTTCCCCTCGACCGAGGCGACTTGCTCGCCGCGGCGCATCGCGAAGGTGACGTCCTGGACACCTCGGTGAGCGACGACGGGGTGTTGATTCACGTCGTCCTCGACGACGTCAGCGCGGCTCGATTCAACCAGTGGCGCGTGTCCGCGTGAGCTTCACCCCGCCGGCGTACCCCTACGAGCGTCTTGAGGGTCTCAAAAAGTTGGCCTCGGCCTTTGAGGGTGGGGCCATCGACTGTTCCATCGGTACGCCTGTCGACCCACCTCCGGATTTCGTAATTGAGGAACTCGCTCGAGGAGCCGGCGCGCGGGGTTATCCGCCGTCGGCCGGATCGGTCCCGTATCGAACCGCGGCGGCGCAGTGGATGAACCGACGATTTGGCCTCGCCGTTGTTCCAGACGACCTCGTGGCCTGCGTTGGTACCAAGGAGTTCGTCGGGAGTCTCGCGGGCTATCTTCACCTAAAGAGTCCGGGACGAGACACCGTGCTCTATCCGGCGATCAGCTATCCCACCTACGCCATGGGCGCGACGCTCGCGGGGGTTCGATCGGTGCCCGTCGCGATGGTCAATGGACAACTCGACCTCTCGTCGATCGAGCCACGTGACGTGGAAAGAGCCCTCGTGCTGTGGGCGAATTCACCGTCGAACCCGTCGGGTTATCTCGACGACTTAGAGGCCGTGGCAACGTGGGGACGCCGCCACGGAGTTCTGGTCGCGAGCGACGAGTGTTACGCGGAGTACACCTGGAGTACTCGCCCGAGGTCGATCCTCGAATACGGCTCCGAAGGCGTGCTCGCGGTGCATTCGAGTTCGAAGCGTTCGAATCTGGCGGGGCTTCGCGCGGGCTTTTACGCCGGGGACGCGTCGTGGGTTACGTACCTTCGCAGCGTGCGCCAGCACGCCGGCTTGATGGTGCCCGGACCAGTACAGGCCGCGGTGGCGCGCGCGTACGACGACGACGCGCACGTTGAAGTCCAGCGAAAGAGGTACCTCGCCCGACTGGAGCTACTCAGTCGGGCTCTCAAGCGTCTCGACGTGGACGCGCCGATGCCCGAAGGCTCGTTCTACCTGTGGTGCTCGAAGGAAGGGGTCGACGGTTGGGCGCTGGCGGCGTTACTCGCCGAGCGATCGGGACTCGTCGTCAGCCCCGGCGAGCTCTACGGTGACGCCGGTACGAACTTCGTGCGTATCGCTGTAGTCCAACCGAACGATCGTCTCGAACTCGCCGCCGCGCGTCTCGAGGCCTCCTAAGCCCACCAGTACGATTGACCCATGAGTGAACTGGAGACACGCATCGGTCACTGGTTTGACCACCTGGCCGAGATGACCCCGGCCAACGTCGAGGCCCGTCGTGACGTCGAACTGGTCATCACGAAACTCGACGACGGACAACTTCGCGTCGCCGAGATCGACGCCAAGGGCACAGTCATCGTCCACCAGTGGGTGAAACAGGCGATTTTGTTGCTCTTTCGTTTGCACGGCCTGGAGAAGACCGAGGTCGGGCCCTTTGAGTTCATCGACAAGTTGGAACTCAAACGCGACTATGAACGCCGAGGCGTTCGCGTGGTGCCCGGGGCGTCGGCGCGGCGCGGCAGTTATCTCAGCCCCGGCGTGATATTGATGCCGAGCTACGTCAATATTGGTGCCTGGATTGGACGGGACTCCATGGTTGACACCTGGGCCACGGTGGGAAGTTGTGCGCAGATCGGCGCGAACGTGCACCTCTCGGGGGGCGTGGGCATCGGCGGCGTGCTCGAGCCAGCCAACGCCGTGCCCGTCGTTATCGAGGACGACGCCTTCATCGGGAGTCGCTGCATGATCGTCGATGGGGCGCGAGTCGGGCGAGGTACGGTCCTGGGTGCGGGCACCATCTTGAATCCCTCGATACCCGTGATTGACGCCGCCACCGGTGAAGAAGTGTCCAGGGGCCACGTGCCGGACTACTGCGTGGCGGTGACGGCCAGTCGACGTCGTGAGTACCCCGGCGGTGAGTTTTTTCTTCCCTGCGTGTTGATCATCAAGCATCTGAGTGAGGGCGAACGCCACAGCAAAGTCAAGCTCAACGAGATCCTTCGCGACCACGGCGTGGCCACGTGAGCCGCCTCGACGAGGCGTTTTCGCTCGTTGCAATCAGCTCGATCAGCCGTGACGAGGCGTCGCTGGCCGCGCACGTTGAGTCCCTCTTGCGCGCATCAGGCAGTCTGGACGTCGAGCGAATTGGCGACAACGTCGTGGCACGAACGACCGGCCGTCACGCCACTCGAGTAATGATCGCGGGACATCTCGACACGGTGCCCGGTGACGCGAGTGACGCCAAGATTGTGGGCGACGAACTGCGAGGCGTTGGCGCGTGCGACATGAAGGGATCGCTCGCGGTGATGGTGGAGCTTGCCCTGGACCCGGCACCGAGGTCGAAAGAGGTCACTTGGATCTTTTACGCCCGCGAGGAGATCGCGCTCAGCGAGTCGGGGATTTTAGAACTCGCCGAGCTGCGCCCCGATTTGCTCCAAGGCGAGGTCGCAATCTTGGCCGAGCCGACCGGGGGCGTGGTCGAGGCGGGCTGTCAGGGAACCCTGCGAGTACGAATTGAGTTAACGGGCGCCCGAGCTCACACGGCGCGTCCCTTCACCGGTCGCAACGCCATCCATCGAATGGCATCGGTCATCTCGCGTGTTGCGAGTTATGAACCGCGTTCCGTAGAGATTGACGGTGTGCGCTACACCGAGCAACTTCAATCCGTGGGCGTGGCCGGGGGCGTCGCGCCAAACGTCGTGCCTGACGTCGCGACGCTCACGTTGAATCACCGAGTCGCTCCCGATCGCACGAAAGAACAGGCGGCGTCGTGGTTGCGCGAATATCTCGGCGCACTACTTGAAGAGAACGATCAATTCACTGTCGAAGACTGGGCGCCCGGTGCGCCGCCGTCGTTGACGAACGAACGATTGATTGAGCTCGTTCGATTGACCGGAAAGCCGGCGGCGGGCAAGGTCGGGTGGACGGACGTCGCCACGTTCCAAGGTCTTGGCATTCCGGCGACAAACTTCGGCGCGGGTGATCCGCTGCTCGCGCATCGCAGCGACGAGTTCGTCACGTTGTCCCAATTGGACGAATTTGCCAGGGTCCTTGGCGCGTGGCTCGCCTAAAAATCGCCGGTGCGTGCTTAGTAGTGACGAAGTACTGAGATCACCCGTCCATAGAGGGTGACGTCGCGAGCATCGAACTCCATTGGCTCCATCGCGGGGTTCTCGGGTTGCAGGACGACGCGCGAACCCTGGGGAAAGTAACGTTTGACAGTCGCTTCGTCGCCCGGAATGCCCGCGACCACGATCTCGCCCTTGTTGGCGGTGGACTGGCGCTGCACGACGATGAAGTCACCGGACAATATGCCCGCGTTGATCATGGAATCGCCGCGAATTTGGAGGACGAAACTGTCGCCGCGTCCGGCGAACTGCTCGGGAATGGACATCAATTCGTAAGCACTCTCAACGGCGAGAACACCGGTGCCCGCGGCGACGTCACCGACGAAGGGAATGTGGCGAATGTGCTGGGCGGGAACGGGGTTGGCCACGTCGAGACGAACGGTCAACGTGCGCGGTTGCTGAGGATTCTTCTCTATGTAGCCAGCGTCTTTAAGAACTCGGATGTGATTCGCGACGGTCGCTGAAGATGAGAGACCGACGTGCTCACCGATTTCGCGAATCGTGGGAGGAAAACTCCGTTCCCGTTGGCAAGTGACGATGAACTCAAGAATCTGTCGACGCATCGGTGTCAGTACTTCGGCCACGGGGTCCTCTCTCGAACGAACAGTTGTTCGTAGGATACACCAGTTCCGAGCCGGACTCAAACACCTGTTCGCTTTGTTTTGGCCCTCGTTTCGGAGCATTTTTCAGTGGGGGGGCGCCCTTTTTACCGCATTTCGATACGCTAACGTTCGGCAGTGGCCAGATTGGCTAATGCATTTCCGATCAGTTTCTTAGGTGTGGCTTAGGCGACGCCCAGGAGATCTCGGTAATGAGAAGTGAATCAACACAGTTGAGGAAGGACGTCGCTCATGAAGCTTCGTTTGAACAAGACGGTGGCTGTGGTGGCTTCGAGCGCTCTGTTGTTGTTGGCGGTACCGGCAGTCGGTATGGCGTCAGCTTCTAGTGCAGCTACTAAGCCAAAGCCAAAGCCAACCTACGTCATTGGATATGAAGGCCCGTTGTCGGGTGGAAACCTGCAACTTGGCTTGAACATGGTGTTTTCCGTGGAGTTGGCCATTAATCAGGCTAATGCAACGCACAAACTGCCATTCAAGTTGAAGATCGTAAGGTACGACGACCAGGGTGACCCCACGCTTTCGCCAACCCAGGCGCAGTCCGCGGTGGCGAACAAGAAGTTGATCGCCATTGTTGGCCCGGCGTTCTCGGGTGCGACGGCGGCGGCTGAGCCCTACTACCAGGCCGCAAGTGTGGCGACGGTAAGCCCGTCGGCGACGCGCGTGACGTTGGCCTCCAGCGGTTGGAACAACTTCTTCCGTGTCGTGGCTGACGATGGTGTCCAAGGTCCCTCAGACGCGAACTACATCGTGAAGACCAAGGGCTTCAAGAGCGTCTACGTCGTGAATGATGGATCGGCCTACGGTTCCGGACTGGCTTCGGCCTTTGCGACCCAGGCTACGACCGACGGCGCAACCGTGACCACAGCGACGGTGCCTGGCACCGCGCAGTGCTCGGACGGTACTGGCTCGGCGACGGAGTACACCGGGGCTGCCACCCAAGCGGTCCACAGCGGAGCGAGTGCTCTGTTTTACGGTGGCTACTACTGTGACCTCGGCCTGTTCCTTGGCGCACTGAGCTCGGCCGGGTACACCGGCACGATCATGTCGGGCGACGGATCGGACTCTTCGGCGTTGATCTCGGGCACCACGCCCGCTTCAGCGGCGAACAATGTTCTGTTGTCTTGTGCTTGCGCCGTGTCAACCAACAAGGCGTTCAACAAGGGCTTCCAGAACTTGTCGAACTTCAGCGCCAATGGAGCGACGTACGCCCCTGAGGCCTACGACGCGACCAACGTGATCATTGCGGCTATGAAGAGGCTGAAGAAGATCACTCGTGCGGGCGTTGTCGCAGCGTTGCACAAGATCACTTACAAGGGCATCACGAAGCTGATCAAGTTCCAGAAGGATGGCAACATCGCTGGATCGGCCATCTACGTGAACAAGGTTGAGAGCGGAAAAGTCGTTCAACTGGGCCTTGAGTAAGTAGTACCTTTTCCTGATTTTGCAGGAGTCGGGGGTTTCGGCCCCCGACTCCTGCTGTTAGGTACACTTTGAACTTCGTCTAGGGGAGATGCATTGGGCGCGTTCGGGCATTACTTAGCGGCACACTTTGACACGCTGAAGTCGGAGTTTTGGGCGCTCTTCGTCGGTGGCGTCGCGAACGGCCTGCTCTATGGCATGATCGCCGTGGGTTACACGCTCGTCTATGGCGTGTTGCGTCTCATTAACTTCGCCCACTCAGAGATCTTCATGTCGGGCGGATTCGCTGGCTACTTCGTGATGCGGTACTTCGTCGGTGCGGGCGCGCCGCCCGCGGGGATGTCCAGCGTGGGACTGATCATCTTGGGCGTGTTGGTCGGAGGCCTCGTCGGGGCGATCGTCGCGACCGTCTTGGAACGTGTGGCGTACCGGCCACTGCGAAAGCGCAACGCCCCCAAGCTGGCCTATCTCATTAGCGCGATCGGCGCGTCGTACTTTCTGTTCAACCTGGCCGGCAAGGAGTTCGGCCACTTGGCGTACGCGACTCCTCAGCCCTACATCAATCACCCGGTCTTTCATATCTTTGGCGCACCGGTGCAGATGTACTTCGTGATCATCTTCCTCGTGGGACTCGTCATGTTCACCGCCCTCGACCGCGTGATCTCCAAGACCCGCTTGGGTCGCGGGATCCGCGCGGTCGCCCAGGACGCCGAGACGGCCTCGCTGATGGGCGTCAACATCGACCGCACGATCGCCATCACCTTCATCGTCGGGGGCACCCTGGGCGGCGCGGCCGGTTTTCTCTTTGGTTTGAGCTACGGCGTGGTCTACACGATGGGCTTCGTGCCAGCGCTCAAGGCCTTCACCGCCGCGGTCTTGGGGGGGATCGGCAACCTGCGCGGGGCGATGATCGGTGGACTGATTCTTGGCATCTTCGAAAGCCTCTCGCTGGTCTTTGTTCAGGCGGCCTACATCGACGTGGTGGCCTTTGGCATCCTCGTGACGGTGTTGCTCGTTCGCCCGACCGGCATCTTGGGCGAGCGTCTGGGTCGGGCCGCCTGATGAGGGCGCTGCTCGCTACGAGGGCCCTGCGCCGGCTGTTCATCACGCTGTGCATCGTGGCCGTAATCGAATTGATGACGGGCCCTCCGGGTAATAATGCTCAACCGGTGTACGGCTTTAGCCACTCCTTTGGCGAGGCGGCCTCGTTCTTCGGGCTCTTCCGCACGCAGCGTTGGGTGCCCTTCTTCGTCATCGGTTTGATCTTTTGGGGCCTCGCCAGCTTCTGGATCGCCCAGGGACCAAGAGTGAAGCGACGTGTGCACGACGCCTTGGCGCTGCCTCGCGCCGCGACCCAAAAACGCCCCGTTCGAATGGGCGCGATGGCGGCGCTGCTCGTGGCCGCGATCATCTTGCCCCACGTCGAAACCGCGCCGTTCTGGCAGGCCGCCATGGTGGAGCAGATCGCGGTGTACGTGCTCTTGGCGATTGGTCTGAACGTGGTCGTCGGATTTGCCGGTCTATTGGACCTGGGGTACGTGGCCTTCTACGCGATCGGCGCCTACACCACCGCCTGGGTCACCGGCGCCCTGCCGACCCCGGCCCTGTTCCATCACCCGCTCAACCCCTTTTTCGCCATTCCCGTGGCCATTTTTATTGTTATGTTGGCGGGCGTCATTCTGGGCGCCCCGACGCTGCGCCTGCGCGGCGACTACTTGGCCATCGTGACCTTGGGTTTTGGCGAGATCATCACCATCTTCGCCAACAACCTTTATGGCATCACCGGCGGCTCGCTGGGTACGAATCAGATTCCTCACCCGTCGATCCACCTCGGACCCATTAAGTACTCCTGGGGGCTCGCGCCCGTGCCCTATTACTACTTGGTGTTGAGTTTCGTGGTGCTGTTCATCATCGTCTTCTCGTTGCTCGAACGCTCGAGAGTCGGGCGAGCGTGGACCGCGATTCGTGAAGACGAAGTCGCCGCGGAGTCGGTGGGTATTAACCCCTTGAAGTACAAAGTCATGGCGTTCGCCATTGGGGCGGCGTCGGCCGGGTTCGCTGGCTTCCTCACGGCCAGCCAGTTGTTCTACATCTTCCCGGCGAGCTTCACCTTGCAGTTCTCGATCAACGTGTTGGTGCTGGTCATCTTGGGCGGAATGGGCTCGATCGCCGGCGTCGTTTTCGGGGCCATTCTCATCCAGACGGTGACCGCGTACTTGTTCCACTCGCCGCCGTCGGGCTATCAGCCCTCGGACCTTTACATATATCTCGGTGCGTTGCTGGTCACGATGATGATCTTTCGCCCGGCGGGCCTCATTCCCTCAAAACGGCGAAAGCGAGAGATCAAGCTCTCAGAAGCCGATCATGGGGGCCATTTGGACGAGGTTTTGACCGGAGACGACACGTGAGCGACCTGATTTTCGACGTGGAACACGTGTCGCTGCGCTTCGGCGGGGTGATTTCACTCAACGACGTGAGTTTGCACCAGGACCGAGGTGAGATACTGGCCGTCATTGGCCCCAACGGCGCGGGCAAAACGTCGCTCTTCAACTCCTTGACCGGGGTGTACCAGCCCCAGGACGGCACGATCACTTTTGTGGGGAAAAACGGCAAGCCCGTGTCGATCATTGGCAAAAAGGCCTACCGCATGGCCAACGCCGGGGTGGCGCGTACGTTTCAAGCCTCGCGAATGTTCAGCGCGATGACGACGTTCGAGAACGTAAAGATCGGCGCGGAGAGCCATCACGGCATTGGTGTGGTCGGCGCGATGTTGCGCGGTCCCGCGACGCGCCGTGGCGAGAAGCAGTCGGACGCGCGCACCGTCGAACTCTTGAGGTTCGTGGGACTGAGTGAAAAAGCCAATACGATCTCGGCCTCGCTCTCTTACGGCGATCGCCGTCGCTTGGAGATCGCCAGGGGCCTCGCCACCGATCCCCAGGCGCTGCTCTTGGACGAGCCGGCCGCTGGGACCAACCCCTCTGAGAAGATCGAGTTGGCCAAACTCATTCGCCGCGTGCGTGACGAAATGGGCGTGACGATTCTCTTGATCGAGCACGACATGAAGTTGGTGATGGCCCTCGCCGAACGGATCTACGTGTTGAACTTCGGCAGTGTCATTGCCGAAGGCTCGCCCGAAGAGGTGCGCACGAACCCCGTGGTCATCGAGGCCTACCTGGGCACCTCAAGCGAGGGGGCGCCAAGCAAATGATGTTGGAAGTCAAAGACGCGGTTGTTCGATATGGCACCATCACCGCGCTGCACGGAATTTCGTTCGATGTTGCCCAGGGCGAGATCGTGACGCTCCTGGGCGCGAACGGCGCGGGCAAGTCCACGACGTTGCGCATGCTCTCGGGCCTGCACGCGCCCGCGAGTGGACAGATTCTCTTCGAGGGCAAGGACGTCACGCACACCAAGGCCCACGACTTCGCCCAGTTGGGCATCTGTCACGTGCCCGAAGGTCGGCGTATTTTCCCCCAGATGACCGTGCAGGAAAACCTCGAGATGGGGGCCTTCACGCGCAGGGGCTCGACGAGCGACGACATGGACAAGATCTACGCCACGTTTCCGATTCTGAAGGAACGCCGCAAGCTGATCGGCGCGAATCTTTCGGGCGGCGAGCAACAGATGCTCGCGATCGGACGGGCGTTAATGGGCCGGCCACGGCTCCTCCTCTTGGACGAGCCCTCGATGGGGCTCGCGCCGATGATCGTCGAAACGATCTTTGGCATCATCGGCGAGATTCGCGACAGCGGTACGACGGTGTTCTTGGTCGAACAGAACGCCGCGCATGCGCTTCGCCTGGCCGATCGGGGCTACGTCATGGAGAACGGCCGGATCGCCTTTGGCGACCTGGCGAAAAACCTGCTGCACGATGAACGCGTGCGCGCGGTCTACCTCGGCGAGTCCGTCGAAGGCTAAGGCGGTGGAAAGCACCGAGAACCTTCACCCCAGCGCGGCTCGCGTGGCGAGGGCGCTGCGCGAACGGGGCGTCGAGGGTCCGGTTCGCCAGTTCAGTGCGTCCACCAAGACCTCGGCGGAGGCGGCCACGGCGTTGGGCTGTGCACTCGGCGCCATCGCGAGCTGTCTCGTGTTCGTGCTCGACGACGAACCGGTCGTGATTCTTAAGAGTGGCGCCTTTCGCGTCGATACCGCTGCGTTCGCCGAACTCGTCGGGGGCACGAGCCTTCGTCGGGCCAGCGCCGAGGAAGTACGCGCGTCGACCGGTCAGCCGATCGGGGGCGTTTCGCCCGTGGGATGGCCGGGCCGGTTGCGGGTTTTCATCGACGACTCGCTGGGCGAGTTTCGCGAGATCTGGTCGGCCTGTGGCACGCCGAACGCGGTCTTCGCCACGACGTACGACGAGCTGCGCGAACTTACCGGCGCCACTCCCGTCACGCTCACTCGCTCATAAGCGTCGCCGCAATTCACGCGACCGTTGCGTCGAGTTCAAAGGAGCCGGGGTGGAGCGTGAAGAGACGATGGGGTCGTGCTGGCGCGACCTGGCCGACGTGATGTCGGCCGGTGTGGCCAGAGTGTTGCTCTATGGACCGCCGGGCACGGGTAAGACGTTCGCCGCGCTGCATCACGGGGTCGATGACGGAGTCGCCGAACGGTTGATCTGCACCGAGGATCTCACCTCGGGCGAGATCACCGGTACCTGGATGCCCTCGGGGGAGAGTCGTTTCGAATGGCGTGAGGGACCGGCCATTCGCGCGTGGCGTGGGATCGACGGACGCGGCGGTCGTCTCGTGCTCGACGAAGTCGATCGTGCGTCGGGCGACGCGCTGGCCACGTTACTCGCCATGACCGATTCACCCGAGTCGGCCCGCTGGCGCAACCCCGAGACGCTCGAGTGGGTGCAGCCCGGCTCGGAGTTCAGCGTCGTCATGACCTCGAACATCGAAGACCTCGACGACGTGCCTCGCGCCTTACGTGATCGTTTTCCGGTGAGTATTCGTATCGACCGCCCGCACCCCGCCGCCGTGGCGCGTCTGAGCGGCGATCTTCGAGCGCCGGCCCTTTTGGGATCGGTAGGTCCCGAGCAGCGCCGGGTGTCGCTGCGTTGCTTCTACGCATTTGACGAACTACGCCGACACCACGGTCCCTCGCGCGCCGCGCACCTCGTCTTTGGCGACGAGGTCGCGCCCAGCGTGCTCGACGCGCTGGCGATCGCTGCGCTTTCGTGACGGGAAGGGTGATCTTTCCAGAGCTGCTGAGCGGGCGAGAGGACGATCCGGTCACGGGTGCCTGGACGGTGCGAGAAAGTTCAACGATGCGCGGTGCGGCGAGTTGCAACCTGTCGGAACGGGTACTCGAGGTTCCCCTGGGCCCCGGCGGACAAGCGCGAGTCGTGCGCGCGCACGAACTGATGCACGCTCGAGTGAGCCCTCACGTGCGCCACCTGTTAAGGGCCCTCGACGAAGTGTCGCCCCGGGCCCTTGAGTGCGCTGAGGAGTTTCGCGTCAACACGTTGCTCGCACGACTGCACTTCGACGTGGCGTTGTTGCGCGACGGGACCGAGAAAGTCGGCGGCCGTCGTTTGGGCGAAGCGGGCGAGTGGGGCGAGGCCGTGTGCTTTTTATTGGCGGTACTCGGGACCGGCGCGGAAAAGGAGTACCTCGCGGGTATTCGACAGGGTCAGTCGGCGTGGCTCGGGGGCCTTCGCGCGATCCGCAAACGAGCGCTCACGTTGGTCGAACAGTTCAGTACACCACTCCTTGGCGCGACCCGGCTCAACGAGGACGGCGTGCCGAGCGGGTACGCGGTGTCCACCCTGGTGCTGGCGCGGATGTTGACGCAGTCGCTCGCCGCTCGCGCGCCCGTAACGCCTGAGGAGTTGCGGGCATTTCGCCGCTCGCTCGAAGTGGGCGGGCGTCGCCCCGTAACCGGTCAGTTCGCGCCGCTCGTCTTCGACCACGCTTCTCTGGGCCCTCGCGTGACTCAACACGAGGGAAGCGTTCGGCGATCCCGAGCGACGACGTCGGGCACCGTGATGCGCTATCCGGGGCGTCTCTTGAGCGACGAGCAACGTCGCGCGTTCGCCCAGCGCGCGCGCACTCACGGCGGCGTGGTGGTGATCGATCAGTCGGGTTCGATGGACTTGGTCAGCGAAGAAGTACGCGCCGTCGTGGAGCGCTCGCCCCACGCGCTCGTTGTGGGCTACAGCCATCGCCCGGGCGATCTGGGTGCCACGCCCAACGTCTGGCTGTTAGCTGAGCGTGGTCGTGTCGCGACGCACTGCCCTTCGGGCAACGTGGGCAATGGCGTCGACGGGCCGGTACTTCGCTGGGCCCTATCGAGACGTCGAGCGAATGAGCCGGTGATCTGGGTGACCGACGGGCAAGTTACCGACTCGCACGATCACCCCGACGACGCACTGAGCGTGGAGTGCGCGCAACTCGTTCGTCGTCACCGGATCTGGCTGGCGCGAGACCTCAGCGAAGCGGCCCTCGTGCTTGCAAGGAATCGCCCGACACCGGCATCGCGGTGGGGCGACTTTGGGCGAGTAGGCCGAAAACTGCGCGAAAGGGCTTAAATATGAGGAGTTTCAACAAAGTTCAAAAGCTCTTGCAACGAACACTTGTTCGCTTTAGAATGGCGAACAGGTGTTCGTAGATACAGGGAGTGTCGGAAATGGCCGCAGCGCAAGTCCTAGAGATCCTCGAAGGTGAAGAGTTCAACGCCGGCCCCTACTTGCGTCTCGTGGCGGCCCCCTCGGCCCCTCGGGCGTTTCGCCAAGGGCCGACGCTCACTCAGCGTCGAACGGCTCGCGCTCGCGCGGCGCGACTTCGTCGGCGTGCGCTCGTAGGTCTGGTGCTGATGAGTGCGATCACCATTCTCGCGCTGCCCGTTCACACCTTTGGCGCGACGAACAGCGCCGGCCTCTCGAGTGACCTCGCGAACTCCACCGTGCTGGCGCCAGGAATGGATTACGTGGTGCAATCGGGCGACACTCTCAATTCGATTGCGCACGACGTGAACCCCGTCGATCCTTCGTACGCACGAGCCCTGCTCGTGCGCGAACTCGGTTCGTCGGTGGTGGTGGCGGGCGAACACGTCCTAATCCCCTGAGAAATTAGGTATTTAGGTGTATCGTGAGATGGTGCGGTGCCCCTTTTGTTCTGCCGACGACGACCGCGTCGTGGATTCGCGTCTGGCCGAAGACGGCGTGGCGATTCGCCGACGCCGCGAGTGCGCCAACTGCGCCCAGCGCTACACCACCTTTGAGCGCATTGAGGAGATTGGTCTGTTCGTCATCAAACGTTCGGGCGACCGCGAGCCCTTCGTGCGGGAGAAGATTCTCGCGGGGGTGCGTTCGGCCGCGAAGAACCGTCCCGTGGACGACGAGGTGCTCGAGGGCGTCGCGGTGGGGGTGGAGGAGTCGATGCGACTGCTCAACCGTGACGTCACCAGCGAAGAGATCGGCGTGTCGACTCTCGAAGTCCTGCGTGAGATCGATGACGTGGTGTACGTTCGATTCGCCTCGGTCTATAAGGGATTCGAAGGCACCGAGGACTTCGCGCGCGAGATCGGCATGCTGGTCAAGACCACGGCGCCCAAATATCGCGGTTAATCGTGCGCGCGCTACGTTTAGAACCCCGTTCGGCACTCGCGATCTACGCGCATCCCGACGACGCGGACGTCGCCGCGGGCGGAGTGCTCGCGCAGTGGGCCAGTGAGGGCGCCGAGGTCCATCTGGTCGTGATCTG